>CAMBVS010000045.1 GCA_945871425.1 Rhizobium sp. Q54 | reverse complement strand
TTGCAGCGTCGAGCGCAAGCATTGGCGCCACCGTCCCGCGCCGCGCGTCGAAATCGATATTACAGTGATACTTCGTCGCTTCATTGGGTGCCCCACGCGGATTTCCTTAGATCATCACAGATGAACCCAAGGTCGCCCATGGGAGCACTAGGACTTCTTCAGTATTTGCCGGATTTTATGAGTCAGAAAGTCTTTACAAGGAAAAAAAATCCCACTATGTAGGGGGCGGGCCCGGGTGCGGTGCCCAAGTTCTTGTCCGCCCTGTCCAATCGAAGTTCGATCCGGTGATGGGATTTTCGGAAGGTCAGGTCAGGAGTCGTGGCGGCTCCAACAGGGTGGGACGAGTCGGCTTGGGTGTGATGCCGCTCTTGGGTCGGTGACCACTGACCATTTCCTTCCGGAGCCAAGAGTCCCATGCCGAACGACGCCGAACAGCCTCCGAGTACCATCCTCACGCGCGGCTGCGATTCAAGCAACGCCGCGGCCATCGAGGCCCTCACCAGCCGGTTGATCTCCGGCGGGATCAGGGCCTCGGCGAAGAAACGCGCCTCCGCGCCGAAATTCCCGGTTAGCGAACGCACCAACGCCTTCCGCAGGCGGTTCTTCCCCCAGGCGACGCTCGCCGAGTGGAACGACTGGCAATGGCAGGTGCGCAACCGCATCCGCTCGCTCGACGGTCTGTCGCGCATCCTCAATCTCTCCGATGACGAGCGCGCCGCGATCGAGCGCCACACCGGCTCGCTGCCGGTCGGCATCACGCCCTACTATCTCAGCCTTTTCGACCGCGATGACCCGATGCAGCCGCTCCGGCGCACGCATATCCCCGTCGGGACCGAATACCTGAAGACGCCGGGCGAAGCCGACGATCCGCTGGGCGAGGATCACGACACCGAGGTCGAGGGGCTGGTGCACCGCTACCCCGACCGCGTGCTGTTCCTGACCACCGGCTTCTGCTCCACCTACTGCCGCTACTGCACGCGCAGCCGCATGGTCGGCGAGGGTGGCGGCGAATACAGCTTCAGCTACAAGCAGTGGGAGAACGCGCTCGCCTATCTGCGCCGCACGCCGCAGGTGCGCGACGTGCTGCTGTCGGGCGGCGATCCGCTCACCCTCTCCGACGAGCGGCTCGACTGGCTGCTCTCGCGGCTGCGCGAGATCCCGCACATCGAGTTCGTGCGCGTCGGCTCGAAGGTCCCTGTCGTTCTGCCGCAGCGCATCACCGGCAAGCTGGCCAAGATCCTGCGCAAGCATCGCGCCTGGCTGTCGATCCACTACACGCATCCCGACGACGTGACGCCGGAAGTAAAGTTCGCCGCCGATCGTCTCGCCGACAACGGCATCCCCATGGGCAGCCAGACCGTGCTGCTGAAGGGCATCAACGACGACACCGAGGTCATGAAGAAGCTCATGCACGAGCTGCTCAAGATCCGGATCAAGCCCTACTACCTCTACCAGTGCGACCCGATCACCGGTTCTTCGCATTTCCGCACCTCCGTCGACCGCGGCCTCGAGATCATCGAGGCGCTGCGCGGCCACACAACAGGCTACGCGGTGCCGCACTACGTGATCGACGCGCCCGGCGGCGGCGGCAAGATCCCGCTGCTGCCGGATTACGTGGTCGGGCGCGAAGGCGACGACCTGCTCATCCGCAATTTCGAGGGGAACGTGTACCGCTACACCGACCCCGAGGGGCGGGTGGGAGCGGATCGCCGAACCGCGCTATCCCGCGCGGCGGAGTAGCAGCTTCGGACGTCACCCATGCGGGTCGGCTTCACCTATGACCTGCGCGACGACTACCTCAAGGCCGGCTACAGCCTCGAGGAGACCGCCGAGTTCGACAGCGTCAACACGATCGAATCGATCGAGGGGGCGCTCGTCGGCCTCGGACATCAGGTCGAGCGTATCGGCAACATCAAGGCCTTGGCCGCACGCCTGACGGAAGGCAAGCGCTGGGACCTCGTCTTCAACATCTCCGAAGGCATGCACGGCATCGGCCGGGAGGCTCAGGTGCCGGCGCTGCTCGACGCCTACGCGATCCCCTACACCTTCTCCGACACGCTGGTCATGGCGCTGACTTTGCACAAGGGCCTGACCAAGCATGTGGTCCGCGCCCATGGCATCCCGACCGCCGACTTCGTCGTGGTCGAGCATCCTGACGAGGTGGAGCGCGTCGATCTTCGGTACCCGCTGTTCGTCAAGCCGGTGGCAGAGGGCACGGGGCGCGGTATCGGCGGCAAGTCGCGCGTCTCCAGCAGGGCCGACCTGATCGAAGGCTGCCGGGACATCATCACGACCTATCGCCAGCCGGCGATCGTCGAGACTTTCCTGCCGGGACGCGAGTTCACCGTCGGCCTCATCGGCGACGGCGCCTCGACGCGGGCGATCGGCGCCCTCGAGGTGGGTTTTCTCGGCACTGCCGAGAGCACGATCTATGGCTTGGTGAACAAGGAGGAGTGCGAGACCCGGATCACCTACACGCTGGTCGACGATACGACCGCGCGCGCCGCGACGGCCTTGGCCGTGCGCGCCTGGCAGGTGCTGAACTGCCGCGACGCCGGTCGAATCGATCTTCGCTGCGACGGGGACGGTAATCCAGTCTTCATCGAGGTCAATCCGCTGGCTGGCCTCAATCCCCTGCATTCCGACCTGCCGATCCTGGCGACCCAGGCCGGCATCGCGTATCAGGCGTTGATCGGCATGATCGTCGACGCGGCGAGCCGGCGCGTCGTCAGGGGGCGCGCATGAGAAGCGGGGGCCGTCCCGTCGCCGTCGTCCATGGCCGGGTCGCGCCGGATGCGCCGGCCGACGAGCAGGACACGCTCCTGCAGGTGACCGAAGTCTCGGAGCGGCTCGCCGAGCTCGGCTGGCGGCCGGTCCCGATTCCCGTCGACCTCAATCTGCAGCGCCTCGCCGATCGGCTGAAGCGGTTGAGGCCGGCCTTTGTCTTCAATCTGGTGGAGTCGCTCGACGGCAAGGGCAACCTGATCGGGCTGGTGCCGCAGCTTCTGGAGTCGATCGGCCTCCCCTATACCGGCTGCTCTGTGGATTCGATCGCCGCGACCGCGGGCAAGCTCACCGCCAAACGCGCGATGGCTCTTTCCGGCATCGATACCGCGCCGTGGATCGAACCTGGAGATCTGGCGGCCGGCCGCATTCCCGCCGGTCGCTTCATCGTCAAGTCGGTGTGGGAGCACGCCTCGATCGGCCTCGATGCGACCTCGATCGGCGAAGGCCAGTCGCTTCGCGCGATCCAGGCGGCGCGCACCGAGCGCTTCGGCGGAGCCTGGTTCGCCGAGGCCTTCATCGACGGTCGCGAGTTCAACCTGGCGCTGGTCGGCAGTGCAGAGGCGCCGCGCCTGCTGCCGCCGGCGGAGATCGAGTTCGTCGACTTCGCTCCCGATCAGCCGCGGATGGTCGACTACGCCGCCAAGTGGGATCCGGAGTCCCACGCCTATCGCAACACGCCGAGACGCTACGATTTCGCCGGCGAGGACAGGCTGCTCGGTCGTCTCGAGGAGGTGGCGCGGCGGTGCTGGCGGGTCTTCGGGCTCTCGGGCTGCGCCCGCATCGACTTTCGCGTCGATGCCGACGACCGTCCTTGGGTGCTGGAGGTGAACGCCAATCCGTGCCTCGCGAGCGATGCCGGCTTGGTCGCCGCCGCCCGTCGCGTCGGTTGGAGCCAGACTGACCTCGTCCGCGAGATCGTCGGCGTACTCAACCTCGAGCCGGCCCGTCGGGTCGCCTTCGGCTGAATAATACCATGGCCATCGCGCTTCGCCCCGGTGTCCGGCCGGACGATGGGGACGCCGTCCGCCGCCTCGTCGCCTCGACCGGGTTCTTCACCGGACCCGAAGAGGAAATCGCCGTCGAGCTGGTCGCCGACGCGCTGGCCAAGGGCGAGGCAGGCAGCGGCTATCACTTCGTCTTCGCCGAGGAGGCCGGCCGCCCGGTCGGCTATGTCTGCTTCGGCCCGATCGCCGGCACCGAGGCGAGCTACGATCTCTACTGGATCGTCGTCGACGCGGCCAAGCGCGGCGGTGGTATCGGCCGGCTGCTGGAGCGGGCCTGCACGGAGGCGATCCGCGCCCTCGGCGGGCGCCGGCTCTATGTCGACACTTCCTCGCGCGCCCAATACGAGCCGACGCGCGCCTTCTATCGCGCCTGTGGCTATACGGACGTGGCGCGGCTGGACGACTTCTATGCCGTAGGCGACGGCAAGGTGATCTTCGTCAAGACGCTGGACGCGGGATCGGCGTCGGGCGCAGCTTAGCCTGATGATCGTGAACTTCTATTCGGCCGGCGGCGATCTCGATCGCCTGGCCCATCTCCGCGCCGAGGAGGGCTGGATCGAGCGGCTGCTCGGCGAGGATCGCGTCCGCATCGTCGCGGTCTGGCAGAGCCGGAATCTGGTGATACCCGGCGACAGTCCTCGCGCCGCTCTGCTGCCGGTCGATGCGGTGAGGTCCTGGCTCGATGAGGCACAGACCCGCGCCGTGCTGGGTGAGAGTGGCGAGCGTCTGCATCTCGCCGTCGACGTCTCGCATTGGAGCGAGGAGGAGGCGCAGCGTCGCGCCGCCGGCATCGGCGAATGGACCGATCTCAGGCGTGTCGGCCCGCTGATCGGGCGGGATGAGGGCTCGCTCCTCGCCTATGCCCGCGGCCTCATGTGGTGGCATGCGCGGCATCGCTTCTGCGGGGTCTGCGGGTCGCCGACCGAGAGCGTCGAGGCCGGCCATGTCCGCCGCTGCGTCAATCGCGATTGCAAGACCAGCCACTTCCCGCGTACCGACCCGGCCGTGATCATGCTGGTCTATGATGGCGACCGGGCGCTCCTCGGCCGGCAGAAGGTATGGCCGCCGGGCATGTATTCGACCCTTGCCGGCTTCGTCGAGCCGGGCGAGAGCCTGGAGGAGACCGTCGCCCGCGAGGTCTTCGAGGAGTCGGGAATCCGCGTCGCCGACGTCCGCTACCACTCCTCCCAGCCCTGGCCGTTTCCCGCTTCCCTGATGATCGGCTTTCACGCCGCCGCGGCCAGCCGGGAGATCCGCCTCAACCAGAGCGAGCTCGAGGACGTCGCCTGGTTCAGCCGCTCCGAACTCCGGAATTTCGCCGCCCAGGGCAAGAATCTTCCCCGGGTAGATTCCATCGCCCGCCGGCTGGTCGAAGACTGGCTCGCTCTAGGGTGATACGCTGGATATTGAGGTCGGCGGAAAACGCGGCCACAACCGCTGGCAGTGCTCGCCTTTCGTTCGCACCTTCCGGATGCCGATTCGTTCCGACGGGACCGATAGGGAACATGCGTCCCGGTGCTTGTGGATTTTTTTGTCGACGCGTTCCTCCCCTGTGGCATGGTCGCCGCCTATGCCGATCCTCTCCATTCAGTCCTCCGTCGTTTACGGTCATGTCGGGAACTCGGTCGCGGCGCTGCCCCTGATGCGCCTCGGTCACGAGGTCTGGCGCCTGGACACGGTCGCCTTCTCGAACCACCCGGGCCATGGCAGCTTCTCCGGCCGCGTCGTCCCGCCGGCGGAGATCGCCGAGCTGCTGCGCGGCCTTAAGGCTCTCGGCGTCCTCAGTGACTGCCGGGCGGTGCTGTCCGGATATCTCGGCGAGGCCGGGACCGCGGCCGTGGTCGCCGACGCCGTTTCGTCCGCCAAGTCCGCCAATCCCAAGGCGATCTATCTTCTCGATCCGGTCATCGGCGACGGTGGTCGCGTCTTCGTCCGCCCGGGCGTGCCCGAGGCGATCGCCAAGAAGCTCGTGCCGCTGGCCGATATCTGCACGCCCAACGTGTTCGAGCTCGAGCAGCTGACCGGCATGCAGGTGACCGATCTCGGCTCGGCGCGCGTTGCCGCTCATGCGCTCCGCCGCCAAGGGCCGAGGACGGTGATCCTGACCGGCCTGCCGGAGAACGGCCGCATCTCGACGCTGGCGGTGACCAACAACGGCCTCTGGCGGGTGACGGTGCCCCGCGTCGACCGCCCGCTCAACGGCACGGGCGACCTGATCTCCGCCCTCATCCTCGGCCACTACCTCGACTCGGGCTCGGTGCCGGACGCGCTCCGCCTCGCGGCGTCCGGCATGGCCGAGGCGATCGAGGCGACCGTCGCCGCCGGCCGGCGCGAGCTGGCGCTGGTGGCGGCGCTCGAGCGCATCGTCCATCCGCCGAAGCCGATCGAGGTCGAGAAGATCGACTAAGGGGCCGTCGTCACGGCGCTTCGTAGGCGATGTAGCGGACGATCTTCCAGCTCCCGTCCGCCTGCTTCCGGAAGACGTCCATCCCCGGCTCCTCCGCCTTGACCGTCCCCGCCACGCCCGGCGTCGCTATCGTCAGCGTCCACACCAGGCGGACGACGGCGAGGTCGCCCGAGACCAGGATCTCCTTGATGTCGAGCGCGTAAGTGTAGGTCTTCGAGCGATCGGCGATCGAGCGCTGGAGGAGGTCGCAGATCGCGCGGTAGTCGCGCTCGGGGAAGCCGCGGTAGTCGTAGCGCAGTTCGGGCGCGAAGAGATCGCAGACGGCGCCGGCGTTGCGTGTGTTGAAGTCTGACGTCCACCGGGCGAGTGCGGCGCGGATCGCCGCCTCGGCCGGGGCCGTCGATTGGGCCAAGGAAGGCGGGGTGCCGGCGAGAAGCAGGAGGGCGGCCAGCATCGCGGGGATGTCGCGTCGTGTCATTGCCCGTGCTCCTCCCTATCGTCGCGCCATCACCGTGTGGACGACCAGCGCCGAAACGACGATGGCGCCGCCGCCCAACACCCAGGGGCCGGGATTCTCGCCGTAGGCGAGCCAGACCCAGAGCGGCCCGAGTGCCGTCTCGACCAGCGAGATCAGAGAGGATACCGCGGCTGGCAGGAAACGGGCACCGGTCGTGAACAGGGCCATGCCGACGCCGAGCTGGCCGGCGCCGAAGAAGATCAGCAGCGCCAGCTCGCCCTCGGCCAGCGACAGGGTGGGGGCCAGCGGCAGCGCCACCATTGCTGCGAAGATCGCGGCGAAGCAGGCGCCCGGAACCATCGGCACGTCGCGCTGCGAGCGCACGGTGACGATGGTGCCCGAATAGGCGAAGGCGCTGACGACCGCCAGCACCGTGCCCACTAGGTCGTCGCCGCTGGGGACCCGCCCTAGCATCACCGCGACGCCGAAGATCGCGACGACGATGGCAACCCAGGTGCGGCCGTCGATCGGCTCTTTCAGCGTGAGCCGCGCAAGCAGGCCCGCGATGATCGGCGCCAGGCTCTGGATCATCAGCGCGTTGGCGACCGAGGTGAGCCCAAGGGAGAGGATGAAGGTGATCGAGCTCAAGGCGAAGCAGGTGCCGACGGCGACCGCCGGCCAGCCGGCCTGGCGGAACAGATGCCAGGGCAGGCGGCGCTCGCTGATCCAAAGATAGAGGAGCAGGAAGCCGGCGCAGCTGGTCGAGCGCCAGAAGACGATGGTCCATGAATCTGCGGTGACCGAGCGGACGATCAGCCCGCCCGAGCTCCACACGAGCGCGGCGGCGAGCACGAGGACGAAGCCACGGGTGTAGGACGACATGGGGCGACCTAGAACGGCTGCGCGGCGGCGAGGCGGTTTCCGACGGCTTTCCGCAACTCCTGGATGCCGGTCTCGACATGCCGGGTCGGATGCACGCGATTGGTCAGCAGCGTCCAGGCATAGCCGCGGGCGAAGTCGATCCAGAGCCCGGTGCCGGTGAAGCCGGTATGCCCGATGGTCTCGGGCGAGCAGAGGTCGCCGCCGGCCCAGCCGTCGTAGCGATGCTCCCAGCCGAGGTTGCGGGTCGCCGTGTGGCTCGTCCTGAGTGCCTCGATCGACTCCGGCTTCAGCTCCTTGCCCGTCATCAGGCGGCGGGCATAGGCGAGCACGCCGTCGACCGTGCCGAACAGGCCGGCATGGCCGGCGAAGCCGCCGAGGCTGTAGGCGTTCTCGTCATGCACCCGGCCGACCATGATCCGGCGACGCCAGGTGCAGGCCTCGGTCGCGGCGAAGCTCTTGCCTTTCGGCAGGAAGCCGAGGCCGGGCCCGCGCAGAATCTTCGCCAGCGTGCGGCCGCGGCGGCGCTCGATCAGGATGCCGAGAAGCATGAAGTTGATGTCGGAGTAGACATTGGCGCCGATCGGCCAGTCGCGTTGGAGGATGTGGGCTTTCAGCGTCTCCGGATCATTGCCCCAGGTGTAGATCGGTTCGACCGCCGGAAGGCCGGTCTGGTGCGAGAGGCACTGGCGGATGGTGATTCGCCGGATCGGGGCAGTGACGACGTACTGGTGGAGATCGGGGATATGAACCGACAGCGGCTCGTCGAGCCCGACGATACCGTCCTCGACCAGCCTCAGGATCTCCGTCGTTGTCGCGATCACCTTGGTGACGCTGGCGAGATCGAACCAAGTGGCGCGGGTGAGCTTCCGCCTCTTCGGCACGAGCTGGGCGAAGCCGGCCACCCGCACCGCCGTCTTCCCGTTGGGTGCCAGTACGCCGAGGATCGCGCCCGGAATGCGTCCGGAGGCGACCGCGTCCTCGGCCGGAGCGAAGGCCCCACGCGTTGCCGCCTCCAGGCTCATGGACCTAAGCCGCCTTGCGGGCGCGGTTCAGCACGCCGCCGGTCATCGGCTTCGGCGCGCCGGTCGTCGTCGGCACGCTGAGCGGCAGGCCGCGAAGGCTGCGGACGGCGAGGAAGGCGAAGCACTGTGCCTCCAGCGCGTCGCCCTGCCAGCCGACGGCCTCGACCGGCGCCACCGGTGCCTTCAGCGCTTCGGCGAGCGCCGCCATGATCGTCGGGTTGAGTCGGCCGCCGCCGGTGACGAGCCAACGCCTCGGCCGGCCCGGCAGATGATCGAGTGAGCGCCGCACGGTCTCGACGGTGAAGGCCACCAGCGTCGCAGCCCCATCGGCCGGACTGAGGCCCTGCACGGGGGCCGCGGAGAAGTCGTTGCGGTCGAGGGACTTCGGCGGCTTCAGCGCGAAGTAGGCGTTGTCCATGAGCTTGGCCAGCGCCGTCTCGTCGACCTTGCCGGTAGCGGCGAGCCTGCCATCGGCGTCATAGGAGCGTCCGCTGTGCCTCAGCATCCAGTCGTCGATCATGGCGTTGGCGGGGCCGGTGTCGAAGGCGATGACGGTCTCGCCTTCGAGGTAGGTCACGTTGCCGACGCCGCCGAGGTTGAGCACGGCCAGCGGGCGTTCGAGATCCCGGGCGAGCGCCCGGTGATAGAGCGGCGCCAGCGGCGCGCCCTGGCCGCCAGCGGCAAGGTCGGCGTCGCGGAAGCGGTTGACCACGTCGATGCCGAGCCGCTCGGCCATCGCCGCGCCGTTGCCGAGCTGGTAGGTCACTCGCTTCTCCGGACGATGCAGGATGGTCTGGCCGTGGAAACCGACCACGGCGATCTTGGCGCGGTCGATGCCGGCGCCTTTCAGCAGCTGCTCGACGGCCCGGGTCTGGGCCTCGGTCACCCGGCGGTCCAAGTCGGCGTGGTTGCCGGTCTCGGCGCGCCTCGCGTCGGCGACCAGGGCGCGGAGATCGGCCGAGACGTCATCAGGGTAGGGATAGGTCGTCGCCGGGCCGAAACCGGAGACCCGCTCGCCATCCGTGTCGATCACCGCCACGTCGATGCCGTCCATCGAGGTGCCGCTCATCAACCCGAGCGCGGTCACGATTCCGCTCATTTTCGAACCTCATTTGCGGCCGAATCGGCCGGATCATGGGGGAAGCTCCGGTCCCGTCCAAGCGGAAGTTGCCGGCCCGGAACGGCGTCGGGGTAGTGTCTCAGTTTGGCAGCAGGTAGGGGCTTGACTGTGACGCTGGTCACTTGCCTTGACCGCTCAAGCATGCAAGCCTTGAGCATATGTCCAAGCAACCGAAACGTCCCCGCGACGCGAACCAACTCGCCAAGTTCGTTGTTGATATGGCGAGCGGAGATCGCGGACGAGCGGAGTTGGAGACAAGTCGGGAAAAGAATCCGGCGGCGGTCGCGCTTGGGCGCCTGGGGGGACTCAAGGGCGGTCGGGCGCGGGCCAATAGTCTTTCGTCCGAACAGCGCGTCGACATCGCCCGAAAGGCCGCCCAGGCGAGGTACGGCAAGAAGCCGTAGCGGGCGCAGGCTGATGGCTGGCGCCCCAAAACCGGAGTTTCCGCCACTCTTGGCGCACGGGTTTCATGAGCTGCGCCTCGATGCGTTGCGAGTTCTTTGCGTCGACAGATTCCCAGGCTCGCTGAGTCGCGCTTCGATCATGGGCGGTCTTGAGAACGTCATCGCGCAACTCAACGCATGCGGGCTCAGGATGGACGTGTGGGTGAACGGCAGCTTCCTCACTCAGAAACTCAACCCAGACGACGTCGATTTTGCGGCTCGCATCGAAGAGGCGAATTGGAGAGGAGCCGATATACGACAGAAGTCAATGATCCGATGGATAAACACAACCGATCTAAAGCCGGACTACAGGTGCGATGCGTACGCCTTTGTTGAGCGTGCTCCGGGGGCCGCGCCAGGCGGAAACTGGGAGTGGGACAGGGCTTATTGGCTGCGGCAATTCGGCTTTAGCCGAGAAGACAAACCGAAGGGGTTGGCCGTGCTGAAACTGCCATTCGTCATCATATGACAACCCTATTCGAGCTGGCGGCCGAATTGCGTCAAACGCATGCTGCTGTTCGTCGAATGGACGAGTTGTTTGCGGCTCATCCTGACGATGATGCGCTTGAGATCAACATGCTTGGGATTCAAAAGCGGCAACGTGTTCTGGAACTGCAATTTGCTGAGCTGGCCAATCAAAAGCATGTTGATGTTCTTGGATATAGATTCATTCCTGAGGCTGGTAATTCCTATCCTCTGACGGCCGTTGCTGGCGCCCTTTCCGCCCTCCAAGAGGCCATATCAGTCGTCTTTGACGCCCTTCGGTCTGTCCCAAAGATACGGGCACGCATTAGCGCCGACATTGCCGCATTGACGTCGCTGGATTTCGCTTACACCTACGACGGCTCTCTTGGATTTGCGTTCTCAATTCCCAACGAGCGCCTACTCCTCGGCGAGTCCGATTTAGATCGAGCGGTGTCCCTAATTTTCCGAACGATAAAGGCCACGAGTCGAGACGAAATTTCGGTGCTCGCACAAGAGATAGGGCCAGCCGGCTTGCGACGTATTTATCGATGGGCGGATCAGCATTCGAAATTCGATATCGGCGCAGATATCGAGTGGCGAAGACGCCTTGAAGTTCGCGATGAGGTGCGGGTTCAGCCGCAAGAGCTAATGCGCCTGAAGGAAATCATCGAAGAGTCGAGCCCAGAGACCCAAGATGACATCGAGATTAACGGCGTATTGATGGGGATCGACGTAACGGCAGACACATTTCGCCTAGCGGTCGCGGAAGGCGATGATGTTCGGGGGCGGCTAGCTGACGAGTTCAACCGCGCCGAACACTGGGCCGTCGTTACGCGCTATTCGGCTCTTTTGAACGTAAGGACGAAGCTTTCGTACGCGACGGATACAGAGCTTAAGTCCTATTTTCTCAAGAGCTTACGGCCTCTCTAGCAAAATGATCTAATGCTTGACTGGTTAAGCATGGCTCGGTATCATCCGGGCCATGAACAAGCTGTCGTCTGAGCGCCGCGCAACAATCCTTACCCTCCTCTGTGAGGGCAGCAGCCTCCGGGCCGTTACGCGCATCACGGGCGTCAGCATCAACACCGTCACCAAGCTCTTGATCGATGCCGGCAAGGTCTGCTCGGAGTATCAGGATCGCGTGTTCCGCGAGCTTCCCTGCAAGCGGCTCCAGGTCGATGAAATCTGGTCGTTCGTGTACGCGAAGGCGAAGAACGTGCCGGCCGAGATGAAGGCTGATCCGGGCGTCGGCGACGTGTGGACTTGGACGGCGATTTGCGCCGATACCAAGCTGATCCCGTCGTGGCTGGTTGGCTCGCGCGATGGCAATGCCGCGTCAGCTTTCATTTCGGACCTGGCCTCGCGGCTCAGCAATCGCGTCCAGCTTACGAGTGACGGCCACAGCGCCTATCTCAGTGCGGTTGAAAGCGCCTTCGGGGCCGACGTGGACTATGCCCAGCTCGTGAAGGTCTACGGGGCCGCGCCGGAGAGCGCGAAGGGCCGCTACAGCCCGCCCGGCTTCGTCGCGGCGCACAAGACGCCTGTCACCGGCTCGCCCGATCCGAAGCACGTCAGCACGTCGTTTGCCGAGCGCAGTAACCTCACCATGCGGATGCACATGCGCCGCTTTACTCGGCTCACGAACGCTTTTTCAAAGAAGGTCGAGAACCACGCCTACGCCGTGGCGCTCCACATGATGTTCTACAACTTCGTGCGTATGCATAAGACGCTGCGGTGCTCGCCCGCGATGGCCGCTGGCGTCACCACGAAACTGTGGGATATGTCGGACGTTGTGGCGCTGATCGAGGAAGCCGAAGATCGGAAGCCTGAGGCGCCCCTGATGGCCGCCGAGCAATACTAGGAGATAGCCGTGGCCGTTGAGATTCTGACCTGGATGGCCGCCGCGTTCGGTTGCGGCGCGGCCCTCCTGTGGTTCAAGGCCACCGTCGTAACGGTAATCGCAGACTCCAATAGCAATGAGTTTCAGATTACTGAGGAGAAGGGCGGCAAACGGGTCGACGTCCTGGAAACGGCCGACCGCCAAACATGGTGGAATCGCTGGGCGGCAGCGGCGGCCAGCATAGCGGCGCTATGTCAGGCGGCGGCGCTGGCGTTTTTGCGTCTTTCAAACTGAGACACTACCGGCGTCGGCGGCGAGTTGACGACGGGCGCCCGGCAGTGTGAGATGCCACGCTAAGCCTTTTGGGAGGAAACTCGATGATCCGTTTCGTGAAGCGCGCCGCCTTTGCGGTTGCGCTCGTCGTGCCGCTGGCCGCCGCGGCCCAGGTGCTGGAGGTCGCGACCGACGCCTCACCGGTCGGCCTCGACCCGCATGTCGCGACCGCCTTCTCGACCGCGCTGGTCAACGGCAACATTTACGAGGGCCTGACCTCGATCGACAAGGACCTCCGGGTGGTGCCGGCGGTGGCCGAGTCCTGGAGCGTCAGCTCGGATGGCAAGGTCTACACGTTCAAGATCCGCAAGGGCGGCACCTTCCACAACGGCAAGCCAATCACCGCGGCCGACGTGGTCTATTCCTTCGAGCGCCTGCTCAAGAAGGAAACCGGCTCGCCCTTCGCCAGCCGCTTCACCCTGGTCAAATCGGTCTCGACCGTCGCCGACGACGTGGTGGTCGAGCTGACCGACCCGTCCGCGCCGTTCCTCTCCCAGCTGATCGTTCTCTCGATCGTGCCCGCCAATCACGGCGACCTGCAGCGCGAGGCCAACGGCACCGGCCCCTTCAAGCTGACGCAGTGGGTGCCGGACACCTATCTCCAGCTCGCCAAGCATGATGGCTACTGGGACAAAGGCCTGCCCAAGCTCGCCGGCCTCAAGATCAACATCGTGCCGGAAGCCTCGACGCGCCAGGTCGGCATCTCGACCGGCATCTACCAGTTCATGCCGTCGCTCGACGCCTCGACCGCGGTTGCGTTGCGGGGCAACTCGGCCGTCAGGCTGCTCGAGACCCGCGATCTCGCCTATTCTCTGGTTGGTTTCAACACCACCCAGGCGCCCTTCGACAAGCCGGCCGTCCGCGAGGCGTTCAATCTCGCCGTCGACCGGGCCAAGATCGCGCAGGCCGCCTATTTCGGCCATGCCGTTCCCGGCGGTCCGTTGTCGCCGGCGCTCACCGACTGGGCGACGCCGGTCGGCCAGTTCTCCTGCTACACGCCGGATGCGAACAAGGCGAAGGCGCTCTTGAAGGAGGCTGGCTTCTCCGGCGAGGTGCCGGTGACGCTGAAGGTGCTCGGTTCGATCCAGACCGTCCGCGACGTCGCCCAGGTCGTCCAGGCGCAGCTGAACGCCGCCGGCTTCAAAGCGACGCTCGAGATCCAGGAGCAGGGCAAGTTCATCCAGGACTGGCGCAATTCCAACTTCGAGGCGTTCGTCTCGCAGAACGGCGGCAGTCCCGACCCGGACGACTACTTCTATCGAACCTTCCGCACCGGCGGGTCGACCAACGTGTTCAAGTATTCGAACCCGGCGCTCGACAAGCTGCTCGACGACGCCCGCACCATGCAGGACAAGGCGAAGCGTCAGGCGGCGTACAAGGAGGCGCAGCAGATCCTTGCGTGCCGCGGCCCGATCTCGCACCTGGCCTACGCAACGCTGTTCACCGCCGTCCGCAACAACGTGCAGGGCTACGAGCTGATTGCCACCCGTTCGACCCGATACCTCCGCGAGACGTCCGTCGCGCGCTAGCGCCGTCCCGGCTCGCTCCCGGCGTTGCGCCTTGGCGCGGCGCCGAAGCGAGAAGCTCGAGGGCCTCGTCCGATCCGAGCGGTCGGGCGGGGCCCGTTTTTCGGTAGAGCCATGACCCGCGTCCTCGCGCAGCGCCTCATCGACCTTCTGGTCGTCCTCTGGGGCGTCTCGGCGCTCGTCTTCCTGATGATCCGCTTCATTCCCGGCGACGCCGTGCAGATCATGCTCGGCGCTAATGTCGAGATCACGCCCGAGCGGCTGGATGCGCTCTATCGCAAGATCGGCTTGGACAAGCCGCTCCTCGAGCAATACGTCGTCTGGATCGGCGGCGTGCTCGTCGGCAATCTCGGCACCTCCCTGTGGACGGGAGCGCCCGTGGGCGGCGAGATCCTGGCCCGCCTCGGCGTGACCTTCGAGCTGCTGATGCTCTCGCTCGGTTCCGCGGTCCTGCTTGCGATTCCCGCCGGCTGCCTCATGGCCTATGTCCGACGCTCGGCCTCCGACTACATCGTGCGCATCGTCACCATCGTCGGCGTCACCATCCCCTCGTTCTGGCTCGGCATCGTCCTGATCCTTGCCGCCTACAAGCTGATGCCGGGCTTCGCCTCGATCGGCTATGTGCCGTTCACCGACGACCCGCTGGCCAATCTTTCGCGCATGATCCTGCCGACGATATCGCTGGCATTGCCGATCCTGGCCTCGCTTTCCCGCATCATGCGCTCGGCCATGCTGGATGCGCTCGGCCAGGACTATGTCAGGACGGCGCGGGCCAAGGGCGTCAGCGAGACGGCGGTGATCTTCCGCCACGCGCTCCGCAACGCGCTGATCCCGTTCGTCACCGCGGTCGGCATCACCGCCGGTTACCTCTTCGGCGGCGCCATCGTGGTCGAGCAGGTCTTTGCGCTTCCGGGCCTCGGTCGCCTGGTGATCGGCGCCATCGCCGAGCGCAATTATCCGTTGATCCAGGCGACGATCCTTCTGGTGACCTCGGGCTTCGTCGTCATCAACTTCCTGGTCGACATGCTGTACGTGGCGATCGATCCGCGCGTGAGGGAAGCGTGATGCCGCGCCATCCCCTTGTTCTCGTCGGCGGCGCGCTGGTGATCATCCAGGGCCTGCTGGCGCTGTTGGCACCGTGGATCGCGCCCTACGATCCGATCGGGCAGAACGTGATCAACCGGCTGGAGGCGCCGAGCCTCGACTTCCTGCTCGGCGCCGACCAGTTCGGCCGCGATAATTTCTCGCGCATCCTCTACGGCTATCGCGCCTCGATCGGCGTCTCGTTCACCTCGGTCGCGATCGCGCTGATCATCGGCGGGTCGCTCGGTGTCATTTCCGCATTCTACCGCGGCTGGACCGACCGCCTCGTCATGCGCTGCATGGACGTGCTCTTCGCCTTTCCGCTCATCCTCCTCGCGATCGCCATCATCTCGCTGCTGGGACCCCAGCAATGGACCACGGCGATCGCCATCGGCATCGTCTACACGCCGATCTTTGCCCGCATTCTCAGAGGCCCCGCGCTGGTGCTGGCGGAGAGCGAGTTCGTTGTCTCGGCCCGTGCCATCGGCGCCGGCGACCTGCGCATTCTCCTTGTCCATATTCTTCCTAACCTTGCCAGTGTCATCCTGGTGCAGGCGAGCCTGTCGCTCTCGACCGCGATCCTGGTCGAGGCGTCGCTCTCCTTCCTCGGCATCGGGACTCAGCCGCCGACCCCGTCGCTGGGCCTGATGCTGGCCGAGAGCCGGAGCTACGCGCTGATCTCGCCCTGGACCTCGATCTTCGCTGGTGTCGCCATCCTGACGGCCTCGCTCGGCTTCAATCTCCTTGGCGACGGTCTTCGCGACACCCTCGATCCGAGGCTCAAGGGCCTGGAATGAGCGGGCTTGTGCTGCGCTCGGCCGCTCCGGAGGACGTGGACGTGCTCGGCCGCGTCGCCCATGACTCCTTCCACCAGGCCTTCGCCGGCATCATGTCGCCGGCGGCGCTGGCGCAGCGGCCGCTTCCGTTCTTCATCGAGCGTTTCGCCGAGCAATGGCCGCATGTGACCGCCGCGGCAACGGCCGGTCGGATCGTCGGCTTCTCCCTGGTCCGCCAGGCCCACATCGACATGCTGTTCGTCGATCCCGCCACCCAGGCACGCGGCATCGGCAAGGCCCTGCTCGCGGCGGCCGAGGCGGCCGGAGCCAGAAGCCTCGAATGCTTCCGAGACAACCACGAGGCCCGCGCGTTCTACGAGAAACACGGCTGGACTTTGAACCAATCGCTCCGCCGTACGTTCTGTGGCGAGGAGTACGACTTCGTCACCTACGCCAGGAAGCTTGAGCCGGCTGGTGTGATCGTCGTCACAGCGCCGTCGAAACTGATCTCGTAGAGTTGAATTTCTCCATCTTATGGAGAGGCAAGGGGGCGTTATGGCATCCTTCGTCCGTCTGCTGATGTTCGTCGCCGTCGTTGCCGGCCCGGCGTTGATCGGCTACCTGATCGTTCCCGGCAGCGGTCTCGACGCATTCGACGATTCCGAATTCGAGATCACTCAGACCGCGGACCGGCCGATGGCCGGGACCGCCGGCAACGGTATCGGAACGGCCATCGCCGCCAGTCGCTGACGGCAACATCTGCCGGCTCCCGGCAGACTGCCTACCGCTTCGCAGGCGGCGCTCCTCTCGATTTCCTTGTGTGCACCTAGGGTTGAGCCCTCTGGCGACATCGCTAGGTCAGCGGCCCCGTTCTTGCTTGTGGTCAATCGGGGATGGCCGTGGGTGGCACGCATTGGAGATGCCGATGAGCCCGTTCGCGCGGCTTCTGATTCTCTTCGCTGTGCTGATCCTGCCAATTCTTGCGACCCGCGTGGTCGCCTCCTTCGGCTCAAAGCCCGGAGGCGGAGCCGCGCCGATGGCGGTTCCGCTCGACGCGCCCCCGCGCCTCAGGTCCTGAGCGTCGCGCCGGTCGCCTTCTGCACCGCGGCCACGATCTTGGCCGAGACCTGCTCGATCGCCTCGTCGGTCATGGTCGCGTCCTTCGGCTGCAAGGTGACCGACAGCGCGAGCGAAGCCTTGCCCGAGGCCACCTTGTCGCCGACATAGCGATCGAAGATCCGGGCATCGGCGACCAGCGCCTTGTCGGCACTCTTCGCCGCCTTCACCAGCGCGTCGGCGGCGATTCCGGCATCGACCACGAAGGCGAAGTCGCGCTCGATCGGCTGGAACGGCGAGAGTTCCAGCTTCGGCCGGCCGGTGCCCTTCGACCGAGGCAGCGGCACGCGGTCGATGAACACCTCCATGGCGACCGCAGGCCCCTTGAGGTCGAGGGCGGTAAGCACCTTCGGGTGCACGGCGCCGAACCACGCCATCACGTTCGGGCCGAGGCGAAGGGCTGCCGATTGCCCGGGGTGGTACCAGGACGGCGCGTCGGCCGAGACCTGCAGGTTCTCGACCGGTGCGTCCACGGCTTCGAGCACGGCCAGCGCGTCCGCCTTGGCATCGAAGGCGTCGGCATCGCGTGCCGGCCCCTGCCAGTGCCGCGGCAACGCCCGGCCGACGCGGATGGCGGCCGCGACCAGGGATTGCCCCGAAGGCGTAGCGTCCTTGTATTGCGGCCCGACCTCGAAGAGAGCCGGGTCGACGAGGCCGCGGTCGAGGTTCCGCTTTGCCGCCAAGAGCAGGTTCGGCAGGATCGACGGCCGCATGGCGTCGAGGTCGGCGGCGATCGGGTTGACCAGCTTGAGGTCGTCGCCGGCGCCGCCGAACAGTGGCGTCAGGCCCGACGCCATGAACGAGAAGGTGACCGCCTCCATAAGGCCGCGCGTCGCCAGCGCGCGCTTGGCCAGGATCGGCCGGCGCTGGGCCGGCGTCACCGCCGGCTGTGCCCGGGCGCCCAGTCCCGGCATCGACACCGGCTCGACCTTGTCGAGGCCGTGGACGCGGACGACCTCCTCGACGATGTCGGCCTCGCCCTCGATGTCGCCGCGCCAGCCCGGGGGCGACACCTCGATCGAGTCGCCGCCGCCCTTGGTCTCGAATCCGAGGCGCCTGAGGATGCCTTCCTGCTCTGGCGTCGTGATCTCGATGCCGCCGAGCGTGCGCGAGCGGGCGAAGCGGTAGGAGACGGTGCGGCGCCAAGCTGGCTCGGCGCCGGCGACGGTCAGCTCCGAAGCTTCGCCGCCGCACATCTCCAGGATGAGGCGGGTCGCGACCTCGAGCCCCCAGACCGCCGAGGTCGGGTCGAGGCCGCGCTCGAAGCGATAGCGGGCGTCCGAGAGCAGGTTGAGTTTCCTCCCCGTCGCCGCGACCATGCCCTGGGAGAACAGCGCGGACTCGATGAAGACCGAGGTGGTCGCCTCGCTCACGCTCGAATGCTCGCCGCCCATGACGCCGCCGATGCCATGCGCCTGCTTTTCGTCGGCGATGACGATCATCGAGGGCTCGAGCGTGTAGGTCTTGTCGTTCAGCGCCTCCAACGTCTCGCCGTCCTTGGCCCAGCGCATGGTGAGGTCGCCGGCCAGCTTGTCGGCGTCAAAGACATGCAGCGGACGCGAGATGTCGAAGGTGGTGAAGTTGGTGACGTCGACCAGGGCGGAGATCGGGCGAAGCCCGATGGCGGTCAGCCGGTCCTGCAGCCAGCGCGGGCTCGGGCCGTTCTTGATCCCGCGGATCAGCCGGCCCACCACCATGGGGCAGCCGGACTCGGCGCCGGGCGCGATCTTCCACTGAACCGGGCTCTTGAACCCGCCCTTGGCCGGGGTCACGTCGAGCGGTTTCAGCGAGCCGATGCCGGCGGCGGCGAGATCGCGGGCGATGCCGCGGATGCCGAGACAGTCGGCGCGGTTCGGCGTGATCGCCACTTCGACAACCGGGTCGTCCAGGCCCATCACCTTGGCGAAGGGCTGGCCGACGGGCGCATCGGCCGGAAGATCGATGATGCCCTCGTGGTCGTCGGAAAGGCCCATCTCGTAGGCCGAGCACAGCATGCCGTTGGAGGCCTGGCCGCGGATGACGCCGGCCTTGAGCTCGGCGCCGGTCCGCGGGATCACCGTGCCGGCGGCGGCGAAGACGCCCTTCATGCCGGTCCGCGCGTTGGGTGCGCCGCAGACCACCTGGACCTCGCCCTTGCCGGTGTCGACCAGGCAGACGCGAAGCCGGTCGGCGTTCGGGTGCTGTTCGGCCTTGACCACGTAGCCGACGACGAAGGGGGCAAGCCCCTTGGCGCGGTCGTCGATGCTTTCGACCTCGAGGCCGAGGCGGGTCAGGGCATCGGCGATGTCCGTGACCGCCGCGCCGGTGTCCAGGTGCTGCTTCAGCCAGGAAAGCGTGATCTTCATCGGCTGAGCCCTCCTGCAAGGCTAGGCGCATCCACGGGAACGAAGCCGTAGTGGCGAAGCCAGCGGAGATCGGCGTCGAAGAACGGCCTGAGATCCCCGATGTTGTACTTCAGCATGGCGATGCGATCGATCCCCATGCCGAAGGCGAAGCCCTGGTAGCGCGTCGGATCGACGCCGCAGTTCTTCAGCACGTTCGGATGGACCATGCCGCAGCCGAGGATCTCCAGCCAGTCGCCGCCGGCGCCGAGCTTGAGCTCGCCGCCCTTCCTCGAGCAGCCGATGTCGACCTCGACCGACGGCTCGGTGAAGGGGAAATAGGAGGGCCGGAAGCGCACCGGCAGATCGTCCAGCTGGAAGAAGGCACGGCAGAAATCGATCAGGCAGCCCTTGAGGTGGCCCATATGTGTCGCCTCGTCGATCACCAGGCCTTCAACCTGGTGGAACATCGGCGAGTGGGTGGCATCGGAATCGCTGCGGAAGGTGCGGCCGGGCACGATGATGCGGATCGGCGGCTTGACCTTCATCATGGTGCGGATCTGCACCGTCGAGGTGTGCGTGCGCAGCACCATCGGCATGCCGTCGGGGCGCGGCGGCAGGTAGAAGGTGTCGTGCATCTGGCGGGCCGGATGATCCGGGCCGAAATTGAGGGCGGTGAAGTTGTGGAAGTCGTCGTCGATGTCGGGCCCCTCGGCGACCGAAAAGCCCATGGCGCCGAAGATCTGTACCAGCTCGACCATGGTCTGGCTGATCGGATGCAGGCGTCCGAGGCCGCCCGGACGGGCCGGCAGGGTGAGGTCGAGCGTCTCGGCCTTGAGCCTGGAATCCAGCGCCGCCTCGCCTAGGGTCTCTTTCCGCCGGACGATCGCCGCCTCGATTTCGTCCTTGAGCCGGTTCAGAGCCTGGCCTGCCTCGCGGCGGGCTTCCGGCGCGATGTCTTTCAGGCTCTGCATCAGCTGGGTGACGCGTCCCTTCTTGCCGAGGGCCGCGACGCGCACGGCATCCAGCGCCGCCAGATCGGCGGCCGCGTCGACGAGCCCCATCAGCTCGGCCCGTGTCGCGTCCATTTGATCCGCCATGTTTTCGTTCTCCACGAATGCGAAAGGGGCCGTTTCCGGCCCCTCTCGTCTCTACCTTTCGGATCGGTCCACCTGGTTAGGCGGCGAGAGCGGCCTGGGCTTGCTTAACCAAGCTCGTAAACGACTCCGGCTCGCTGATCGCGAGGTCCGACAGGACCTTGCGGTCGATCTCGATGCCGGCGTTCTTGAGGCCGCTCATCATCTTCGAGTAGGTGAGGCCGTGCGCACGCGCACCGGCGTTGATGCGCTGGATCCACAGCGCGCGGAACTCGCGCTTGCGGTTCTTGCGGTCGCGATAGGCGTATTGCAGCCCCTTCTCGACCTTCTCCAGCGCGATCCGGTAATTGGTTGAATTGCGGCCACGATAGCCCTTGGCGAGCTTCAGGACCTTCTTGTGACGGGCGTGGGTGGTGACGCCCCGCTTTACGCGAGCCATGGATGCGTCTCCTTACAGGTCGTACGGCATGTGATTGCGCACGATCTTGGCATCGCGCTCGTTCATGATCTCCGAGCCACGGGCGGTTCGGACCATCTTGTGCGGGCGCTTGCTCATGCCGTGACGCTTGCGGGCAGGACCCATCTTGATCTTGCCGGATGCCGTGACCCGGAAGCGCTTCTTGGCGCTGCTCTTGGTCTTCATCTTGGGCATTTTCTTTCCTTTCAACAGCTCAAGGGGACCCTCAAGATCCCGATCGCGCCGGCCGGGCATGCCCTAACAGGCCCGGACGCGGACGTCGCCCCTTTCGGGGAAGGCGGGTTTATAGCGGCGAGGTCGGGCCCGCGCAAGCGCCGGAAACACAAGGGCTAAACCCTTGGCGGAGGCCGGCCGGCGCCGCTAGGGTCGCGAACCTATCCCGCCAGGAGCCCCCCATGTCCGTAGCTCTTCCCGTCCTCGATCGCTTCGAGCGTGTCCGCCTGGTGCAGAGCCCGACCCCGCTCGACCTTCTGCCGCGCCTTTCCGACCGTCTGGGCGGTCCCAGGATTTACGTGAAGCGGGACGACTGCACCGGCTTCGCCGCCGGCGGCAACACGGGCCGGAAGCTCGAATTCCTGATGGCGGATGCCGCCAAGGCCGGCGCCGATACGGTGATCACGGCGGGGGCGCTGCAGACCAACCACGGCCGCCAGACCGCGGCGGCGGCGGCCAAGCTCGGGCTCAAATGCATCCTGGTGTTGACCGACTCGGTGGCCAACCGGTCGCCGGCCTATCACGCCAGCGGCAACCTGCTGCTCGACCGCCTGACCGGCGCCGAGATCCGGCGGGTGCCGGCGGGGACGGATGCGGAAGCAGAGATGGCCAAGACCGCCGACGAGCTCCGCCGGGCCGGACGCGTCCCATATGTGATTCCTGTCGGCGGCTCCTCGCCGATCGGCAGCCTGGGATATGCGGTGGCCGGCGAGGAGATCGCCCAGCAGGCGAAGGCGCTCGGCATCCGTCCGGCCGCGGTCGTGCACGCGACTGGAAGCTGCGGGACCCAGGTCGGGCTCCTGCTCGGCCTGGCCTCCGCCGGCATCCCCGTCACCGGCGTCTGCGTCAGCCGGCCGAAGGACGATCAGGAAGCCCGGGTGAAGGCGCTGCTCGCCCGCACGGTGACGGAGCTTCAGCTCGACGCCCGACTCGCGACGCTCGCCGTCGAGGCCGACGACCGGTTCATCGGGCCGGGCTACGGCCAGCCGAGCCCGGGCATGGTCGAGGCGGTGCGACTCGCGGCCGAATGCGAGGGGCTGTTCCTCGACCCGGTCTACACCGGCAAGGGGTTCGCCGGCCTGGTGCAGCGGATCCGCGAGGGGCGCTACCGGAAGGATGAGGCCGTGGTCTTCGTCCACACCGGAGGGTTGCCGGGGCTCTTCGTCTACGACGAAGCCTTCGTCTGAGCATCGAGTGACTCTGGAGTCGGCGCTGCGCTTCTGCCATTCTTGCCCCAACAATGAAAAGCGTCGTCAGGGCAGGCGTCGGGAGGAGTGGGCAAGGGTGAGCGAATTCGCGTTCGGCGCGGACGAGGGGGTGGCCGTCCGTCACGCTTCGTTAACCTCGCGCTGCTATCCCTGAACCATGGACATCGCCGAAACCATCCGCGACTACGGCGACTGGTTCTATGTCGTCACCTTCGTCTGGACCTTCCTCGAAGGCGAGACCTTCGTCATCTTCGCCGGCCTCGCCGCGCGCCAGGACATCCTCAGGCTCGACCTCCTGATCGCCGTCGCCTGGCTCGGCAGCTTCGCCGGCGACCAGGTCTATTTCTGGATCGGCCGGCGCTGGGGTCATGCGCTGCTCCGCCGCTTCCCGCGCTGGAGCCCGGGCGTCCACGCCGCCCTCGACCTGCTCCGGCGCTACAATACTTGGTTCATCCTGTCCTTCCGCTTCATCTACGGCGTCCGCAACTTCTCCTCCTTCGCCATGGGGATGAGCGGGCTCTCCTGGCCCCGCTTCCTGATCCTCAATTTCCTCGCCGCGGGCGTGTGGGCGGTGACCTTCGCCGGCGTTGGCTACATCGTCGGCGCGACCTTCGAGCACCTGCTCGGCGACCTCGCCCTGGTCTTCGGCCTCGTCATGCTGGCGATCTTCGCCGCGGTGATCGGCTTCATCGCCCGCTCCCAGCGCCGACGGATCGTTCCGATCGGGGCGGCGCCGATTCCGGTGCGGGTCGACACCGACAAGCGCGGCCGCAGCTGACGCCGTGGGGCCGGGTGAATTATACATTGAATTTTATCTTATTTTGAGAGATCGTGTGCCGCTGGTCGTCCAAAACGGGATGGCCACTGATGGCAAAAAGCCTCGCATCAGCATCAAATCGGCATCAGCAGACGGTCCGGGCGTTCCCCTCTAGGCGTCCGGCCGTCGTTGCCGCTCCCGACCCGCCGGAGCCCTAGACGTCCAGGTTCGCGACCTTGAGCGCGTTCTGCTGGATGAATTCGCGGCGGGGTTCGACCAAGTCGCCCATCAGCTTGGCGAACAGGTCGCCGGCCTCGTCGGCGTGGTTGATCTTCACCTGGAGGAGCGAGCGGACGTTCGGATCCAGCGTCGTCTCCCACAGCTGCTCCGGATTCATCTCGCCGAGACCCTTGTAGCGCTGGATGGCGACGCCCTTGCGTCCGGTCTCCAGCACCGTGTCAACCAGCGCGACCGGTCCGTGGATGACGTGCTCCTTGTCCTTGGTCTTCAGCCGCCCCGGCTTGGCATAGGCTCTCTGGAAATCGGCCGCCCTTTCGTCCAGCCGCCGCGCCTCCGGGCTCTTGACCTGCGCCGCCTCAAGGCGGAAGCGGGAGGTCACGCCGCGAAGCGTGCGCTCGAAGCGGAGGCCGCCGGCGCCATCGGACTCGCCCCGCCAGCCGCGCTCGTGCTGGACCGACAGAAGATCCATGCGCCGGGCGATATAGGCCGCCGTCTGGTTCGCCTGCTCGACATTGGCCAGCAGCTCCGGCGACATCGCGCCGGCGATCGCCATCTGCTCCGCCAGAGCCATCCAGCCGACGCGGCGGCCGATCTGCTGCAGCCAGTTCCGCGCTTGGCGTGCGCTGTCGACCAATCCCCTGAGCTCGACGCCGGCAACTTGGCTGCCGTCGGCGAGAATGAGGACCGCCTCGTCGAGACCGGCATCGGTCAGGTGATTGTCGAGCGCGCGGTCGTCCTTGAGGTAGACCTCCGAGTTGCCGCGTTTGGCGCGATAGAGCGGCGGCTGGGCGATGTAGAGATAGCCCTTCACCTTCTCCTCGCCGTTCTCCTCGACCTTGTGCTCGATGATCTGGCGCATCTGCCGATAGAAGAAGGTGAGGAGGAGCGTGCGGATGTGGCTGCCGTCCACATCGGCGTCCGTCATGATGATGATCTTGTGGTAGCGCAGCTTGGCGATGTCGAATTCCTCGCCGATGCCGGTGCCGAGGGCGGCGATCAGCGTGCCGATCTCGGCCGAGCCCAGCATCTTGTCGAAGCGCGCCCGCTCGACGTTGAGGATCTTGCCGCGGAGCGGCAGGATGGCCTGCTTGCCGCGGTCGCGCCCCTGCTTGGCGGAGCCGCCGGCCGAGTCGCCCTCGACGATGAAGAGCTCGGACAGCGCCGGGTCGCGTTCCTGGCAGTCGGCGAGCTTGCCCGGCAGGCTGGCGACGTCGAGGGCGCCCTTCCGCCGGGTCAGCTCGCGGGCCTTCCGCGCGGCTTCGCGGGCTGCAGCCGCCTCCACCACCTTGACGACGATACGCTTGGCGTCGGCCGGATGCTCTTCCAGCCACTGCTGCAGCTTCTCACCGACCACGTTTTCGACCACCGGGCGCACCTCGGAGGAGACCAGCTTGTCCTTGGTCTGCGAGGAGAACTTGGGATCGGGCACCTTGACCGACAGCACGCAGGTGAGCCCTTCGCGCGCGTCGTCGCCGGAAAGCGTCACCTTCTCCTTTTTGGCGATGCCGGTCTCGTTCGCATACTGGTTGATGTAGCGGGTCAGCGCGCCGCGGAATCCGGCGAGGTGCGTGCCGCCGTCACGTTGCGGGATGTTGTTGGTGAAGCAAAGCATCGTCTCGTGATAGCTGTCGGTCCACTGCATCGCGATTTCGACGGTGATGCCGTCCTTGGTTTCGGAGAACGACACCGGCGGCGAGTGCAGCGGCGTATGCGAGCGATCCAGGTAGGCGACGAAGGCCTCGAGCCCACCCTCGTAGTGCAGCTCGACCACCCGCGGCTCGGCGTCCCGTGCATCCGTCAGCAGTAGACGGACGCCCGAATTGAGGAAGGCCAGCTCGCGCAGGCGATGCTCGAGGGTGTCGAAGTCGAAGCGCGTCTGGGTGAAGGTCTGGGTCGACGGCAGGAAGGTGATCTCGGTCCCGCGTTTGTCGCCCTGCGGGCCGACCACGGCCAGCGGTGCCGAGGCGACGCCGTCCTTGAAGCGCATGTAGTACTCATGCCCGCCGCGCCAGATGCGGAGGTCGAGCGTCTCCGAAAGCGCGTTCACCACCGAGACGCCGACGCCGTGCAGGCCGCCCGAGACCTTGTAGCTGTTCTGGTCGAACTTCCCGCCGGCATGGAGCTGGGTCATGATGACCTCGGCCGCCGAGACGCCCTCTTCCTTGTGGATGTCGACGGGAATGCCGCGGCCGTTGTCGGTGACCGTGCATGAGCCGTCGGCGTTCAAGGTGACGGTGACGACGTCGCAGTAGCCGGCCAGCGCCTCGTCGATGGCGTTGTCGACCACCTCGTAGACCATGTGATGCAGGCCCGAGCCGTCATCGGTGTCGCCGATGTACATGCCCGGGCGCTTGCGCACGGCATCGAGGCCCTTCAGCACCTTGATGGAGTCGGAGGTGTAGTCGTCGGCTGTTTCTGGCTTGAGCGGCTGGTCGGTCATCGGTCTCAATCGTTGGAAGAGCTGACGGTCGCGTCAGCGACGCGGAAGAACTGGCCAAGGCCGCGGAGCGGTCGGAACAGCTGGGCATCGGTGCCGGTGAGCCAGGCCTGGGCTCCCAGCGCCAGGATCTCGTCGTAGAGCGCGCTCCGCCGGATCTCGTCCAGGTGGGCCGCGACTTCGTCGAGCAGGAGCAGCGGCGCCGCGCCCGATTGCGCCTTCACCAGCCGTGCATTGGCGAGCTGGATCGAGATCAGGAGCGCCTTCTGCTCGCCGGTCGAGCAGAGCCGCGCCGCCTGGCCGCGGCCGACATGGGTGACGTCGAGATCGCTCCGGTGCGGGCCCTCGGCGGTGGTGCCGGCGTCCGCATCGATCCGCCGCATCTCGGCCAGGCGTGCCTTCAGGCGATCCTCGACGATGAGCGCCGGCGTGTCCTCGAGCCAGTCCTCGACCGTTCCGGCGAGACGGAGCGCGGCCTGTGGGAAGGGGCCGCCGCTGGCGGTGGCGCCGTCGAGCGCCTGGACCCGTTCCCGGCGGGCGGCGGCGACGGCGACGCCATGGCGGGCCATGGTGTCTTCCAGCGCATCCAGCCATGTGGGATCGGAGCGGCCTTCACGCAAGAGACGTATCCGCTCCCGCTGGGCGTAGTCATAAGCGGCGAGTCGGCCCGCGTGCTCGGGGTCGGCGCCGGTGACCAGGCGGTCGAGGAAGCGACGGCGCCCGCCGGCCCCGTCGAGGAAGAGCCCGTCCATCTGCGGCGTCAGCCACTGGATCGCGCCGATGCCGGCGAGCTGCGCCTGTCCGCGCACCGGCTTGCCATCGATGCGCACCAGGCGCTTCTCGCCGCCTTCGGGATCGCGTCCGGTGCCGACTTCGACCGGCTCGTCGCCGCCGCGCGCCAGCCGGGCCGCGACTGCCCAGGCGCCGCCGCCCTGGCGGTCGAGGTCGGTGAGCCTGGCGCGGCGGAGACCGCGCCCGGGGGACAGCATCGACAGCGCTTCCAGGAGATTGGTCTTACCGGCGCCGTTCGGGCCGGTCAGCACCACCGGTCGCCGGTCGACCTCGATCCGGGCCTCGCCATAGCCTCGGAAATCGCTGAGCTTGAGGCGCAGAACGGCAAGGCCCGAAGCCTCGGGCGCCGACATCGGCGGAATCCTTACGGCAAGACCGGTCACGCGCCTCACACACGCATCGGCATGATGACGTAGAGCGCGCTCCGGTCGGAGGGATCGCGCACGATCGTCGGAGATGCCGCATCCGCCATGACGAACTCGGCGCCTTCGCCCTCGATCTGCTGGGTGATGTCCAGGAGGTATCGCGAGTTGAAGCCGATCTCGATCGGCGATGCGCCGAACTTGACCTCAAGCTCCTCGGTCGCCGTGCCGTTCTCGGGGCTGGATGCCGACAATGTCAGCGTATCGGTGGCGAGCGCCAGCTTCACCGCCCGGCTCTTCTCGGTCGAGATGGTGGCGACGCGGTCGACCGCCTCGGCGAAGGGCCGGCAGGAGACCTGCATGGTCTTGTCGTTGTTGACCGGGATCACCCGCTCGTAGTCCGGGAAGGTGCCGTCGATCAGCTTGGATGTGAGGATCGTGCCGTCGAAGGCGAAGCGGATCTTGGCCTCCGAAAGTGAGAGCGACACCGCACCCGAGGTCTCCTCGACCAGCTTCCGGAGCTCAGCCACGGCTTTCCGCGGGATGATGACGCCGGGCATGCCGGCGGCCCCTTCGGGCAGCGCCATCTCGACCCGGGCGAGACGGTGCCCGTCGGTCGCGACCGCGCGCAGCACGTCGACGCCCTCCTGCTTGGCGGCATGCAGGTAGATGCCGTTCAGGTAATAGCGCGTCTCTTCCGTCGAGATGGCGAAGCGCGTGCGGTCGATCAGGGTACGGAGGTCGCCGGCCGGCAGCTCGAAGCGGTGCGGCAGCGTATCTCCCGACAGCGCCGGGAATTCCTCGGTCGGCAGCGTCTGCAGGGTGAAGGTCGACCGCCCGGCCCGGAGCGTCACGCGCCCGGCGTCACCGGAGGCCGCCAGCTCGACCTGCGAGCCGTCGGGCAGCTTGCGGACGATGTCGTGAAGCGTATGGGCGGGACAGGTGATCGCGCCCTTCTTCTTCACCTCGGCCGGCACGGAATCGACGATGTCGATGTCCATGTCGGTGGCGCTGATCGAGACTTTTCCCGACTCCGCCCGGATCATCACGTTGGAGAGGATCGGGATCGTCGTGCGCCGCTCGACGACGCTCTGGACATGGGCCAGCGGCTTGAGGAGAGCGGCGCGATCGAGGGTGAAATGCATGATGTCGAAGGCCCTTCCAGGGGTCTTGCGGTTATTTGACGGCCGCCCCCCGGAGGCCGTCGGATCAAGGCCGGCAAGTATACCACAGAGCCCGGATCGCCAAGGGCTTTTGGACGCCTCAGTTGGGCGAGTTGTAGCGCCGCTGCCAGAACTCCCGGGACTGCCGTTCGCCGATGTCGCAGCCCGGCGGATAGTCCTGGGCAATGCGGCGGAAGAGGCCGGAATCGACCCTCCGCGGCGGAGACGGCGCGAGGTCGGCGATCTCGATGATCATCTTCTTGCGGATCGCCTCGGCGAAGGTCTCGAAGCCCTCGGCCACCACCAGGAATGCCCCCGGCCCGCCGATGACGCAGTGCTGAAAATAGAGGTCCAGATCCGGAAGTTGCGGGAATCCCGTGCGGTTCGGCCGGTTGTTGATGATCGGCAGGCCGTTGATAGTGATGCCCTGAGCGATCGCGCGATCGCGCGGGAAAGTCACCAGCGGGCCGGCGTTGTTGGGGCCGTCGCCGGAGATGTCGAGCACGCGGCGCGTGCTCGCGAAGGCGCGTCCGTACATCGGGATGGCGAACTCGATGGCCGAGGAGATGGAGGTCGACATGCCCGAGCGGATGGGCGCGGCCGCCAGCTTCGCCGCCGCCGCCCGGGCGGTCGCCTCGTTCTCGATCATCGTCCAGTCGAGCAGCAGTCGGCGCGTCTCCGAACCCGACCACTCGAAATAGGTGATGGCGATCCGGCCTTCGATGCCCGAGCGGATCGCCTTCAGCACCTCCGGGTCGGTCAAGGCGGCGACGTAGCCGTCCCGCTGCAGCCGCGCCTCGTCCTCGTCGATCGAACCGGAGATGTCGACGGCCAGCACCAGCTCGAGATCGACCGCCTCCATGGCACCGGCGGAGCCGAGGACCATGAGCGAGGTGAGCAATCCCAGGAGCGCCTGTCGCATCGACCTCCCCCTTTGGATGAAGTCTGCGCTTATCCGGCCTCGGCGATCAAGGCATCGAGGGCCTCGTCGGATTCGACCAGAATCACCTTGCGTGCGACCTCGAACGAGAATCCGGCCCGACCGAGGACGGCGAGATCCCGCTCGCGGTGCTCGGCCCGGCTCGCCCGGGGGCGGAGCGGCCCGAGCCGCCGGCGGCGGACCAGCCGGGCGGCGGCCGCCAGCTCGTCCGCTGGGGTCCGGGTCGGAGCCATCGCGTTGTCGATCACCTCGCGCTCCACGCCCTTCTGCGCCAGCCGGTTGGCGATGGCACGGGCCGACCGTCCCTGGCGGCGAAGGCTCGCCGTCCTCGCCTCGGCATAGGCGCGGTCGTCGAGGAGGCCCGATCGGCGATAGCGTTCGATCAGGGCCTCGATCCAGGCGGCGCCTTCGGCCGGGTCGACATCGTCGTGAACCCGGGCCGAGCGGTCGACCTTGCGCGCCAGCACGCGGCGGAGACTTTCGGCCGACGCGGCGAAGCGCTCGAGATATGCCAGCGCCGATCGCTCCAGGCTGGCCTGGGTCACCTTTCGGGGCGCGCGGCGAGGCGTATAGGCCATCGCAGGACCGTGCCACGGCTGTTCTCGGCCGGTCCATCCTCTTGAGAGGCCGCTTGCGCGCGCCTATGGTGCCGGCCCCATGGCCGACGCCACCTCATCCCCCTCCCGCCGCGAGGCCCGTAGCCTCGATCCGCGGCCACTCGGCCCCGTCAACTGGATCGGGCTCTGGACCCTCTACCAGAAAGAAGTCTGGCGTTTCCTCAAGGTCGCGACCCAGACGGTAGCGGCGCCGGTGGTGACGACCCTGCTCTTCCTCGCGGTCTTCGTGCTGGCCATGGGCCGCGGCGGGACCATGATCGGCGACATCCCCTTCGCGCAGTTCCTGGCACCCGGCCTGATCATGATGGCGATCACCCAGAACGCCTTCGCCAACACCTCGTCATCGCTGATCATCGGCAAGGTCCAGGGCAATATCGTCGACGTGCTGATGCCGCCGCTGGGTCCGGCGGAGCTGACGCTGGCCTGGGCGGCCGGGGGCGTCACCCGCGGGCTCTTCGTCGGCTGCTCGACCGCTCTCGCCATGTGGGCGGTGGTGTCGTTCCAGATGCCGCATCCGGGCTTCGCGCTCTTCCATGCGGTGGCCGGCTCGCTGATGCTGGCGCTGCTCGGCGTGCTGGGTGGCCTCTGGGCCGAGAAGTTCGATCACCTGGCGGCGATGACGAACTTCGTCATCACGCCGCTCGCCTTCCTTTCCGGCACCTTCTACTCGGTCGAGCGGCTGCCGGAGGCCTGGCGGTTCATCGCCCACCTGAACCCGTTCTTCTACATGATCGACGGCTTCCGCTACGGCTTCATCGGGCACGCCGACGGCGATCTCGCGACGGGAGTCGTCGTCCTCGTCCTGATCGATCTCGGCCTCTGGCTCCTGGTCGGAACGCTGGTCAGACGCGGCTACAAGCTCAAGGCATGAGCCCGGACCCATGACCGAGGCCGCCGACGCGCACGCCGCTTCGGCGCTTCTGCAGGCCGCCGAAAGTGCCGCGGCGAACCAGGACTGGCTTGAGGCCGCGGCCCGGCTCTCCGCGGTGCTTGCCCTCGAACCCGCCAATCCGATCGCTCTCTACGGCCTCGGCAATGTCCAGGCCCGCGCCCAGGCGCAGGAAGCGGCGATCTGCAGTCTGCGGCGCGCCGTCGCCGTCGCGCCCGCGTTCGACCTGGGGCGGGCCGACCTCGGCGGTCTGCTCGTCGAGGCCGGCCGCCTGGCTGACGCCGGCCGCCAGCTTCGCTGCGCGCTCGCGCTCGACCCGGCCAATGCAGGGGCGCTGCACAACTATGCCCATTCCCTCCAGGCGGAGGGCGTCATCCCGCGGCAATCGGCCTATCGGCGGACCTTCGCCGTCCGCCTCGGCGACGGAGATGACAGCGCCTATCTGCAGCGCTTCCACTACGATCCCTCCTACACGCGTGAGGAGATCTTTCGGGCCCATGTCGCCTGGGGAAGGCGCCACCGTGTCGCGGCGCCCTCTCGCTCCAGCCTCGTCCGCATGCCGGACAAGCGCCGCCCCCTCCACGTCGCCTATCTCTCCGCCGATTTCTCGCGGCACCCGGTCGGGACGCTGTTGTCGGCGGCCATCGTCCACCATGACCGGAGCCAGGTGCGGGTCACGCTCTGCGATACCGGCACCACCGTCATCGACGATGTCACGGCGACGCTCGAGGGGATCGCGGACCGGTGGGTCGATCTCCGGGACGTCTCCGACGAGGCGGCGGTCCGTCAGCTTCGCGAGGCCGCGATCGACATCTGCGTCGATCTCTCCGGGCACACGCCTGGCAACCGGCTTCCCGTCCTCGCCCGCCGGGTGGCCCCGGTCCAGGCCTCATGGCTCGGTTACTGGAACACCACGGGCATGCCCGAGATGGACTATCTCCTGACCTGTGCCGAGGAGGTGCCGCCCGAACGCGACCGGTTCTTCACCGAGCGGGTCGTGCGGCTGCCGCTTGGGCGTTTCTGCTACGCGATCCCGCCCTTTGCGCCGCCAGTGGCGCCGCCGCCTTCAGAGCGGGTGGGGCACGTCACGTTCGGATGCTTCGTCAATCGCGGCGTTCATGCCGAGCAGTTGGCGGCCTTTGCCGCCATCCTGCGCACGCTGCCGACGGCGCGACTGGTCCTGAGGTCGGGAGGCTATACGCACGCGGACGTACGCATGCACGTCCTGAACGTGCTGGCGAGCCTCGGCATCTCCGATGCCGGGGCTCGCGTGGCCTTTCATGGCCGTGTTCCGCTCAGCGACCTGCTTGTCGCCTATGGCGAGATCGACATCGCGCTGGATGCCTTTCCCTTCTCGGGGCTGATGACAAACCTGGAGGCGCTGACGATGGGTGTGCCGGTGGTCACGGCCGGCCTCGCGCGCATCGAGAGTCGGCAGACCCTGGCCATGCTCCACCGGCTCGGCCTGCCGGATCTGGCGGCAGCGAGTGTCGCCGGCTATGTGGGCATCGCCGTCGCGCTTGCCCGCGACCCGGCGCGGCTTCGGCACCTCCGCAGCAGTCTCCGCCTGCTCGTGGCCGACCGCCTCTGCCGGGGCGAAGCCTTCTGCCGGAGCCTGGAAGAGGTCTACCGCGCCGCGTGGTCGGAGGTCTGCGATCGGGCGGCGGTGATACCGCCGCCCTGATCAAGTCCTGCTAGACGGCCGTCCCGACCTTGCAGAGCGTCCAGGCTTTGCCTTTGAGCCCGTAGGTCGCGATCATCTTGTCGGCGCCGCTCTGGGTCACCACGACGCGGAGCTTGGTGGCGTCGCCACAGGGATTGGCCGAGCGCGTGGCGGCGGGAATCTTCTTGGTCGCGGCGCAGTCGATGACGGCCTGCGGCAGGGTAGCGACCGCCTTCAGCGGCTTGCCGTTGACCACTGCCTGGTAATCCTGGGCCTGGCCGCCCTTCACCGTCGCCTTCATCTCGATGCGGCCGAAGCGGCTCTTGTACATGCCGGCCTCCTGCTCGCCGTCGGGCGTGCCCTGGGCGACGGGGCGGAAGTCGATGGCAGAACAACCCGGCGGGCCCTTCTTGTCGGCGGCGAGGGCAGGCGAGGCGAGGAGAGCGACGGCGAGGCCGAGAGCGAGAAATGCGCGCATGAGGATTCCTCCTGGGAGCGGAAGGGGACGCGCCGAGTCTTGGCGCGGCCTCCAGACGCCTGCAAGCTCTCACCGGAACGTGACGATCCGCCTCGACGCCATGCGGGTTATCATTCGCTCATGCTTCCGAAGGTGACCGTCCTGACTCTGCTGGGCGCCCTGTTTTCAGCCGAATCGGCTGAAGCCGGGGGGCCGGTCCTGGTCGAGCTCTTCACCTCCCAGGGCTGCAACTCCTGCCCGCCGGCCGACGCCTACCTCGGCGACCTCGCCAAACGCCGCGATGTGATCGCGCTCGGCTTCCACGTCGACTACTGGAACTACATCGGCTGGAAGGACCCGTTCTCGGACGCCGCCTGGACCGAACGCCAGCGGTCCTATTCCAGGTCGCTCGGCACCTCGCAGATCTATACGCCGCAAATGGTGGTCGATGGCGGCGATCATGCGGTCGGCTCCGACCGTCGGGCAGTCGAGCGCCTGATCGGCGAGGCGGCCAAGCGCGACCGGCCGGCGCTGGCGGCGAAGCGCACGGTCGAGGGTCTGCGCCTGACGATCGAGGGTGCCGGGGAGGGCGAGGTTTGGGTCGTCGGCTACGACCCGCGGCATGAGACCAAGGTCCCGCGCGGCGAGAACGCCGGCAAGACGCTGACGGAGTTCAATGTGGTCCGCGGCGTCGCCAGGATCGAGGCGTGGAAGGGCGGCTCGTATTCCCGGACCCTGACCGCAAGCGAACTCCCGCCGGGAGGCGCGCATGTCGCGCTGATCCAGGCCCGGAACCTCGGGCGCGTCCTCGCCGTTTCGGCCGCCGCGACGCCCTAGACGAGCCCGCGCTCCATCATCGCGCCGAGCCGCTTGGCGAAGGCGCGGGGATCGGGAACGGTCTCGCCTTCCAGCAGGCGAGCCTGATCGAGCAGCAGATGCGCGGCCTCCTCGAGCACGCCGGACGCGGCATCCTTGCCGGTCATCTCGGCAAGCTTCTTTACCAGCGGATGCGTGGGGTTGAGCTCGAGCACCCGCTTCACCGCCTTGTCGAGCTGCTTGTGCTGGCGCAGCAGGCGCTCGAGCCGCATGTCGAGATCGCCCTCGGCGGCAACCAGGCAGACGGCCGAGTCGGTGAGGCGGGCCGAGACCTTGACGTCCTTGACCTCATCGCCGAGCGCCAGCTTGAACAGCGCGATCAGCGCGCCCAGCTCGGCCGGGGTCTCATCCGGCTTCTTCTCGTCCTCGTCCTTCGCCGCGCCCTTGATCTTGTCGAGATCGATCGCGCCGCGCGTCACCGACTTGAAGGCCTTGCCTTCATAGGTGCCGATCGAGGGCACCCAGAACTCGTCGACCGCGTCGGTCAACAACAGAACCTCGATGCCCTTGGCGGCGAAGCCTTCGAGCTGCGGGCTCGCCTTCAGCGCCGCGAGATCGTCGCCGCCGATGGTGTAGATGGCGTCCTGGCCTTCCTTCATCCGGCCGCTGTACTCGTCCAGCGTCACCAGCTTGTCCGACTGGGTCGAATGGAAGCGCGAGAGCTTCAGGATTTCGGTCCGGTGCTCGTCCTTGTCCTCGTAGAGGCCTTCCTTCAGGCAGGCGCCGAAGTTCTGCCAGAAGTCGATATAGGACTCAGGATCGTCCTTCGCCTTCTTCGTCAGCTCGGAGAGGACCTTGCGGGTCAGGCCGGCGCGGATCTTGGTGAGCAGCGGGTTCTTCTGCAAAAGCTCACGGCTCACGTTGAGCGGCAGATCCGGCGTGTCGACGACGCCCTGGAGGAAGCGGAGCCAGGCCGGCAGCA
>CAMBVS010000044.1 GCA_945871425.1 Rhizobium sp. Q54 | reverse complement strand
GCCTTCATCACCAAGCACAACGCCGATCCCAAGCCATTTCGCTGGACCAAGTCCGCCGACCACATCCTCGCGTCGATCGAGCGCTTCTGCGTCTACAACAAAACGGCTCAGAACTCATGAGACGATGATCTTCTGACCCAGGACACTAGAAGAACGTCCTCAGGCTCTCGATCACGTTGTAGTCGTCGTCCACAACGTGGATCACCTGCCACTTGTCGAAGGTGGTGCAGGGATGATTGATGCCGAAGCCGATCAGGTCGCCGACCTTGAGCGGCGAGCTCGCGGGGATGTCGAGATAGCCGTGCTGGTCGTTCATGTTGACGCAGGCATGGCCGGCCGGGATCGCCTGCGGGCGTTTGTGCTTGCCCGGGCGGAACCACTTGATCGGCGTCGGCCAGCCGGAATCGGCGCCGGCATCGCGGCGGCCCATGGTGACCAGCGCGCGGGTCGGTTCCGGGCGCGACTGCACATAGGCCCAGACCTCGAGCGCCGGCTGCAGCCCCTTGCCGAGGCCGCGGGCGACCTTCGAGCGCGCCAGCACGTTCTCGAACATCTTGGCGTAGGAGGCCTCGTCATGGGTGAGGTAGCAGCCCGAGCGGATGACGATGCGCACCTTGCGATCCAGCTTCGCCCTTTTGAAGCGCTCGACGACGCGGTCGTAGAAGGCGGAGCCGCCGGCCGAGAGCAGCACCTCGCCCTTGGCGTAGAGGCCGGCCTTGCCGACCTCGACCGCGATGTCGGCGAGGAAGTCGAGGAAAGCGTCGACCTGCTTTCGGGCCTCGGTCGGGGTCTTGGCGCGGATCAGCCCCTCGAAGCCCTCGATACCGCGGAGCGTCAGGTGCGGCGCCGCGGCCGCGATGGCGCGGGCGACCTTCATCGCCGTCTTGAAGTCGCGAACGCCGGTGCGCCCGCCTGGGATGCCGCCTTCGAGCAGGACTTGGAGCGGCCGGCCGGGCTTCTGCTTCGCCGCAGCATCGGCCAACATCTTCACGCCCTCGACGGAGTCGACCAGGCAGTAGAAGTCGAAGCCGGGATCACGCTTGAGCTCGCTCATCACGTAGCGGATCGCCTGCTTGCCGATCAGCTGGTTCGCCATGATCACGCGCTTGACGCCATGGTCGCGGGCGACCTGGAGTTGCTGGGTGTTGGCCACCGTGATGCCCCAGGCGCCATCGTCGAGCTGGCGCTTGAACAGCTGCGGGCTCATCGTCGTCTTGCCGTGGGGGGCGAGATAGGCGCCGGTCGCCTCGATGAAGCGCCTCATCCAGCGGCTGTTCTGGGTGAGCGCCGAGTCCAGCAGCACTGCGGCCGGCAGCGGCAGGTCCTCATTCAGGATGTTCCAGCCCTTGGCCCCGGTCCTGGACAGCGCCATCGGCTTCAGGTTGCCGGGCACGCCCTTCATCTGGTGATCGAGCGTCCAGTCCTTGAGTTCCTTGAGATTCATCGCGTCGACTCCCCTTCGGGCAGTTTTCTAATTGGAAATGTCGGGGAGCATATACATGTCCGCCGTGCCGGGTCGGCCAAAAAATTCCCGTCGCTTCGGAATAAGGGGGCGGCGGTTGCGTTGACGGAGGTGACGGGGCGGCTCGCCGGCCCGTCGCGCGCATCGAGGCGGGGGCGCCGGATGTCGTCGGATGGGTCGAGGACCGCGGACGGGTGGGGAGCGGCGGCGTGATCGGCCGGTCCGAGCTCCTGTCGCATATCCCAGCGCTGCGCCGATACGCCCGAGCGCTGCTTCGCGAGCCGGACCGGGCCGACGACCTGGTCCAGGACTGCCTCGAGCGTGCGCTCGGCAAGGGACATCTGTGGCAACCCCGACCCGGGGGGCAGGGGCTCAGAGGGTGGCTGTTCACCATCATGCATAACCTTCACATCGACCAGGCTCGCCGGCGGACTTCAATGCCCCCTGAGGTTCCGCTGGAGGCGAGCGGCCCGCTCGCCGAGCCGGCCCGGCAGTCTGACCGGATCGCGCTCGGCGAGCTGGCCGCAGCACTCGACCGTCTTCCCGACGACCAGCGCCAGGTGCTGCTGCTGGTCGCCCTCGAAGGCCTCAGCTATCGCGACGCCGCCGAGGTCGTGGGCGTGCCGATCGGCACGGTGATGTCCAGGCTCGCCCGCGGCCGCGACCGGCTGCGCCTGGCGCTGGCCGGGGAGTCGACGCCGCCGCTTCGGAGGGTCAAGTGACCGGCCCGCGCCCGACCGAAGTCGAGATCAACGCCTATGTCGACGGCGAGCTGGGGCCGGAGACCCAGGCGCAGGTCGAGCGTCACCTCGGCGCCGAGGCCGAGGACGCGCGTCGGGTTGCCGACTACCGGGCGATCGGCGAGGCGCTTCACGCCCTCTATGACCCGGTCATGGCGGAGCCGGTGCCGGCCCGGCTGCTGGCCGCGACCGAGCGCCCACGTTCGGCCGTACTGGTGTGGTCGATGCGGATCGCCGCGGTCCTGGCGCTGCTGCTGGTCGGCGGAACCGGGGGCTGGCTGCTCCGCCAGTCGACGTCCGACGGCGTGACGGCGGAGATCGCGCTCGCCCGGCATGCGATCGAGGCGCACCGGCTCTACTCGGTCGAGGTCCGCCACCCGGTCGAGGTCGCGGCCGACGAGGAAGCGCACATGACGACCTGGCTGTCGCGCCGCCTCGGCAAGCCGATCAAGCCGCCGGCGCTCGCCGGGGCCGGCTTCCGCCTGGTCGGCGGCCGTCTGCTTCCGGCCGACGACAAGCCGGCGGCGCAGTTCATGTACGAGAACGCCGGCGGACAGCGGCTCACTCTCTATTTCGCCGTCGCCGCCGGTGGCGACACCTCCTATCGCTTCGTCCAGGACGGCGGCACCCAGGCGCTGTTCTGGTACATCGACGGCTTCGGCTGCGCCCTCACCGGCGAGTTCCAGCGCCAGGACCTGATGGCGATCGCCCGCGAGATCTATCGCCAGCGCGGTGGCGACAGCGGCGGACAGACCTACACCTGGTGATCATCCGGGCACGCGGCGTTCCGCGCCCGCCCGCGACCTCTTCCCCTCAAGCCCGGCCCTTGCCATTGTGAAGGCCCGCCGCAGTGCTTCCGGGAGAGAGATCGTGCTGACCTGCTTCGCCTCGCGTGCCGGGGCCGACACCGTTCCCATCGTCTCCGTCACCAAGGACGGCTTCGCCAAGTGGACGAAGAGCCTCTCCGCTTCGGCCAGGACCTGGATCGAGCAGAGCGGCTTCCTCAGCGAGGCCGGCACGCACGCGCTGATCCCCGACGAGAAGGGCCGGATTGCCCGCGTCGCCGTCGGCGTCGAGGCCGCCGATCACATCTTCGCGCTCGGCGGGCTTGCGCAGACCCTGCCGCCTCGGAGCTATTCGCTCGACGCCGCTCTCGACGATGCCGGCGCGACCCGTGTGGCCCTCGGCTGGGCGATGGGGGCCTATGTCTTCACCCGCTACAAGCGGGCGAAGCGCGAGGCGGCGCGGCTGGTCTGGCCGAATGGCTGCGACCGCGACGCCGTCGAGGCCCAGGCGCGCGCCATCTACATGGCCCGCGACCTGATCAACACGCCGGCCGAGGACCTGGGGCCGAGCCATCTCGCCGAGGCGGCGAAGACGATGGCGAGGCGCCACCGCGCCAAGGTCGAGGTCATCGTCGGCGACGCGCTGCTCAAGCGGAACTATCCCTCGATCCACACCGTCGGCCGCGCTGCCGAAAATCAGCCCCGGCTGATCGACATCGTCTGGGGCTCGCCCCGCAATCCCAAGGTGACCCTGGTCGGCAAGGGCGTGTGCTTCGATTCCGGCGGCCTCGACATCAAGGGCGCCGCCTCGATGAAGATGATGAAGAAGGACATGGGCGGCTCGGCTGCGGTCCTGGCGCTCGGAGACATGATCATGTCGGCCGGCCTCAAGGTCAGGCTCCGGGTCATGGTCCCGGCGGTCGAGAACGCCATCGCCGGCAACGCGTTCCGCCCGCTTGACGTCATCCGCACCCGCAAGGGGCTGACCGTCGAGATCGGCAACACCGACGCCGAAGGGCGGATCATCCTCTGCGATGCGCTGGCAGAGGCGGATTCCGAGAAGCCGGACCTGATCGTCGACTTCGCCACGCTGACCGGGGCGGCGCGGGTCGCGCTTGGGCCCCAGCTGCCGGCGATGTTCACCAACGACGACAAGCTGGCGGCCGAGTGGGAGAAGACGGCGACGCGCACCTCCGATCCGATCTTCCGCATGCCGCTCTGGCAGCCCTACCGCAAGATGATCGAATCCAAGGTTGCCGATCTCTCATCGACCGGCGATTCTGCGCATGCCGGCTCGGTCACCGCGGCCTTGTTCCTGGAGAGCTTCGTCTCCAAGGGAACCTCCTGGGCCCATGTCGACACTTTCGCGTGGAACGAGGGGACCCGGCCCGGCCGGCCCGAAGGCGGCGAGGCGCTGGCCGTGCGCGGGCTTTTCGCGCTGTTGTCCGATCGCTACGGACGCTGAGGGGAATTCCGATGAGCAGTCTCAAGGGCAAGATCGTCTGGATCAACGGGGCCGGGTCCGGCATCGGGCTTGCCGGCGCAGAAGCGCTGGGCGAGGCGGGAGCGATGGTGATCCTCTCCGGCCGCCGCGCCGATGTCCTCCAGGCGGCGGCGAAGCGGATCAAGGGCTCGGAGGCCTTGCCGCTCGACATCGCCAAGGAGGCAGCGGTCGCAGATGCCCATGCTGCGATCGAGAAGCGCCACGGCGCCGTCGACATCCTGGTGAATTCGGCCGGCGGCAACATTCCGAACCGGACCTTCTCGGAGCTGACGCCGGACTCCTGGCGGATGATGGTCGACATGAACCTGAACGGTGCCTTCTTCTCCGCCCGCATCGTGCTGCCGGGCATGCGCAAGAAGAAGCAGGGGCTGATCATCAACATCGCCTCGATCGCCGGAAAGCGCGTCTCGCAGGTGAGCGGCATGGCCTACACCGCGGCCAAGCACGCGATGGTCGCCATGTCCGAGGCGATCAATCAGGAAGAGTGCGGCAACAACATCCGCGCCTGCGCCATCTGCCCGGGCGAGGTCGCGACCCCGATCCTGGACAAGCGGCCGATTCCGCCCAGCGCCGAGGAGCGCAGCCGGATGCTGCAACCCGAGGACCTCGGGCGCATCATCCGCTTCGTCGCCGAGACGCCGGCCCATGTCGCGATCCACGAGCTGCTGGTGGTGCCGACCTGGAACCGTTCCGTGCTCGGCGGCTCGGACCTGAAGGCCAAGCTCTAGGCCGGTCGAGCCGGGACCTCCGAGGCGATGACGCTTTCCCCGCCGCAGGCGCTGAACCTCTGGCGCGCCGCGCTGGTGGATTCGCTCCGCCGTGGCGGCCCGGATCTGACGGCTCGCCAGGTGGCGGTTCTGCTGACCGTCTATCTGACGGCGCCGCCGCACACGGTGCGAGGCCTTGCCGCCGGCCTCAAGGTGTCGAAGGCGGCGATCAGCCGCTCGCTCGACCGCCTGGGCCAGCTCGAGCTGGTCCGCCGCAAGGTCGACGAGGCCGACCGGCGCAGCGTACTCGTCCAGCGCACGGTCAAGGGCTTGGCCTTCCTGACCGACTTCGCCGATCTGGTGATCGCCGCCGAGCGCGAGGCTACGACGGAACGACCCCCGCCAGCGTGAGGGGCTGCTCGATCGCCCAGAGCAGGACCGAGGCGGCCATGGTCAGGCGCGCGAACCTGAGATGGGCGCTGCGCAGGATCTCGCCGAACACGGCCTGCGCCCGAGGCTCCGGCAGGTCGTGGCGTTTGCCTTGAAGGGCCCAGACCTCGGTTTGCCGATAGCTCCGGTTCGGGGCCTGCACGGCCCTCAGGATCAGAAACGCGGCGGTCAGCAGGAACAGGATGGCGCCGGCGCGGAGCGCGACGTCGGGCCGGCCGATCAACCCGATCATCATCGCGAAGATGACGATTAGGCCGTAAAGGCAGGTGCGGCAGATCGATTGTTACGCAAGGTCGTGGAGTCGTTCGTAGCCGTTAAGGGGTATTCAAACGTGCCGGCAGGCGATTCGATCCGCGGGCTGCGGGTCATTGGTCGCCGCCGGGTTGCCCGATGGCCGCGCCTCAGGCCAAATGGCGGCATGGCCGCCCGTCCGCCCTTGCCGATAAGACGCCGCCTGCAGATCGCGCTGGCGGTCGGGCTCGTCGCCGTCGCGGCAGCCGCATACGGGACGTTCACATCGATCGTCGAGCTGTTCGTTGCGGGTGGCGCTGCCGTCGTCGCGGCGATGGCCTATCTGTCGCTGCTGAGCGGCCACCTTGCCGACGATGTCGAAGCGGCGCGAGGCGCGGTCCTCGCCGCGGGCCCCGATGGCCTGCTGCCGCCGCTGCGCAGCGGTACCCGTCCGCTGGCGGAGGTAAGCGAGCTCCGCGATGCGATCGCCCGGCGCCTGTCGGAAGTCGCCTCCGATACCGACAACCGCCAGCTCGCCGCCGTCATTGCCGCCTTGCCCGACGGCGTCGTGGTGGCGACGCCGGAGGGCCTGGTCAGCGCCGCGAACCACGGCGGCCGGCAAGCGCTCGGCGCCGGGTCGAGGCTGGTCGGCACCAGCCTCTTCGGCCGCCTGTCGCGGGCTTCCGTGGCCGAGGCGCTGGCCGCGACCGAGCGCGCGGGCGGGCCGTCGGCGGCCAAGGTTGCCACCGTCGACGGCGGCAGCCTCCCGGTGGTCGTCGCTGCGCTCGGCGAGGGCGCCGGCATGGTGCTGGTCGTCCGCGCCGACGATCCCGATGCTGCCGGACATCGGGCCGAGATCGAGATGGACTTCGCGCTTCACGACGTGCCGCCCGAAGCACCGGCGCCGACCGAGACGACGGCGCTCGTGGACCTGCCATGCCTCGTCCTCGACACCGAGACGACGGGAATGGATCCGGAGGTCGACCGTATCGTCGCCATCGGTGCCGTCCGTCTTCACGGCCGGCGGCTCTTCCGCACCCGCACCTTCGACGTCCTGGTGCGCCCCGGTCGCCGCATTCCCGCCTCGGCATCCGCGGTGCACCGGATCACCGATTCCATGGTCGCGAGCGCTCCGGAAGTCGCCGAGGTCTGGCCGGGACTCATCGAAACTCTGCGTGATGCCGCTGTGGTCGGGCACCATGTGGATTTCGACTTGGCGATGCTGAGGTCGGCGGCGGCGCGGCACGGTCTTCCCTGGCAGGAGCCGCTTGCCCTCGACACGGCTCGCCTTGCGGCCGCGCTCGATCCTTCGGAGAGGGATCTCGACCTTGCCGAGATCGCGCGCCGCCACGGGATCATCCCGACCGGCCGGCACACCGCGCTCGGCGACAGCCTGGTCACGGCGGAGCTGTATCTTCGCCTGGTGCCCCGGCTGCTCGACCGGGGCGTCGTCACGCTCGGCGATGCAATCCGTTTCGGCGCCTCGGCCAAGGCGCTGGTCGCCGCCCAGAAGGCAACGGCATGGGGCAGGCGATGAGCCTCGGCGACGATCCGGCGCTGAGGCGCCTCGACGTCTTCCCATACCAGAAGCGCGTCGGCGATGTGATGAGCCGGCCGCTGGTGACGATCGCGCCCGAGCGGCGGCTCGAGGAAGCGGCCGCTCTCCTCGCCGGACGCGGGATCAGCGCCCTGGTCGTGCTCGGCGAGGGCGAGCGTCCCCGCGGCATCCTGACCGAGCGTGATCTGACGCGGGCGGTCGGGGAACAGGGCGCCGAGGCCCTGTCGTTGCCGGTCGGGCAGGTCATGTCGTCCCCGGTGGCGACAGTGCGAGTAGACGACTTCGTCTATGTCGCGGTCGGTCGACTCGACCGGCTGGGCCATCGCCACCTGGTCGTGGTCGAGAGCGACGGGCGTGCCGTCGGCATGGTGACCACCCGGGCGCTTCTGCGTCAGCGGGCGGTCATCGCCCTCGTCCTCGGCGACGAGATCGGCGCTGCGGTCGATGCCGAGGGGCTCGCCGCCGCTCGCGGCCGCCTCCTCGAGCTTGCCGAGGGCCTGCTGGCCGAAGGCCTCTCCGCCCTCGATGTCGCGGCGGTGGCGAGCGCAATTCTCCGCGACCTCACGCGGAAGGCGACGGAGCTGGCATCGGCGGCGATGGCGGCCGAGTCCTGGGGGCCGGCACCCGCGGCCTGGGCGATGCTGGTTCTCGGCTCCGGCGGCCGGGGCGAAAGCCTGCTCGGCGCCGACCAGGACAACGCGCTCGTCCATCTCGGCGGCGAGGCCGACGACGGCTGGTTCGCCGAGCTCGGCCGGAGGGTCGCCGATATGCTCGACCATGCCGGCATCCCCTATTGCCTCGGCGGCGTCATGGCACGGGAGCCGGCATGGCGGCACACGCTGGCCGGATGGCAGGGCGTGGTGCGCCGCTGGGCCAATGCCGCATCGCCGACGGATGTGCTTGCCGCCGACATCTTCTTCGACTTCGCCGGGGTCGCCGGTGACGGCACGCTGGCCGGACGGCTCCGCGCGCTCGCCCTGGTGGAGGTCGGGGCCTCACCCCTGCTGATCCAGCACCTGGCCGCCGATCTCTCGCGGACGCAGGCGCCGCTCGGGCTGCTCGGCGGCTTTCGCACCGAGTCAGGCCGCGTCGACGTCAAGCTTCCCGGGCTGCTGCCCATCGTCAGCGCCGCCCGGGCGCTGGCCTTGCGGCGCGGCATCGACGCGACCGCTACCCGTGAGCGCCTCAGGGCGCTCGAGCAGGCCGGCGCCTTGCCCGAGGCCGATCGTGAGCTCCTGGAGGAGGCGCAAGGGTTCCTGATGGGGCTCGTTCTGGAGCAGCAGGTGCTCGACCTGCGCGCCGGGCGGCCACCCGGGAACAGGGTCGAGGTGACGCGCCTGGACCGCCGCCGCCGGCGCCGGCTGAAGCAGGCGCTCAAGGACGTCGAGCGTTTCGCCCAGGCGACCGGGCGAGGGTTGGTCTGAAGCAGTTGCGCGGCCGGGCGGACCGGGCTACACCCGGGCCCTTCCCATCCGTCTTTAGAGACTCCGCGGAGCGCAGCCATGGCCGCCTACCAGTACATCTACGTCATGAAGGGCCTTTCCAAGATCTATCCCGGCGGGAAGGAGGTCCTGAAGGACATCTGGCTGTCGTTCCTGCCCGGCGCCAAGATCGGCGTGCTTGGCGCCAACGGCGCCGGCAAATCGACGGTGCTCCGGATCATGGCCGGGCTCGACAAGGAGTATGGCGGCGAGGCCTGGGTCGCCGAGGGCGCCAAGGTGGGCTACCTCGCCCAGGAGCCGCAGCTCGACGACGGCAAGACCGTGATGGAGAACGTGGTCGAGGGCCTGGGTGAGGTGAAGGCCCTGCTCGACCGCTTCAACGAGGTCTCCGCCAAGTTCGGCGAGGAGATGGGCGACGACGAGATGAACACGCTGCTGGCCGAGCAGGCGGAGCTTCAGGAGAAGATCGACGCAGTCAACGGCTGGGAGCTGGACCGCACCATCGAGATCGCCATGGATGCGCTCCGCTGCCCGCCGGGCGACGCCCAGGTGAAGACGCTCTCGGGCGGAGAGCGCCGCCGGGTGGCGCTCTGCCGGCTGCTGCTGCAGCGCCCCGACCTGCTGCTGCTGGACGAGCCGACCAACCACCTGGACGCGGAGTCGGTCGCCTGGCTGCAGCGCTTCCTCGCCGACTTCCCCGGCACCGTCGTCACCATCACCCACGACCGCTATTTCCTCGACGAGGTCGCCGGCTGGATACTCGAGCTCGACCGCGGTCGTGGCATCCCCTACGAAGGCAACTACACCGGCTGGCTCGAGCAGAAGAAGAAGCGGCTCGAGCTGGAGGGCAAGCAGGAGCAGGCCCGCGTCCGCACCCTCGACCGCGAGCTCGAATGGGTGAAGCAGGGTGCGCGGGCCCGCCAGGCGAAGTCGAAGGCGCGCCTCGAGGCTTATGACGCGCTGCTCGCCGAGAGCCAGCAGAAGGCGCCGGACACCGCCCAGATCGTCATCCCGCCGGGTCCGCGTCTCGGCAGCGTGGTGATCGAGGCCGATCACCTGTCGAAGGGCTATGGCGACCGGCTGCTGTTCGACGATGTGAGTTTCCGGCTGCCGCCCGGCGGCATCGTCGGCGTCATCGGGCCGAACGGTGCCGGCAAGACCACGCTCTTTCGCATGCTGACCGATCAGGAGAAGCCGGACTCGGGTACGCTCCGTCTCGGCGAGACGGTGATGCTGAGCTACGTCGATCAGTCGCGCGACTCCCTCGATGGCAGCAAGACGGTATGGCAGGAGATCTCCGGCGGCGCCGAGGAGATCGATCTCGGCCGCCGCAAGATGCCGAGCCGGGCCTATTGCGGCCTGTTCAACTTCAAGGGCTCCGACCAGCAAAAGAAGGTCGGCATCCTCTCCGGCGGCGAGCGCAACCGCGTCCATCTCGCCAAGATCCTGAAGAAGCCCTGCAACCTGCTGCTGCTCGACGAGCCGACGAACGACCTCGACGTCGACACGCTCAGGGCGCTCGAGGAAGGCTTGCTCGAGTTCGCCGGTTGCGCCGTGATCATCAGCCACGATCGATGGTTCCTCGATCGCGTCGCCACGCATATCCTGGCTTTCGAAGGCGACAGCCACGTCGAGTGGTTCGAAGGCAACTACCAGGCCTATGAGGCCGACAAGAAGCGCCGGCTCGGCGCCGATGCCGACCAGCCGCATCGGATCAAGTACAAGCCCCTGGTCCGGGCCTGAGCCGGCGGGCGGGAAGGGGGAGAGCAGCCATGGTCGACCTCGCCTTCGAGCCCGCCCACATCCTCGCCCGCAAGCTCCGCCGCCGCGAGATCTCCGCGGAGGAGCTGATGCGGCTCTATCTCGACCGCGTCGATCGCTTCAATCCGAAGCTGAACGCGATCGTCGTCCTCGATGGCGACAAGGCGCTGGCGTCGGCCCGAGAGGCCGACCGCGAGCTTGCCCGAGGGGAGGTCCGCGGCCCGCTGCACGGCTTGCCGATGACGGTGAAGGAATCCTTCGACGTCGCCGGCTGGACCACGACCTGGGGCAACCCGGCGTGGAAGGGCAACGTGGCGGCCGCCGACGCCGCCGTGGTCGAACGCCTGAAGCGCGCCGGCGCCATCGTCTTCGGCAAGACCAACGTGCCGCTGCTGCTCGGAGACTTCCAGAGCACCAACGAGATCTACGGCCAGACCAACAATCCGTGGAATCTGCAGCGCATTCCCGGCGGATCTTCCGGGGGCTCGTCGGCGGCGCTGGCGGCGGGCCTGACCGGGCTCGAGGCCGGTAGCGACATCGGCGGCTCGCTCCGCAATCCGGCGCACTACACCGGTACCTACGCGCACAAGCCGAGCTACGGCATCGTTCCGACCCGCGGCCAGATGCCGCCCGGCATCGTCGGCGCCGGCGACCTCTCCGTGGTCGGCCCGATGGGGCGGTCGGCTGAGGATCTCGACCTGGAACTGGGGTTGATCGCGGGGGCGGACGGTGCCGAGGCTGAGGCGTGGCGGCTGGATCTGCCGCCGCCCCGCGCTGACGGCATGAAGGGTCTCCGCGTCGCCGTCTGGGCCGACGACCCGCGCTCGCCGGTCGATGCCGCGGTCGGCGACCGGCTTCAGGCGGCGGTAGACGCGATGGCCAAGGCCGGCGCCGTCGTCGACGACAAGGCGCGGCCGGAGTTCGACGTGGAACTCGCGTACACGACCTATCTCCGCCTGCTGCGCGCGACCACGGCGGCGCGCCAGCCGAAGGAGGTGTTCGAAGGATATCTCCAGAAGCTGCCGACCCTGACCGAGCGCGATACCGGCTACTACGCGACGGTGATCCGCGGCGCGACCCTCCACCATCGGGACTGGATCGGCTGGAACGAGACCCGCGCCAAGCTGAGGCGCGCCTGGGCCGGGTTCTTCCAGTCCTGGGACGTGCTGGTCTGCCCGGTCGCCCCGACCACGGCATTCCCGCACATCAGCGAGCCCGACCGCGACAAGCGCGTGCTTCCGATCAACGGCAGGCCGGTCGCCTATTCGAGCCAGCTGTTCTGGGCGGGCCTGCCGATCATGCCCTATCTGCCGGCGACCGCCGCTCCCGCAGGGTTGGCGAGGGACGGGTTGCCGTCGGGGCTCCAGATCATCGGGGCCTTCGGCCAGGACCGGACGACCATCGCCGCCTCGCTCTGGCTGGAGCGCCTGATCGGCGGCTTCATCCCGCCGCCGGGCTGGGCGTAGAGCAGCAAAGCGCCGCCCCTCGGTCAGCTCGCAAGCCGGACGGCGATTAGCTTCACACCGGTCTTGTCGTCGACGCAGATCCTGCCCTCGTCCACGTCTTCGTTCTTGGAAAGGGGGCGCCAATACTCCCATTCCTGTGGCGGCTGCCCCGAAGAGATCGACAGACGCACGATCCCGGGAACCGCTGATGCTCGGCTCTCAAGCTCTGGCGACACTCGCCAGAACTCGTGCTCCCAATAGAAGGGCCTAACGAAGCGCTTTTCGGGAGCGACTCTGTTTGCGGCACGTATCGAACAGGTCCGCACGTCGTCGAATCCCGAATGGACCAGCGGGCTCTGCCAGTTGCGGCCGAACCGCTTGAGGTAGATGCAGGGCGAGGCATTCCGGTCGAACGCATCGCTGGCCGAGACGACGTTTCTCCATTTGCCTAGCCGGAGATCGAAAAGGTCTCCCGGCTTTTCGTACATGTCGTCGATCCATTCGAGCAGCGAGCCCGACGTTGTGAGGCCGCCGGCGAATCGTTCCAGTGCTTCGGCTTCAGGATGAAGCGACAGGCTGAAGAAGCGTGGTCCCTTTTCGGGGGTGCAGCCGCCTGCCCTATGGGTGCGGACCAGGTGCGGTTCGACGCTGTTTTGGAACTCGCGGATGCTGACGGCCGCACCCATGAAGACGATCGCATCATAGAGAAGGTCGGGAAATTCCCGGACGATCTCCGATGCGACGATGGCGCCCATGCTGTGTCCGGCCAGCCGCACATAGAGCGGTGAGGTGCAGCGAGGCTGGGACGCGTGCGCGGCGGTGGTGCAGGAGAATTTCTCGGTAAGCTTCTGGAACAGCGTAACCACGACGCCCTCACGCTTCGCGGTCTCTTCCATGTCCGTCCCGTCCCAGGCGCGACCAGGCTTTCGAAATGCGAATCGAGTCCGCGCGATCATGCTGTCCCATGCCGTCTTTCCGAGCGGATCAACGAACGGCACTGAAAGCACGCGCACGGGGAAGGTCAGTGCATATTTCGTGCCGGCGAGCGTGTCCTGAGCGTTCATCCTCGATTGCTCGCAATTGAACGGAACGTGAGTGTTGGTTGTTTCGAGACCGGCGCAGCCGAAGGTCTCGGACTTCACCCCGTCAGCACCAAGAGAGGACGGGTCGCTGGCGTCTACGACCCGTCGGAGAGACTTCAGATAGTTGAGCGGGGCGTGGGTGACGACGTCACCGAGATCGCTCACCAGACGCAGGAGCCATCCAATCCGAAAGCTGTCCCAGTAACCCTGATCGTAGTTCGCAATGCCATCCTTGTATGTGTCCCACCCGCCGCTGGGCCACGCAATGTAGATGGGAAAGTAGGCTTCGTTCGTGCCAGTGCCTCGTGCCGGGCACGACGCGGCTCCGGGTGTGCCGGGACAGTCGAGCATCATCAGCGGAACGTCGTGCTCTGCCCGCTCCTTGCGGCTCTTTGCGTCATTGAGGCCGCCATGAATGTAGATGTAGAGGAACGGCGTTTGCTTCCGTGCGCTGGCATCGGCGACGAATGCCGCAAGGGCATCGAGCATGACGTCGAGTTGGCAATTCAGAAGCGCGTCCTGGTGCTCCAGTCTCTTTGTCTTTGGGCAGGCCGGGGAAGCCTCGCCTGGCTGATCGGGATCCGCGCCGATCTGGCGGTCCCGGTGATCCCCCGTGCAAGGCGTATCCTTGGGAAGTTCGAAAGCGACGGGTGCATATTCGCCCCGCTGATTGATTTGAAGGAAGTGCAGCGTCGGCCGGGGCGAAAAAAGCGACTGGCAGTCGAGGGAGGCTCCTCGTGCGACGACATCGTCGGTCTTTCCTCCGAAAGCGAGCGTCCTGTCCGAGACATCATTCGGTGAGCAGGCGCTGCACGCGGCCGCGATCAGCGTCGCAACGAACAGACGGCTATCAAGTATCTGCATCGCACTCCCCCATCGTCAAGCAAAGGGCGCATCGCGACTTGCAGTGCGCCAATAGGATATTGCTATTAAATAGATAATCAACCATTGATTAGTCGAAATAGGCGCACACGGTGTGCTGGTGCCGAGCAGCCGACCACTGCGGATGGGAAGCGCGGGATTTGTCTTGGATCAAGGCGAGCGAAGCGAATCCACGTCTAGTGTTTTTCTATCGCCATGTTCGAGTTGGCCGCAGGAGGCAGGATGGCCAGGATCGCGATCGTCGTCGGGCATGCCCGCCGGAATACCTACTGCGAAGCGTTGGGCGTGGCCTACCTGAAGGGTGCGGAGTCGGGCGGCCACGAGGCGCGCCTGTTCGTGCTGTCGCACATGAAGTTCGACCCGATCCTGCACGAGGGCTTTAGCCGCGAGCAGCCGCTGGAACCCGATCTCAAGGCAGCCGCCGACGCGATCAAGGCGGCCGATCATCTCGTCCTGATCTTCCCGCTCTGGCTCGGAACCTTGCCGGCGATCCTGAAGGGGTTCCTGGAACGGCTGTTCCGGCCGGGCTTCGCCATGGAGAAGACCGACGACCTCAGGGGTTATCGGCCGCTGATGAAGGGCAAGTCGGCCCGGGTCGTCATGACCATGGGCATGCCCGGCTTCGTCTATCGCTGGTACTTCGGTGCTCATGCCTTGAAGATGCTGAAGCGGAACATTCTCGGCTTCGTCGGCTTCGCGCCGGTGCGAACGACGCTCTTCGGGCGGATCGAAGCGGTCTCCGACGAGAAGCGCCGGCAGTGGCTGATGGAGGTCGAGGCGCTGGGCTGCGAGGCGCGATAGCTCAGCCCGTGACGGCCAGATAGAAGCCCTGGCTGAGATAGACGGCCGAGATCGTCACGATGATCCGCTGGCTCCATACTCGGAAGCCGCGGTCGCTCATGCCCTCGAGGATTCGTCGCGACAGCCAGGTCCCCAGGATCGCCGTCGCCACCGCGACGATCATCAAGACGGGGTCGACGTAGCTCTCGTCTGTGATGACGATGCCGCCGAAATAAACCAGCTTCACGAAGTGGCCGAAGGTCTGGGCGACCGCCTTGGTCGAGACCTGGGCCTTCCGGTCCATTCCCGACTTGACGAAGAAGGCATCGAAGATCGGTCCGGAGACGCCGGCAAGAAGCTGAAGCACGGTGCAGATGAAGCCGCAGAAGGCGGCATGGGCGGGCTTCAGCAGGTTCGGCATGATCGCATCGGGCAGCGCCAGTGCCGTCAGCGGCGCCAGCCCGATGAAGATCAGCACGACGGCCTTGCTGGGAATGAACTGGATCGCCGCGAACACCGCGAGGGCGAGGATCGCGCCGGCGATATATCCCGTGAAGACGCGCCAGACGATGTGCATGCGCCAAAGCCAGGCGCGGGCGCCGTTGGAGGCGACCTGGGTCACGCCGTGTAGCACCATGGCCGCCGGCACCGGCAGCAGAATCAGTAGCAGCCCCATCAGGACCATGCCGCCCGCCATGCCGAAGAGGCCGGACAGGAACGACGTCGCGATGATCGAAGCGGCAAGGCCGAAGGCGATGGGCAGGCTCAGCATTTCCCCGGTCCCCCGACACAGACGCGTGCATCCTGGTCGTGTCAGAGTTGCATTGCAAATGTCGGTTTCACGAGATGGCCGGATGGAAAAACGGCGGAAATCCGCCAGTCTTCCGGCCCAGATGGTCGTGTCCCCGTGCGTGGTGTAGGAGGCCGTCGAGCGGCCCGCCGCAGCGACCGCCGCGAGTCAGGCGGAGGCGGGCCGCTCGACGGCCTCCTACACCACGCACGGGGACACGACCCGACGTGACGCAATCGGCTGGGCATAGCCATGAGCAAACATGAGGCGACAGCGGCCGCCAGGCGGCGATGTCCTCGCCATAAGGCCGGGCAGCTAGCTAGTTGGCGGATGGCGAGCGAGCCAATGCTGCGCTATGTCGGCACGGCGACACATCCAAACCCGGTCGTGAGACCCAACATGGTCCAGAAACCGCGTGAGCGCAGCGATCCGGCCGGGGCGGCCGGCCAATCGGCAATGGAGCCCGACGGACATCATCCGCGGGGTCGTGCCGCCCTCAGCGTAAAGGACGTCGAAGGTGTCCCGCAGGTAAGCAAAAAACTGGTCGCCTGAATTGAACCCCTGCGCGGTAGCAAATCGCATGTCGTTGGCGTCGAGCGTATACGGCACGACGAGGTGCGGACGGCCGCCGACCTGCTCCCAATAGGGAAGATCATCGGCGTAGGAATCCGCATCGTAGAGAAACCCGCCATCCTCGACGACAAGACGGCGCGTATTCGCGCTCACGCGGCCGGTGTACCAGCCAAGCGGCCGATTGCCGGTCATCCGCTCGATCGTCTCGATCGCCCGGCGCATGTGCTCCCGCTCGACGTCCTCGGATACATGCTGGTAGTCGATCCAGCGCCAGCCATGGCTGGCGATCTCGTGCCCACCCGCGACCATGGCGGCGACCGCCTCCGGATTTCGTTCCAGAGCCATGGCGACGCCGAACACGGTGACTGGTATGCGCCGCCGCTCGAACAGGTCGAGCAGACGCCAGACGCCGACGCGGCTGCCGTATTCGTAGATCGACTCCATGTTCATATGCCGCGCGCCCTGGATCGGCTGGGCGCCGACGATCTCCGAGAGAAATGCCTCCGAGGCGGGATCGCCATGGAGGATACAGTTCTCTCCACCTTCCTCGTAGTTGAGAACGATCTGCACGGCAATGCGCGCATTGCCGGGCCAATCCGCGTGCGGCGGGCGGCGTCCATAGCCCACCATGTCTCGAGGATAGGTCATCCGAGGGTCAACGCAGGTGTCGCAGGTACGTGTCCCTCCTCGACCTGCCCGCGTCCCTTCAACCGACGGCCGCCCGCGGCAGGGCCGGGAGCCCGGCCCATTGCCGGCAAGACCTGTGATGCCGCGGTCACGGCGCCGTCCGCATCGACTTGCCGTCCCGAGCGACGACCTTCCCTGCCTTCACCACCAGGCGCCGCGGCGCGCGGTTGACGACGGCTTCGGCAACCGACTCGCCGGCGACCAGGACGAAATCGGCCTTGGCGCCGACCTCAAGTCCATAGTCCGTCAACCCCATCACCTTGGCGCCGCCTTGCGTGCAGACGTCGAGCGCAAGTTCGACCTCATCATCGCGACGCAAGTTGAAGCGCATGCCCACGAACATCGCCCGCTCCAACATGTCGCCATCGCCGTAGGGGCCCCAGGTGTCACGGATCCCATCGGAGCCGGCACAAACGGTGACCCCCGCGGCGCGCAGCTTCTTCAATGGCGGTACCGGACGCGACCCGGGCGCCGTGGTCATGATGTGAATCCCGGCCTCGCGCAGGCCGTCGATCAAACGGTCAACATAGGCTTCGTCGGCCATGCCGAGGCAGAAGGCGTGACTCGCCACCACCTTCCCCTGCATGCCGAGCGCTTTCGTGCGTTCGATCATGAGTTCAAGTGAAAAGGCGCCGAGTTCGCCCGGCTCGTGCAGGTGAACGTCGACGCCACGCCCGTAACGGTCGGCGAGCCCGAAGACGGCGTCGAGATGGCCCTTGGGGTCGCGATCGATCGAGGATGGATCGATTCCGCCGACGTTCTCGACACCGAGCTTGAGCGCCTCCTCCATCAACTCGAGGGTTCCCGGGCGGACCAGCATTCCGCTTTGCGGGAAGGCGACCAGGTCCATGTCGACGAGGTCGCGGTACGCCTCTCGGGTCTTCAGAACGCCTTCCACGCCGGCGAGCTTGCTCTCCGTGTCGACGTCGACATGAGCCCGGATGTGGGTCGAGCCGAAGGCCGAGGACTGGACGACCTGCCGGGCCGATTGCCGGGCCGGATCGATGCCAAGAATGCTTTTCTGCCGGCGCTCGTTGTCGATCTTGTCGATCAAGCGAGGGCCGACCTCATTACGATACCACGGCATCCCGAGCAGCGTCTTGTCGAGATGGGTATGAGCCTCGACCAGTCCTGGCAACAGGATGGCATTGCCACCATCGACGGTTTCGGTTCCCGGCGAGGTCATCCCGGATCCGAATCCGGCGATCCTGCCGGATTTGACGAGGAGGTCCATGCTCGCTCCGCCTTGCGGGCGGACGTTGGTCACGAGAAGGTCGCCGGCCATCGAGAGTCCCCCGAATGAGGTTCAACCAGGATAAAGATCGATGGCGTTGCACCGTCGATCTCCAGAGACACCAACACGAAAGACGCCGCCGCCGGGTTCGGCCGCCACGCGGCCAGTGGAGTGGTTCTCGCTCGCTCGGCGCCTCATAGGCATTCTTGGCGTCAGTGCCGCACTTGGTCGAGGGCACGGACCTGGCCCCAGAAGCTCTTCGGTGTCTCGAGCAAGGAGCGAAACCCGGTGCGGTCCAGCATGCGTTCGCACTCCTCCTGGGCCTGGTCCAACACCGCGTCCTCGTCGACCAGTACCGCCCGCCGCTCGCGGTAGGCGATCCGTCCGTCGACGATGACGGTGTCGACGTCGTTGCCGTTGGCGAAGCAGACGGCGCGGAAGAGCGGCATGTTCGCTGGATAGAGATGAGCCCGCCGAAGATCGAGCAGAACCACATCGGCCTTCTTGCCGACCTCGAGCGAGCCGATCTCCTTGTCGAGGCCGAGGGCCCGGGCGCCGTCGATCGTGCACATCTCCAGCACGCGGCCGGGTGGAAGATACGATGGGTCGCGGAAATGCCGGCGGTGGTAGTGCATGCATTGCTGCATATGTCGGAACATGTCCGCCGACCGGTCGGGCGCGGTTCCGTCCGAGCCGAGACACACGCTGGCACCGGCTTCGAGAAGTTCGGGTACGGGACAACGGCCCAGGATCGAGGCGACGGCACTCGGGTTGTGCACGATGTGGGACCCGGTATCCGCCACCAGGTGGATCTCCTCGTCCGTGAGGTCGGTGGAATGGGAGAGCAGCGAGTCCGGACCGAGGATGCCGAGGTCGCCCGCGTATCGCACGCTGCCCCGGCTGTGGCCGTCCTGCGTAAAGATCACGCCCGCCTCCCGCGACAAGGCTCGCATGGCGAGCGCCTGCGTGCGCGCGGCCTCGACCTCCGCGGCCGGCAGCCCTTCGAGGTGTTCCGTCCGCAGGGTCGGCGTGATCAGTGCCATGTTCAGCCGCTTGCCGTGGCTGCCATGCCAGCGGGAGATCAGGGTGCGGCAGGTCTGGATCTGATCCTCGAAGCTCACCGGCCGCTCTACGGCGACGCCGTTGACGAAGCGGGCGTAGGTGCGCGGATGCGGCGGCCGGGTCGAGCCGACGGCGACGACCGAGCGTGTACCGACCTCGCGTACGCCTTCGCAATGGGCGTCGCCATAGGCCGGCTCATCACAGCGCATGATCGTGTCGCCGCCGCCCAACAGCGAGACACCGGTCGTCACCCCGAAGCGCAGCCGCTCGAGTGCAGCCAACCTCGCCTCGGCGTACCAGAACTCCGGCGTCGACGCGACGGTGTAGACCGTCTCGCACGCCTGATACCAGAGGTCCCCGCGCCCGCCGCCCATGGTCTTGATCAATCCGTGACCGGCATGCGCATGACCATCGATCAGGCCCGGCATCACCAACTTGCCCTTGGCGTCGATCACCGTGGGGGCAGGATGGGCGGTGGCGACGGCGTCGTCGTCGCCGACGGCCACGATGCGGTCGGCGGTGATCGCCAGGGCGCCCTTGTCGAAGACGCGGCGGCCGGCGTCAATGGTGGCGACGACGCCACCGCGGATCAGGATATCTGCCATCTCAGGCAGTCCTCCTCTTGGGTCTCGGACTCGGGACGAGGGACAGGAGTTCTCTGGTGTAGGCGTGGGTGGGGGCGCCGAACAGGGTCTCGGTCGGCGCCTCCTCGACGATCCGACCCGCCTTCATCACGGCGACGCGGTCGCACATCTGGCGGATCACCGCCAGATCGTGGCTGATGAGCAGCAATGTGAGGCCGGTGGCGTCACGCAGGTCCTTCAGCAGATTGAGGATCTGCGCTTGGATCGAGACGTCAAGCGAGGAGGTCGGCTCATCGCAGATCAACAGGCTCGGTCGAGCGCTGAGCGCTCGAGCGATGGAGATCCGCTGGCGCTGTCCGCCGGAGAAAGCGTGCGGATAGCGCTCGACCGCCGTCCGCTCGAGACCGACCGCCTCGAGCAGTAGCGCCGCATCCTCGGCCGCCTCCCGCGCGCTCGCCGCGAGCCGGTAGAACAGGATCGGCTCGACTAATGTGGCGCCGACGCGCATGCGCGCATTCAGGGACGAGTAAGGGTCTTGAAAGATCATCTGTAGCGGCCGCCGCGTGCCGGCGGCGGCGATCGGCCGCCCGCGGTGGAGCACTCTTCCGGCGGTCGGCTTCACCAGACCGGCAATGGCGTTGGCGATGGTGGTCTTGCCGCAACCCGATTCTCCGACCAGCCCGAACACCTCGCCGGCCCTGACCGAGAAGCCGACGCCATCGACGGCCCGAAAGGATCCACCACGGCCGCGGTAGTCGACGACCAGATCCTCGACACGCAGGAGCTCGCCCTCGGCCGCACCGGTCTGCTCGCCGGCGCGGCGGCGCAACTCGGCGCGCGCGCCTTCGGCGGCCTCTGCCTCTTCCCCCGGCACGGCGAAGCGCGGCAGGGTGACGTCGATGCGTGGTACGGCACCGATGAGGCTCCTGGCGTAGTCGTGCCGCGGGGCATCCAGGACCTCGACGACGGGGCCGCTCTCCACCGCGACGCCGCGATGCATGATGGTCACCCGATCGGCGATCTCGGCGACCACGCCCATGTTGTGGGTCACCAGAAGGATGCCGAGACCGCGGTCGTCGGCAAGCCCGCGCAGGAGCTTGAGGATCTGCGACTGGATGGAGACGTCGAGGGCGGTCGTCGGCTCGTCGGCGACCAGGAGCCTGGGGTTGCAGGAGAGCGCCGCGGCGATCACCACGCGCTGGCGTTGCCCGCCGGACAGTTGATGGGGATAGGCCCTGAGGCGTCGCTCGGGTTCCGGAATGCCGACGGCGCGCAGGAGATCCAGCGCCTTGGCGGAGGATTGCCGGCGATCCATGCCGAGATGGTGGCGCAAGGTCTCGGTGATCTGGCTTTCCACGGTGAACAACGGATTGAGGCTGGTCATCGGGTCCTGGAAGATCGCGCCGATGTCACGGCCGGGTTCGATACCCGGTGCGCGGCCGGTCGCCGGGTCGACGACGACGCCGGCGATGCGCATGGCTCCACCGGTGACGCGACCCGGTGCCTCCAGCAGGCCCATGACGGCGTTGCCGACGGTGGTCTTGCCGGCGCCTGACTCGCCGACCAGCGCATGGATCTCCCCGGGCGCAATGCTGACCGACACGCCGTCCACCGCGACGAACGCCGTGCCATCGGCCATCGGGTATTCGACCCGCAGGTCGACGATCTCGAGAGCCAGCGGCGTCGCACTCACGAACGGCCCCGGAGCTTGGGATTGAAACGGTCCCGGAGGTGGTCGCCGACCATGTTCACCGCCAACACCAGGATCACCAAGGTGATTGCCGGAAACAGCGCGATCCACCAGATGCCGGAAAACACGAACTCGTTGCCTATCCGGATCAAGGTGCCGAGGGACGGATAATTGGGCGGCATCCCGACGCCGAGGAACGACAGCGTCGCCTCGGTAAGGACCGCGCCGGCAAGGTTGATTGTGGCGATGACCAGCACCGGACTCATGACGTTGGGCAGGATGTGGTGCAGCATTATGCGCCGTCCCGGCAGGCCGATGACGCGCGCGGCTTTGACGTAGTCCTTGGCACCCTCGACCATGGCGGCCGCGCGCACGGTGCGCGCGTACTGCACCCAATCGTGGATGGCGATGGCGCCGATCAGGATGAAGGGCGTCCAGCCGACCGAACCCCCATCGGGCATCAGCGCTCGGGCGAGGCCGGAGACGAGCAGCGCCAAAAGGATTGTGGGAAAGCTCATGATGATGTCGCCGGCCCGCATGACCACGGCATCGATCCAGCCGCCGAAGTAGCCGGCCAGCAGCCCCAGACTCACGCCGATCGTGGCCGCCAGCAAGACGGCGGCGCCGCCGATGCCGACCGAAACGCGGGCGCCATAGATGATCGCCGACAACAGGTCGCGGCCCTGATTGTCGGTGCCGAGTGGGAAGCGCGCATCGCCTTCTCCGGTCCAGACCGGCGGCAATTCGGAGTCGATCAGGTTGTAGGTCGCCATGTCGGTCGGGTCGTAGGGCGCAATGGCCGGCGCGACGATGGCCGCCAGGATCATCAGCGTAGCGACGATGCCGGCGACGATGACCGAGCCGGGCACCCTCATGACCGTACCCGGAGCCTGGGATCGACCAGGGCATAGAGCACGTCGACCACGGTGTTCAGGAAGACGAAGAGGAAGCCGACGAACAGCAGGTATGCCGCCATCACCGGGATGTCGACGAAGTAGATCGCCTGAATGAACAACAGGCCCATGCCCGGCCACTGGAACACCGTTTCGGTGACGATGGCGAAGGCCACGAGGGAGCCGATCTGCAGGCCGGTCACGGTAATCACCGGCATCAGCGCGTTGCGCAGCGCCAGCTTGAAATGGATGTATCGGCGCGGCAGGCCGCGAGCCCGGGCGAAGCGGATGTAGTCGGTCGACAGTACGTCGATCATCTCGGAGCGCACCAGCCGCATGATCAGGGTCATCTGGAACAGACAGAGCGTGACGGATGGCAGTACGAGCGAGGCGATACCGCTCGGCGTGAGGAACCCCGTCGTCCACCAGCCGAGAGTCACGACCTCTCCTCGCCCGAAACTGGGCAATACCTTCAAGGTGACCGCGAAGACCAGGATCAAGGCGATGCCGACGACGAAGGTCGGGGTCGATATGCCGATGAGCGAGACCGCCTGCACCGCCCGCGCGGCCAGGCCGTCGGGGCGGAGAGCGCAAAGCACGCCGAGCGGAACACCGAACGCCAGCGCCAGCACGGTGGCGACGAATACGATCTCCAATGTCGCGGGCAGCCGCTCGCCGATGAGGGCCGCCACCGGGCGGTGGTTGCGATAGCTGATGCCGAAGTCCAGCGCGACGACCCGGGCGACGAACTTGCCGTACTGAACCGCCACGGGTTGGTCGAGCCCGAGCGCGCGCGCCAGCTCCTGGCGCTCCTCGACGCTCGAATCCTCGCGCGCCATCGCCCTTACCGGATCGCCGACATAGCGGAACATCAAGAAGGCGACCGCAGTCACCGCGAGCATGACCAGCGCCGCCTGGGCAAGGCGCGAGAGCAGGATGGAGACTATGGCGCCCTCACCCGGCCTGCGGCCCCGCTCCGCGACTGGCGCGGGGCGGGGCCGATGCCTTCGGCCTTATGGCGGGCTGTCGGCACGATGGGCTTTCGCGCACGCTCAGTCGACCTTGGCAAACCAAAGACGGACGTACTCATCGGCGAACTGCGGCAGCTCGACGTTGGATTTCGTCGCCCAGGCCACCGGCTGCTGATGCAGCGGCAGGAAGTAGACCTTCTCGCGGGCGATGCGGAAGCTCTCGGTCAGCATGGCGCGGCGCTTGGTCTCGTCGAGCTCCACTGCCGATTTGGTCGCCAGGTCGTCGACGGCCGGATCGCTCAGCCCGTTCGGGTTGTTGCCGCCGAACCCGCCCTTGCGCGTCGCCATGAGGGCGGAGAGCACGGAGTAACCGTCCATCGGCGGCAGGGTCGCCCAGCCGAGCATGTAGATGTCGGTCTCACCCTTGTCGACCTTGGGGAAGTAGGTGGCCCGGCTCTCGGTCTTCAAGTCGACCTGAAGCCCGAGCCGGCTCCACATACCGGCGACGGCGACACAGGTCTGCTCATCGTTGATGTAGCGGTCATTCGGGCAGGACAGGTTGACCTTGAAGCCGGAGGGGTAGCCGGCCTCGGTCAGAAGCGCCTTGGCCTTGGCCGCGTCGAAGGCGAGCGGTTGGTCGAGGCCGGCCGAGTAACCGGGGACGGGCGGTGCCACCATGGTTCCGACGTTGCGCGATTTGCCCCGCATGACGCGGCGCTGGATGGTGTCGAGGTCGATCGCATGCCAGAGCGCCTGGCGCACCTTGAGATCGAGAAGCGGGTTCTTGACGCCCGGCTGGCCCACCAGCTCCGGCCGCCAATTCAGTCCGAGGAAGATCAGGCGGAGGGACGGTTCCTCGATCACCTTGAAGCCGGAGGTCGCGCCGATACGCGCCAGGTCCTGCAGGGGAGCCGGCGCGATCATGTCGATCTCGCCGGACAGCAGCGCGGCCACGCGCGTCGCGTCCGACTTGATCGGCCTGAACTCGATGCGCGTCAGGTTGTGGGCCGGCTTGTCCCACCAACCCGTATTGACCTCCAGCACGGTGCGGGAATCCGGTTGGTAGCTGACCAGCTTGAAGGGGCCGGTGCCGTTGGCGTTGGTGGAGGCGTAGGTGGTGGCGCCCGTCGTCAGATTGCCCGGCTTCAACGCGTTGTTCGCCTCGAGCCACTCCTTGTCCATGATGAAGATGCCGGAGAGGTCGTTCAGCAGGAGCGGATAGGGCCCCTTGGTGACGAAGTCGACGGTGTAGTCGTCGACCCTCTCGGCCTTCGCCACATTGGAAAGATTGCCGCGCGCGCGGGCATCGGGGTCGAGCAGGCGGGTGATCGATGCGACCACGTCATCGGCGGTGAAGGCATTGCCGTTGTGGAACTTGACGCCGCGCCGCAGCTCGAAGCGCCAGCGGTCCGGCGCCACGCTCGACCACTTCGTCGCCAGGGCCGGCTCGATCTCCAGACTGCGGCTGCGACGTACCAGCGGGTCATAGACGTGGTGGTGCATGTTGGACGTGAAGCTCTCGGTGTGCGCATAGGGGTCGAAGGTGGCGATGTCGCCCTGGCTCGACCATTTCAGCGTCTTGGCGTCGGCCGCACCCGCCGCCGACAGTGCCGCCGCGGCTACCGCAAGCATCGCCGCAACCGGCGGCAGCGATCGGAATATTCTCTGGGACATCGGAGGGCTCCTGTCTCTCGTCACGGTTGGAACTCAGCTTCGCCTGTCGAATTCGAATTTATGACCTTGGCACGGCAAGAGCGCTCCGGGCTGCGCAAGGGAGGACGCGTCCCGAGGTCCGCTGGCCCTCCAGAGCGGCACCTCCTCATTCGAGGCTTGTGGCGCCTGCGGGACGGTCGATGCCGGCGCGGCGAGCGTCGGCAGACTGCGCGCACTCATATCGGTCTCTCTTCCCGTCACGTTGCATCGAAGAAGCTGGCGAGCTCGGCATCTATGCCGGCGATCTTCGCCGCTGGTAGCGCCGCGAACGCGCCGCGACGAGCCTTCGGCAGGCCGAGCCGGGCCAGGGCTTCCGCCTGCAGCACAGCCGCGGCGAACGAGTCGACCAGGGGCACCGGCACCCGCGGTTGCAGCCGATGGGCGATCCCCGCAAGCACCGCGCCGCCGATGATCACGACATCGGCTTCATGGCGGTCGACCGCTTTGCCGACCGCGGCTTCGACGCCTGTGAGCGCATCGGAACCGTCGATGCCGGCCCGGAGAATGCCGACGCAGCGTGCATCCAGGCCATAGCCGCGCAGGAGTTCGTCGATCATCGTCGGCCAGCGTTCGCCGGCGGTCACTATCGCAAGGCGCGATCCAAGCTGCAGTGCCGTCACGACCGACGCCTCAACCATGCCGACGATGGGAAAACCGAACATTTCTCGCGCCGCGAAGAGCGAGGGTTCGCCGAAGCAGCCGACGATGCACGCATCGAAATGCCCGCTCGAAGTGGAACGCACGGCCTTGGCGATGGCCGACAGAATGGCGTGGCCGGCGATGGCCGCCTCCGAGCGCGTGCGGATGTAGGGCGGGCCGAACTCGGGCGTGATCGACGTGATCGACGCCCGATCGGCCAAAAGCCTCTTTGCGGCCGCGGAAAGGGCCGTTGTGACATCCGCCGAGGTGTTGCCATTGACCAGCAGCAGGCGCAGACGTGTGCTTTTCTCGCGCAAACGGGGCCGCTGTTTCGTATGCAATTCCGCTCCGAACACGCGATCCGATTCCCGTTTCAAAATCGAATTCTTTCTCGATTGTACTTGGCGACCAAGCGTTCGTCGGTCGACTCCCGACGAATATCGTATTCGAACTGAGACGTATTTGTATACGAAAACTCGTGTAAAGTCGGGACGAGTTCGACTAACCTCGGATGCCGGCCGGGACGTATCGCTGCGTGAGGACTTAGACTTGGTGTCATTGCTGAAGGATCGGGGACGATCGGCGGTCTCGCGCAGCGGGGTGATCTACCGCGGGCTCCGGCAGGCGATTTCCGATCACGCCCTCCTGCCGGGCGACAAGCTGCCGGAAGACACCATCGGAGAACGCTTCGGGGCGAGCCGGACTCTCGTGCGCGAAGCGCTCATGCGCCTCAAGGCGGAGGGCCTGGTCGATATGCAGCCGAACCGAGGTGCCGCCGTCGCGCGGCCGAGCCTGGACGAGGCCCGGCATATCTTCGCGGCCAGAGCCTGTCTCGAGCGCGAGGTTATGGCTACCTTGGCCGTGTCGATCACACCCCGCCAACTCGCGGCACTCGAAGCGCAAGTGGAAAAAGAGCGGGATGCCGACGGCAAGGACGGCCTCGAGTCGATCCGGTTCGCAGGTGCGTTCCACGTCCTCTTGGCGGAGATGAGCGGCAATCGCGTCGTTGCACGCTATGTCGACGAACTGGTCTCCCGCTGCGCCCTGATCATCGCCCTTTACGGCCAGCCTCACGCCTCGGATTGCGCGGTCAGCGAGCATCGGTCGATCATCGAGGCGCTCCGGGAGCGAAATGGCGCACAGGCAGCCAAGTTGATGGCGCACCATCTCGGAGAGGTAGAGGGCCGAGCGCTCCTGGCCCAGCCGAGCCGGCGTCCCGACATCGGTGATATCCTTGGCCGCTACGCCCTGAGGCGACCCCGCCCAGCGACCGGAGCCAAGGCGGCCTCGGAGTCTCCTGAAGCCGGCAGGGAAAATCGCCGTCGGTAGGGTGACCTGCCCCAGGGATTTCGGACCAAGGATAACCTGTGAGACTGGCTCCCTCCTGTCCGTGAGCCAGTCTCACAGGTTATCCTTGGTCCGAAATCCTTGGGGCAGGTCGGAGGGTCAACCCGATCCCTTCATGCTGTCCATCCCATGGGGCGCACTCCAAATCGCGTCCAACTTTGGACGCGATTTCACATCCAACAAGTACAAGGCGCATGACGGAGCAGTCGGGAAGTGGTTCGCCCGCTACATCGAAGCGAGCGGGCTGAAGGCCGGCGAGCGGAAGCTCGTCTTCCGCAGTCTCCGGCACAGCTTCGATACGCATCTGCAGCGCGCCGGTGCTCAAGAAGCCGCAGTCGCAAACCTAGTGGGCCATCAGCGGACTGGCGTGACAGCCGTCGACTACATGCACGGGTTCTTTGAGAAAGGTCTGCAAGAGGTCGTCGAACTACTCGACTACGAAATCCCACATCATACGTCGTGCGGACGAGCACGTGCCTCGGCCGAAAGACCGCGTGTCGAGCGGAGCGGTGCCGCCGAGGCAGAAGCGCCAACATAGCGTCAGCTTGTGACCCTGGCTGTTTTCACACAGCCAGGGTCAGACCCGGACCCAGGCCGACCCGCGACGTCCTCAGGCGGCGAGATACTCCGCGAAGAATTCCTCCACCGTCACCCGGCGCGAGGTCAGGCCGTGCCTGTGGGCCTCGGCCGCGAAGGCGTCGACCTCCTTCGTGCAGCGGGGGAGTCCGTTCGGGTGATAGTCCTCGCCCATGATGCCGACGGTGCGCTCGACCTCGGCTTCCATCCAAGGCGTGGCGTAGGGGAAGCTGCGTTGGGCAGTGGTGAACATTGTTTCGCAGGCGATGAAGGCGTCGGTGAGCGCGCGCGCGATCCAGCGGTTCTTCTCCCACACTTCGCGGCGGATGGTGAACAGGTGCTGTGGGGCGAAGCAGCTTGTCTCGCGCCAATAGGCGGCCTCGACGGCAGGGAAGTCCGGCAGCAGTCGGGCGATAGGCCCCTTCGTCGGGTGGTAGTCCTTGGGCCTGGGCGGGCTGGTCAGCGCGTCCACCTCGCCGGCGATCAGCATGGATGCCAACGAGCGGCCCTCGGGTGCCGTCTTGGCACCGGGAGGCACGATGGAGGAGAGACCGAAGGGCTCGTCGATGTTGCCGACCACCCAGTCGACCGAGCTCGGGTCGACTCCGCCCCAGCGCATGAAATGGCGATACCAGATCGAGCCGCTGGCCGTCACGCTGTAGGTGCCGATGCGCTTGCCGGCGAGGTCCTTCAGGCTTTTGAGCGGGCTGCCGGCCTTCACATAGATGTCGCGGCCAGAGAGGTTGCGGAGCGGGAACAGCGGCAGGCCGACATGCGAGCGATCGCCCTTGTCGATGCGATAGAGGTGCTGGGCCATCGAGCCCTCGCCGCCGGAGACCGTCGTATCCTGGGTCGCGCGGCGCAGCATCTCGGCGCGGTCGGTCCATTTGCCGGACCGGCCGAGGATCATCTCGAGTGCGATCCCCGGCGTGTCGATCATACCGGCGGCCATCGGCAGGATGCGGGCGTAGTCGGCGCAGGTCAGCGTGATCGGCAGGTCGGCCATGGCAGGGATTCCCGGATGTGAAGCGTACCGATCCCGTCGCCCGGCCTTCGCTCCGGGGCGTCGCCGGAGCGAAGGCGGTGGGCGGGCCTATTTTACCTCGTCGACCTCGTAGAACTTGATGTTCCACTGCGCGCGCGCGAGACGGTAGCCCGAGCGGTTGGCGCGGTAGGCGATCGAGTTGACCTGGTTGTGGATCGGGAACCAGCTGGCGTTGTCCATGATCTTCTTCTGGACGTCGGCATAGAGCCCGTTCCGCTTGGCCGGGTCCATCTCACCGCCCGCCTGCTCGAGCAGCTTGTCGAGCGCCGGATCGGCGAGGCTGCCGAGGTTGAAGCGGAAGCGGCCGGGCTCGGGCAGGTTGCGGCTGTGGAACATCACCTCGAGCAGGCTCGGATCGGCCGCGATCCAGCGCAGCGGGTTGATCTCGTGCTGGCCGGCGAAGACGAGCTCGTCCCAGCGCGGGCCGGTGATGGTCTCGACCTTGAGATCGAAGCCGATCTTCTTGAGATCCGCCTGCGCGGCGACGCCGACTTCGGGCAGCACCACCGCCAGCACCTGCCAGGTGGTGGTGAGCGGCTGGCCGTCCTTCATGCGGATGCCGCTCGGCCCCATCTTCCAGCCGGCCTCTTCGAGAAGCGCCGCCGCCTTCTTGGGATCGTAGGGGTAATATTTCTCGGCGTCCTTCCAGTAGCCGGTCGTGGTCGTCGACAGCGCGCTGTAGGCGGGCTCGATCAGGCTGAAATACATGTCGTCGGTCAGCGCCTTGCGGTCGAAGCCGTGCATGAACGCCTGGCGCACGCGGATGTCCTGCAGCACGCCGCGCTTGGAGTTGAGCATCACGCCGAAAGGCAGGCCCGAGGACGGGACCAGGACGGTCTTGTAGCGGCGATCCTGACCCAGGCGGCGCATGTCGAGGATCGGCGTGAAGTCGGTGGCGTCGGCCTCGCCGCGCTCGAGCGCGGCGACGCGGGTCGAGGCATCGGCGATGGAGCGGTGGACGACGCGAGCGACCTTGCTCGGACCCTTGTGCTTGGTATAGGCCGGCGCCCAGTTGTAGGCATCGTAGCGGTCCATGATGACCTGCTTGCCGCGCTCCCAGGTCGTGAACTTGAACGGCCCGGTGCCGACCGGTGCCGCGGCGAAGCCGACGTCGCCCAGCGACTTCACCGCCGCCGGCGACACCGGCGACAGCACGCTCTCGCTCATCACCGCGATCGCCGGCGCATAGGGCCGGGTGTAGCGGATGCGGACCTCGTAGGGGCCGACGATGTCGGCGCCGGCATAGGGGCCGAGGATGTCGATCGCGGCGCGGCTGCCGAGCGCCGGCTCGCGGATCGAGTCGAAGGTGAACTTCACCGCCTCGGCGTTGAACTTGGTGCCGTCATGGAAGGTGACGTCGTCCCTGAGCTTGAGCGTCAGCGCGAGGCCGTCGGCCGAGAGCGTCCAGCTGGTCGCGAGACCGGGGAACAGATCGTTCTTCTCGTCCGAGCCGACGAGCTGGTCGAACACCTGGTAGATCAGCTGGGTCTCGTGGCGGGACTGGGTGACGCGCGGATCCCAGGTGCGGGGATTGGCGTCGTCCTCGGCCCAGGTGATGGTGAGGCCCGGTGTCTGGGCGGATGCGACGCTGGCCGCGAGCAGCATTCCGGCCGCGGCGAAGGAGGCATGACGCAGGCGCATGAAAGTCTCCCCGGAGGTTGCCATACCGCTGGTAGTCCCAAATGATACTATGGCATCATTCGAAATGTGGCGACAGGCTTGTCGCCCGTGGGGGCCGCACATTCATCAGCTGACCGGCTATGTCGATCGCTGGAGCGCGCGGGCGGGCGGGCGCCTCCGCTTCATGGTGTCGAGCGCCGCAGACCGGCCCTACACGCTCCGCTTCGTGCGCCATCTCTGCGCCGACCCGAACCCGGACGGGCCGGGCTACCGCGAGGTGCCGCTCAAGACGCCGCTGGACGGCCGCCGTGAAGGAAAATTCCACGCAGGATCTCCCGGAAGCTATGCGCGGATCGAGGCCCTGGCATTGCCGAAGGATGGCGGGCTCCGCCTGAGCGCCACGATCTGGCCGACATTGCCAGGCAAGGGCCGCCAGTCGCTGATCGCCATCGACGTCGCTGGCGTCGCCATCCGCCTCGAGCTCGGCCCCCATGGCGGCGCGCAGCTCCGCATCGGCGGAGAGATCATCGCCGTCGACGCCCCGATGCTGGCCCGGCGCTGGTATGCGATCGAGGCCACGATCGCCGCCGGCGGCCGGCTGTCGCTGTCGCAGACGCCGCTCACGCCGGTCGGCGTCATCGTCGACGGCGGCCGCGCCGAGGCGGCAGCGACGCCGACGCCGCTCGCCGGGATCGCGACCGTGACGATCGCGGCGGCGCTGGAGGGCAAGGACCTCCTTGCCTATTACAACGGCAAGATCGAGCGGCCTCGGATCTCGACGCTCGGCGGCGCCGTCGTTGCCGACTGGGACTTCAGCCAGGGCATCGGAACCCAGCGCATCGTCGATGTCGGCCCGCAGGCGGCGCATGGCCGCCTGGTCAACCTGCCGACACGCGCGATGAAAGGAGCCGGCTGGACCGGCGCCGTGCACGACTGGAAGGCGGCCCCCGAGCAGTACGGCGCCATCCACTTCCATTCCGACGACATGGGCGATTGCGGCTGGCCCGAGAGCTTCGCGCTCGACGTGCCCAGGGACTGGCCGAGCGGCTTCTACGCGGCCCACATCAAGAACGACGCCGGCGAGGACTACATCCCGTTCTTCGTCCGTCCGGCCGAGGGCGCCCGCACCGCCGACGTCGCCTTCCTGGTGCCCACATTCAGCTACCAGGTCTATTCGAGCTATGCGCGGCCGGAGCGGAGCCTCGAGATCCTGGAGCGCTCGCGCGCCTGGGGCTCGCTGCTGGAGACACCGGGCTTCAATCCCGACTACGGGCTCTCGACGTACAACTACCATGCCGACGGATCGGGGGTGTCGATCACTTCGATGCTGCGCCCGCAGCTGGACACGCGGCCCCGGCAGATGAGCCTGGTCGATCCGGCGCCGAAGGGATCGGGCACCGGGCGCATCGGCTGCGACAGCTACGTGATCGACTGGCTCGACCGCGCCGGCATCGCGCACGACGTGCTCACCGACCACGACCTGCACGAGGAAGGTATCGACGCGCTCGCCCCCTACCGCGTGCTGATCTGCGCCCAGCATCCCGAATACCATTCCGAGCGTATGCTGGAGGCGATCGAGCGTTTCCTCGCCAGGGGCGGCCGGCTGATGTATCTCGGCGGCAACGGCTTCTACTGGCGGGCCGAGCCCGGCCTGGACACGCCGCATGCGCTCGAGGTGCGCCGCGCCGAGGGCGGCATCCGCGTCTGGGCGACCGAGCCGGGCGAGAGCTACAACCAGTTCGGCGGCGGCTATGGCGGGCTCTGGCGCCGGGTCGGCAAGGCCTCGCACGCGATCGTCGGCATCGGCTTCTCGGTGCAGGGAAGACACCTCGGGTTCCCCTACAGCTTCACCGACGGCATCCGGAACGAGCGGGTCAGGTTCATGACCGCCGGCATCGAGGATGCGGCGATCCCCGGCGCGAAATTCGGCGACTCGGGATTCATGGGCGGCGGCGCGGCCGGCTTCGAGCTCGATAGCGCCGATCCCCGCTACGGCACGCCCCCCAACGCCGTCGTCGTCGCCAAGGGCGTGGTCATCCACGACGACTACCGCTGGGTGAACGAGGATATGCTGGTGCATCGCCACCCGCGGCCGCAGGAGGAGTGGTCCTGCGCCGACATGACCTTCTTCGAGACCGCCTCCGGCGGCGCCGTGTTCAGCGTCGGCTCGATGACCTATGTCGGATCGCTGCCGCCGGAGACCTACGGCAACGTCTTAGCCCGGCTGACGACGAACGTGCTCCGGCGCTTCATCGATCCCCGGCCCTTCCCATGACGCTGCGGATGCCCTGGTTCCTTAGGCGCATCCTCGGGATCGTGCCGACGCTGTTCCTGACCTGGAGCATCGTCTTCGGCGTGCTGCAACTCATTCCCGGCGATCCCGTCATGCTGGCGCTCGGCGGCACGCCGGTCAGCGACGAGATCCTCGACAACGAGCGACGGCGCCTCGGCCTGGATCAGCCGATCTACGTCCAGTACCTGACCTTCCTCAAGAAGATGGCCGTCGGCGACCTCGGCAACGGCTACTCCTCGAAGCAGCCAGTCAGCGAGATGATCGCCGCACGCGTGCGCCCGTCGCTCGAACTCGCCCTCGGCGGCCTTCTCGTCGGCATCCTGCTCGGCGTCGCGCTCGGCATCGCCGCGGGGCTCAGGCCGCATGGCTGGGTCGACACCGCGACGATGTCGACCGCGCTGGTCGGCGTGTCGCTGCCGAGCTTCTGGATCGGCATGCTGCTGATCTACGTCTTCGGCCTTCAGCTCGAATGGGTCCCGATCCTCGGCGACGGCATCGACGCGCTGATCCTGCCCTCGATCACCATCGGCCTCTTCCTCGCCGGCGGCCTGGCGCGGCTCATCCGCAGCGCCCTGATCGAGACCATGACGCAGGACTACATCCGCACCGCGCATTCGAAGGGGCTCTCGACGTTGCGCATCGTCGCCAAGCACGCGATGCGCAACGCCATCATCCCGCCGATCACGCTTCTCGGCCTGCAGTTCGCCGTCCTGATCGGCGGCGCGGTGGTGACCGAGCGCGTCTTCGCCCGCGCCGGGCTCGGATCGATGCTGATCGACGCGGTGCTGACCAAGGACATCCCGCTGGTGCAGGGCCTGGTCGTCTACACCACCACCGCCTACATCGTGATCAACCTGCTGCTCGAGCTCCTCTACGGCATCGTCGACCCGCGCATCCGCTCGAGGCGCGCGTGACCGCGACCGCGATCATGCCGCCGCGCCGCCTGATCGCCCGCACGCTCGGCACGCCGGGCGCGCTCGCCGGCTCGATCATCCTCGTGGTCCTTGTCTTCGGCGCCATCTTCGCTCCCCTGATCTCACCCTACGACCCGAACGCGACGCGCGTCTGCCCGCGCCTCGCCGCACCTTCGCTCGACTACGTCTTCGGCTGCGATCTCTTCGGCCGCGACATCTTCAGCCGCATCCTCCACGGCTCGCGGCTCTCGCTCGCCGTCGGCCTGCTCACGGTCGCGATCAGCCTCATCGCGGGAACCCTGATCGGCATGGTGATCGCCTTCCTCGGCGGCCGCGTCGACCGCATCGGCGTGCGCCTGCTCGACGTGATGCTGGGATTCCCCGCGATCGTGCTGGCGATCCTGATCGTCGCCGTGCTCGGCGTCGGCGCGTTCAACGCGGCGCTCGCCGTCGGCATCTCCGGCATTCCGCGCATCGCCCGCGTCGTGCGCTCGGCGACGCTGACGCTGGTCGGCCGCGAGTTCGTCGACTCCGCGCGCGCCGTCGGCGCGAGCCAGGCACGGATCCTGCGCCGGCACCTGCTGCCCAACCTGATGCCGATCGTGATCGTGCTCGGCTCGCTCGACCTCGGCACCGCGATCCTGTCGACGGCGACGCTCTCCTTCCTCGGGCTCGGGGCCCAGCCGCCGCAGGCCGAATGGGGGGCGATGCTGAGCGCCGGCCGCGAGTTCATGCGCTACGCCCCCTGGACCATGATCTTCCCGGGCCTCGCCCTCTTCCTCGCCGTGATGTCGGTCAACCTGGTCGGCGACCGCCTGAGCCACATCCTCGATCCGCGCGCGAGCAAGCATGACTGAGACGCCGCTCCTCGCCGTCGAGTCGTTGAGCGTGGCGATGGACGGGGTTCCGGTGCTGGAGGACGTCTCGTTCTCGATTGCGCCCGGCGAGACGCTCGGCCTGGTCGGCGAGTCCGGCTGCGGCAAGAGCGTCACCGCGCTCTCGATCATGCGCCTCCTGCCCGATCCGCCCGGGCGCATAACCGATGGGCGCATCCTGTTCGACGGCGTCGACATGATGTCGCTCGACCTTCCCGCCTTGCGCGCGATCCGCGGCGACCGCATCGGCATGATCTTCCAGGAGCCGATGACCTCGTTGAACCCGGTGTTCACCATCGGCGACCAGATCGGCGAGAGCCTGATCGTCCATCGCGGCTTGGGCGGCGCCGCCGCCCGCGCCGAGACCACGCGGCTGCTCGACCTCGTCGGCATCCCGGCGGCGCGCAACCAGCTGAACCGCTATCCGCACGAGCTCTCGGGCGGCCAGCGCCAACGGGTGATGATCGCGATCGCGCTCGCCTGCCGGCCGCGCCTGTTGATCGCCGACGAGCCGACGACCGCCCTCGACGTCACCGTGCAGGCGCAGATCCTGGATCTGATCGGTCGCCTCCGCCTCGAGTTCGGCATGGCGGTGCTGCTGATCACCCACGACCTCGGCGTGGTCGCGGAGTTCTGCGACCGCGTCGCCGTCATGTATGCCGGCCGCCTGGTCGAGGAGGCGCCCTCGGCCAGGCTCTTCGCCGGCCCGCGACACCGCTACACCGAGGCGCTGCTCCACACCATGCCGGCGGCGAACCCGCCGGGTCGGAAGCTGCCGTCGATCTCGGGCGCCGTGCCGGCCCCGGCCGACCGCGGCGCCGGCTGCATATTCGCCCCTCGCTGCGGCTTCGCGCTTCCCCGCTGCGCCACCGAGCTGCCGCCGCTGGAAGCGCCGCCGCATCGCCTTCGCTGCTGGAACCCGGCGGCATGACTCAGCTTCTCGAGGTCGCCGATCTCAAGACCCATTACGCCTCGGGCGGCACCACCATCCGCGCGCTTGATGGCGTGAGCTTCAGCCTGGCGGAAGGCGAGGTGCTCGGCATCGTCGGCGAGTCCGGCTGCGGCAAGTCGACGCTGGGGCGCACCATCCTTCGCCTGGTCGAGCCGACGGGCGGCAGCGTCCGCTTCCAGGGCGAGGACATCACCCGGCTCGACCGCCGCGCCATGATCGCCCGCCGTCGCCAGATGCAGGTGGTGTTCCAGGACCCCTTCGGCTCGCTCAACCCCCGCCACCGCGTCGGCGAGATCGTGGTCGAGCCCTTGGAGGTGCACCGCAGCGGCGA
>CAMBVS010000043.1 GCA_945871425.1 Rhizobium sp. Q54 | reverse complement strand
CTGCCGTCGAGCCGTTGCAGGAGCACATCGATGCCTTCATCGCAGCATACAACGAAACTGCCGAACCCTTCGCTTGGACCAAGAAGAAAGTTCGTCAACGAAGGTTCAAGAACCGTCGTATCACTCAGGTATGATTCTGGGTACTAGGTAATGCCATGGGACAAATCAGTAATTTCAAGCTCCTCCCAGGGATTGTGGGTCCCTTCTTGCAAGAAACGACTGGTTTGAATTGGTTCTCTGAACAGATCCTTTTTGTTCTTTATGTGTTCTATGGGCCGATGCTGCCGCGGAACGCCTGATGCGAGATGAAACGGGTCAGACGGCCTGTAAGCCGGGTTCTGTCCCTGCCCTTGACGGGCAGTGGACGGCCATTCATCTGGGACGTCCGTTACCGGACGCCTCTCGCGACCAACCCGGGCGGCGGCGCGGGAATGCGCCTCCCGGCGGTCTTTCGACCCCGAGCGGCCGCCCCTATTCGGTCTTGCTCCCGGTGGGGTTTGCCATGCCGGTCCCGTTGCCGGCCCCGCGGTGCGCTCTTACCGCCCCGTTTCACCCTTACCGGCGCATGCGCCGGCGGTCTGTTCTCTGTGGCACTGTCCCTGGGGTCGCCCCCGCCGGGCATTACCCGGCACCGTATTCTCGTGGAGCCCGGACTTTCCTCCCGGCGCCGTGAAGCGCCGAGCGGCCGTCCAGCCGTCTGACCCACATCGTCCCATATGCTCCCGGCGGCGACGAGGTCAAGCCATCGCCGAGCCAAGCCGGCGGTTTGTCGGCAAATTCCCTGCCGATAGCCGATCGCCCCACTTCAACCCGCCTGGGCGTCGTCCTCGATGAAGTCCTCGAGGCCTTCGATGTTGACCAGCTCGAGGGAGCGACTGCCGCGGGCGACCAGCTTGCGTTTCTCGAGCTCGCCCAGCGTCCGGGCTACGGTTTCCCGGGTGGTGCCGGCCGACGCCGCAATCTCGCTCTGGGTCGGCGCCGGCTGCAGCTTGATGCGGCCGAGGTTGCCGGTGGTGCGGCCGCGGCCGGCCAGGCGCAGGAGTTCGTGCACGATGCGCCCCGCGGCGGTCAGGCTGCGAAGGTCGTGGACCCGGACATTGGTGCCGCGAATGGCGCGGGCCATGGCCTTCAGCAGGTTGAGCGCGAGCGCCGGGGTGTCGCGCAGCAGCTGGAGGAAGTCCTGGGCAGGCAGGCTGGCGGTCACCGTGTCGGTGACGGCGATTACGCTCGCCGAGCGCGGGCCGCCGTCGATTGCCGCCATTTCGCCGACGTGGCCGCCCGAAGTGATCTCGGCAAAGCCGATCTCGCGCCCCGTCGAGGTGAACTGCACCACCCGGACCCGCCCGCAGCGTACGAACAGGACCTCGTGGCTGTCGTCATCCTGGTTGAGGACGACCGCACCTTTGGCGTGGAATTTCCAGAGGCAACGCTGCTCGATCCGCTTGAAGGCGTCGGCCGACACCCCTTTCAGCAGGTCGATCGAAGCGAGCGACTTGTCTAAGCCGCCCGACTTCAGGAACGTCTCGGCGTCCATCGCGATGCCCCCCTGGCAACTGATGATGGCGCATCCTCCGAGGGGATGTCTACTTCAAGCGAAGCCGCGCTGGAGCTTGAGGCGCTCATAGGCCTGGGTGATGGTGGCGAGGCGGTCGGTCGCCGCCCGAATCGCCTCCTCAGGCATGCCGAGGCCGATCAGCCGGTCGGGATGGTGTTCGCGCACCAGCTTCCGATAGGCGGCCTTGATCTCGGTCGCCGGCGCGTCGGCCGGCACGCCGAGCAGCAGGCACGGCTCGCAGCTCATGAATTCCGTGTGATGGGCCGAGAGCCGCTCGAAGCCCCGCTCGTCGAAGCCGAAGATCTCGGCGACCTGCCTGAGATAGGCGTGTTCGGTCGGCTTCAGCTCGCCGTCGACGGTGGCGATGTGGAAGAGGCAGTGGATCAGCTCCTCCAGCACGGTCGAGCCCGGCTCGAACAGCGCGGCGAGCGGGCGGGCATAGGCCTCGAACGACTCGGGCTGGCGCTTCGCCATCTCGAAGACGCGCTCGAAATTGACCATCTCGGCGTCATCGACGTGGAAGACCTGGCGGAAGGCGCGCATCTCGTCGCCGCTCACCTCGCCGTCGACGCTCGCCATCTTGGCGCCGAGCGCGATGACGCCGACGGTGAAGGCGGTCGAACGAGTCGGGTCGGGCGAGGGCTTAAGCCTCTCGACCGCCTTGCGGATATCGTCCTCGTAGGCGTGGGCGGCGAGACCCGCGACCAGGGCGCCGATCGGACCGCCGACGGCGAAGCCGGCGGCGCCGGCGAGGACCTTGTGCCAGAGAGCCATGCCCGATGGTCGCCGCAGGGCCAAGATCGCGTCAACCTTTCGACATAAGGCGATGCGAGATTGACGCTGCGGCGTGCTCGGCGATACTCCCGCTCGCGCGCGCTCTTTTCCGGAGAAGGGGGTGGGGTTGAGCCGCTGGCTTCGCATAGTTTTCGTCGGGCTTGCGCTGGCAGTACCGGCGGCGGCGAGCGCCGAGACGTTGCGGGCCTCGCACCAGTTTCCGGGCGACGGCATCGACTTTCGCGACGTCGCCATGCGCATGTTTGCACGTGAGGTGGCGCAAGCGAGGATCGGTCTCGACGTCAAGGTGTACCCGGCGGCCCAGCTCATGCGGCCGCGGGCGCAATGGGTGGCGATGAGCAAGGGCCAGCTCGATCTTTCGGTCATGCCGTTCCACTATGGCGGGCTCAAGCAACCGGCCCTCCAGCTCACCTTCATGCCGGGGATTGCGCTCTCCCATGCCCATGCGGCCCGGCTCAACGACTCGCCCTTCCTGCGCCGGATCCAGGATCAGGCGGAAGCGGACGGCGTCGTCGTCCTCGCCGATCTCTGGGTTGCCGGCGGGCTGGTCTCGCGCGGCGAGTGCGTGGTCGAGCCCGAGGATCTCCGCGGGCGGACCATACGGGCGTCGAATCGCCACTACGAGCGGATGGCGACGGAGATGGGGGCCGCGGTGGCGGAAATGGCGCCGGCCGAGATCGCCGGTGCGCTCGCTGCCGGCCTGATCGACGTCGCCACCGCCGCCAGCGACACTCTGGTCCAACTGAAGCTGCACGAACAGGCCCAGTGCCTGACCGCACCCGGCGATCACCCGCTGCTGATGATCTACGAGCCGATCGTCATCTCCCGCTTGTCCTACGAACAGTTGAGCCAGACCCAGCGCCGGGTGCTGCAGAAGGCCGCCAACAAGGTCGAGGCCTGGGCGGCCGACGCCTCGCGCGCCGCCGATCGGGCCATGGTCGAGGCGTTCGAGCGCCGAGGCGTGCGCGTGGTGATGCCGACCGCCGAGCAGGCGAAGCGCTGGCGCCAGCTCGCCATCGACACCGCGCTGGCCGATTTCCGCGTGGCCCATCCGGCGACCGGCCCGCTGATCGACCTGGCGCTCCAGGTCGAGTGAGACGCTAGCCCGCCTCTCCCTGTCGCACCGCTTCGGCGAAGTCGTCGATGCCGATATTGGCGCCGCAGACGATCAGCCCGACGCGCTTGCCCTTCAGGCGATCCTTGAGCGGCCCGAGAAGGGCCGCGGTCGCCGCCGCGCCGGCCGGCTCGACCGCCAGCTTCATCTCGCGGAACAAGAGCGCCATCGAACGCCTCAGCGCCTGGTCGTCGAGCAGCACGATCTCGTCGATGTGGCGCCGGCAGAGCTCGAAGGCGAGCGGCGTGGTGAAGGGCGGCGCCAGCGAGTCGGCAATGGTCTGGATCTTCTCCAGGCGCTCGGGCTTGCCGGAGGCGAAGCTGCGGCTCATCACGTCGGCGCCTTCGGGCTCGACGCCGTAGACCTTGCAGTTGGGCTGGGAGAGCTTGATCGCGGTCGAGACGCCGGAGGCGAGCCCGCCGCCGCCGATCGGCACGATCACGGCATCAAGCGGTCCCGCCTGCTCTGAAAACTCGAGGCCGAGCGTGCCGGTGCCGCGCGAGGTCCAGGGTCCTTCGAACGGGTGGACGAAGCTGCGGCCCTCGCCGGCCTCGATCTTCTTCACCAGCTCGAAACCCTCGACCACGTTCTCGGCGACCACGATCTCGGCGCCATAGGCCCGGGCGCGGGCGACACGGGTCGCATTGGCGTTCTTGGCCATCACAACCTTGGCCGAGGTGCCGACCGTCTTGGCGGCATAGGCCGTGGCGATGGCGTGGTTGCCGGCGGAGATGGTGACGACGCCGCGGGCGAGCTGCTCCTTCGACAGGTTCAGCATCACGGCGACGGCTCCTCGTGCCTTGAACGATCCCGTGTGCTGGAACAGCTCGAGCTTGAGCACGACCTCGGTGTCGCCGACAGCCTGGCCGATCTCGCGGCCGCGCCAGGTGTGGATGGGCGTCGTCAGCACGTGACGGTCGATCAGGGCGCGGGTCTGGCGGATCTCCGCCAGGGTCGGGACGCTGGTCATTGCAGGCCTTTGGAATCAGAGACAGGAGCGGGTTCAAGGGCTACCATCGCCGCCGTCCGAAATGAAGAGGTGGGGCGGGAGATGGCGGCGCGTTACGTGATGGACCGCACCGAGGTGCAGAAACTTCTGAGCGAATGCAAGCTGCTCGGCTGCATCGACGCCCTCGATGCATCGGCCGACCGCATCCTGTTCGCCAACAACGGCGGCAGCGAGGCCGAGGCGATGGTCGAGATCGGCGGTCCGATCGCGCTCTGGGACCGGAACGACAAGGGCTTCCTGGCCGTCGCCGACCTCAAGCCGCTCGACGGCGCCACACTGGAATCCTTCGCCCGTTCCGGCAAGCCGTTGGGCTTCCCGATCGAGCCGATCGCCCGCTTTGCCGCAGTGTCGCTGGCGAAGGCCTTTCCGGAGGCCGATGAGGCCAAGTGGAAGAAACTGATGCGGCTCGGCGGCTGCCGGCTCGACCGCATTCTGCGCGGCGAGCTCGACATCGACGCGCTGCTGGCGAAGTTCAAGCCCGTCGGGTCCTAGTCGCCTTGTCGGCCCCTTCCCAGGGGGCTACCTTCAGCCAAACGCATGACTTCGGAGCTGCCATGACCGCGCAACCCGCCCAGCGTTCGGGGGTGATCGACATCCTGAAGCAGATGCTCGGCGATCGCCTGTCGACGGCAATGGCCGTCCGCCAGCAGCACGGCAAGGACGAGAGCTACCACACCCCCCATGCGCCGGAGGCGGTCGCCTTCGCGCACACGACCGAGGAGGTGTCGGAGATCGTCAAGGTCTGCGCCCGCTTCAAGACGCCGGTGATCCCGTTCGGCACGGGCACGTCTCTGGAGGGCGGAGTGGCGGCGCTCCATGGCGGCATCTGCATCGATGTCAGCCAGATGAACAAGGTCCTGCAGGTGAACGTCGAGGACCTGGACGTGAAGGTGCAGGCGGGCGTCACGCGAAAGCAGCTGAACGAGTATATCCGCGACACCGGCCTGTTCTTCCCGATCGATCCCGGCGCCGATGCGTCGTTGGGCGGCATGGCCGCGACGCGGGCGTCCGGCACCAACGCGGTCCGCTACGGCACCATGCGCGAGAACGTGCTGTCGCTGACGGTCGTCGTCGCCGATGGCCGCATCATCAAGACCGCGAGCCGGTCGCGGAAGTCGGCGGCGGGCTACGACCTCACCCGCCTCTTCGTCGGTTCGGAAGGGACGCTCGGCGTCATCACCGAGGTGACGCTACGGCTCTACGGCGTGCCCGAGGCGATGTCGGCGGCGGTCTGTGCCTATCCGACCATCGGGGATGCGGTGAACACCGTGATCCAGACGATCCAGGCGGGCGTTCCGGTGGCGCGCATCGAGCTGCTCGACGAGGTGCAGATGGGCGCCTGCGTCACCCATTCGAAACTCGACTACAAGGTGGCGCCGACCCTCTTCTTCGAGTTCCACGGCAGCAATGCCGGGGTGAAGGAGCAGGCGGAGACGGTGCAGGCGATCTCGGCCGATCACGGCGGCGCCGACTTCAAATGGGCGACCCGCCAGGAAGACCGCACCAAGCTGTGGGAGGCGCGGCACCGCGCCTACTACTCGGCCCTGGCGCTTCGCCCCGGTGCGAAGGGCTGGCCGACCGATGTCTGCGTGCCGATCTCCCGGCTCGCCGAATGCATCCTCGAGACCAAGAAGGACATCGAGGAGTCAGGCCTGCTGGCGCCGATGGTCGGGCATGTCGGCGACGGCAACTTCCATCTGGTCTACGTCATCGACCCGGAGAATCCGGAGGAGCTGAAGCGGGCCTCCGCGCACAACGACCGCATGGTCACGCGCGCGCTCGCCATGGGCGGCACCTGCACCGGCGAGCACGGCGTGGGATACGGCAAGCTGGCGTTCCTCCAGGCCGAGCACGGCGAGGCGGTCGGCCTGATGCGCTCGATCAAGCAGGCGCTCGACCCCGACAACATCATGAACCCCGGCAAAGTGGTGTCGATGTGAACGCGTGGTTGTGCTCCCTGTTCGCGGTCGTCCTGGTCTTCGCCACCGGATGCGGCGTCGGCGCGGCGGCGCCGCCGGGCGCTCACTGGCTCGGCTCCCACGACGTCACTCCACGCATCGTCCCCGAGGCCAGCCGATAGGTCGCCGATGCCTGGAGACTTCACCGATCTCGCGTCGATCGAGGGTTACCACGCCCATATCTACTATGATGTCGAGTCCCGGCCTGTTGCCGAGCGCTTGCGCGAAGGGATCGGCGCCGGCTTCCAGGCGCAGCTCGGGCGCTGGCACGACCAGCCGGCCGGCCCGCATCCGGTCGCGATGTACCAGGTGGCCTTCCCGGTCGCCGAGTTCTCCCGGCTCGTGCCTTGGCTGATGCTCAATCGCTCGGGACTGACCGTGCTCGTCCATCCGCTCACCGGCGACGACTACGAGGATCACGCCACGTATTCCTTGTGGCTGGGCGTGCCGCTTCCCCTCAGGCTCGAGATCCTGAAACACCGGGGTGAGCTCGCATGACCGCCGCCGTTCCTCTCGCATCGGACGAGGTCGCCGCCTATCGTCGCGATGGCTACGTCGTCGTGCCCGGGCTGCTTGGCCCGCGTTCGGTCGACGCGTGCCGGTCGGCGCTGTCCGACCTGGCAGCCGATCGGATCCCCAAGAACGAGACCAGGATCTGGCTCGAAGCGGGATTCAAGCCCGAGGACATCCCGCCGGAGTCGCGCGAGTACTACGTGCGGAAGTACATGGACTATGTCGAGGAGGCGCCGGCGCTGAAGGCGGCGGCGATGAACCGCCGGCTCCACCTCATCCTCGACCAGCTCCTCGGCCGGGGCCGGGTGCTGTTCCAGGAGATGGCGCTGGTGAAGCCGCCGCGTATAGGCTCGGACAAGCCCTGGCACCAGGACGCGTCGTACTTCCGCCTGACCGATCCTTCGCTGATCGCCGGCGTCTGGATCGCGTTGGATCCGGCGACGAGGAACAACGGCTGCATGGAGGTGGTGCCGGGCTCGCACCATGGCGGTCCCCGGCCGCATGTGCACGAGAACGACCTCGCTCGCTGCGCCATGCCCGATGACGCCGTCAGCCGCGGCGAGGCCCGCGCGCTGGAGATGGAGCCGGGCGACGCGCTGATCTTCCACGCGCTGCTGCATCACTTCACCGGGCCGAACCGCTCGAACGGCCATCGCCGCGCGATCCAGTTCCACTACCACCAGGCTGGCGCCGTCTGGGGATCGCTGGAGGATCACCGGCGGCTCTATCACCACGAGGACGGCAGCTATGCCGGCTGCACGACGCTTCACGGCGACGCGGCGGCGACCGCGGCCTACACCTATCGCGGGCCTCTGACGCGCGAGATCGTCCCGATCGACGAGCCGGCCTAGCTCAACTCTTCCGCCGGTATTCCGGCGGCACGAAGAAGAGGAAATTCTGCCGCCAGGCGCTCTTGTGGCAGGCGACGCAGAACTCGACCTTGTCGCCGTCGCGGCCCAGCGTCTCGCCGACGGTCGTCCCGGTGTCGGCGATCAGCGTGAACTTCCAGTCGCCGACCCTCGGGTCATAGCCGGGCGGCATCTTCTCCATCAGGAACTGCGGCCCCGGCCGGACCGCGCCGGACTGGAAGGCGCGAAAGCCGTGCTTCTTGATGACCGCGCCGACCGGCAGCGAGGGGCCGTCCTCGAATCGCAGATACCCCACGGCGAGCGGGTTCACGGCCACCTCGATATAGCGCCCGTGCTCGGAGGGGTAGAACTGCGCGCTGATGCGCGTCCAGCCGGCGGAGCCGCGGAGCCGGACATTGTCGCTGGCCGCCGCGATCTGAAACAGGGTCGGTCGTATGCAGTCGCCCGCCGCCACCCCCTCGGCATCGCTGAGCACCGGCGTCGGCAGAATACCGGAGCGCGGCGTTTCGTCGGCGGGCCGCGCTGCCGGCGGCAAGCGCTCGAACGAGGAGGCGATGCGCGGCACGACGCAGCTTTCGCTCGTGGCAACCGTCTCCGGCTGCGGCTGGCAGGCGGCGACGCAGAGGGACAGCACGAGCGCCGTCGGAACGCCCAGCGTCGACCGGAAGGATGAGGGCACGGACATCGACACCTCGGAAAGACGAAACGGCGGCTGACACTACCGCATCCAGGCCGCTGCTGGCGGATCTCCTTCCCGGTCCGGTGGCCTCCGCCACGATGCTATTGTGATCGGCTTGGCTCGTCATCTGATGGCAGCGCGAGACCCGGTGAATGCGGTATGAAGGGCAGAATGCGAGCGGAAGACCCAGCCGGCGGAGCGGCGATTGATGGTGCGATCGGATCAGACGCGCTCAAGGCGGCGCTCGGGCGTTTCGCCACGGGCGTCACCGTCATCACCTGCCGCAGCGGCGACGGCGCGCTCGTCGGCCTCACCGCCAATTCCTTCAACTCGGTCTCGCTCGACCCGCCGCTGGTGCTGTGGAGCCTGTCGAAGCGGGCGAAGAGCCTGGAGGCGTTCCGCACCGCCACCCATTTCGGCGTCAACGTGCTCGCCTGGGACCAGGTCGAGACCGCTCAGCGCTTCTCCAGCCGGATCCCCGACCGCTTCGCCGGCATCGCCTTCCATGAGGGCGAGGGCGGGGTGCCGCTGCTGGATGGCTGCGTCGCCCGCTTCGTCTGCGTGACGCATCACCAGTACGAGGGCGGTGACCACGTGATCTTCGTCGGCCGCGTCCACACCTGCTCGGCCGAGGACAAGCCGGCGCTGGTCTACTACGGCAGCCGCTACGCCATGACGGCGGACCACCCGGACGGCTAGGCGCGGGTCCGCGGCATCACTTCTTCCGCCAGAAGGCGCATGGAGGTCTCGATCTCGGTGCGGCGGATCAGTTCGAGGGCGAGCTGGACGATCATGCGGAAGTCGCCGACGTCTTCCCTCAGCCCCATGATCTGGTCGGCGACCGAGCGCGGATCGCCGAAGAGCGTGAATTCGCGGATCGCATAGTCGATGTCCACGGCCGAGTCCGGCATCGCCGGGTCGGTCTTGAGAAGGGGCAGCATCTTGGCGCGGCCGAGCACGCCCAGAAGATAGGACCAGAAGAAGCGGACCGGGCCGTCCGGATCGTCGACGAAGGCTTGGGCGGCCCCGGCATCGCGGTCGACATGGATCACGCGGGCGACCCGCCAGGCCGCCGGGTCGGGCGTCCGCTTGGCTTCCTCGCAGCCCTGGCGATAGGCCTCCCAGTGACTCCTGATGTTGGCGCGCGTGCAGAAATGCGCCGAGATGAAGCTCCAGCCCTTCTTGCCGGCATGCTTGACGCTGTAGGAGAAGGGGCTGACGGCGGAGACTGCCATCGGCGGATGCGGCGTCTGGTAGGGCTTGAGGATGGTGCCGATGCCGAGCTCGGGCACGACGAAGTCCTTCAAGGTCACGTCCCAGTACTTGCCCTTGATGTCGTAGGGGCCGTCCTGCGACCAGATCTTCACGATCATGTCGGCGGCCTCGTGCAGCATCTCGCCGCGCGTTCGTGGATCGGTCAGCTTGAACAGCTCGAAGTCGCTGGGAAGGCCGCCGGAGCTGACGCCGAACATCATCCGGCCCTCGCTCAGATGATCGAGCAGCGCCGCGTGCGCCGCCACCACCGCTGGATGCTGCTGGGGTAGGTTGATCACGCCGGTGCAGAGCTTCATCCGGCTGGTGCGGGCGATCAGGTTGGCGAGGAAGGTGAACGGGTCGGTCACCGGCTCGCTCGGCGCCGAGTAGTGCTCGCCGACCCAGAACTCGTCATAGCCGAGGCGGTCGGCGAGCACCGCCTGCCCGACGTCTTCGAGCAGGGCCTGGTGCACGTCCCGCCGCGGGTCGTGGCAGGGCATCATGAACATGCCGAGCTTCATTCATCTTCCCCCGAGTCCCTCAAGGCTTCAGGATAGGCCGGTTGAACTCGCTATAGGAACCCCGATGTCCGAGCGTGCCCTCGAGATCAAGCGCCGCCTCAAGGCCGGCGAGGTCGTCTATTCCGCCTGGATGACCTTCAACGACTCCGGCATTGCCGAGATCATGGCCGGGTCCGGCATCGACGTGCTGCTGATCGACACCGAGCACACCTCGCTCAGCCTGGAGGACCTGCAGCACGCGCTGTCGGCGGCGCGACGCTGGGACCCCGTCGTCATCGTCCGCGTGCAGGACCACGACCCCTCGCGGATCAAGCGGATCCTCGACATCGGTGCCGACGGCATCATTGCGCCGATGACGATGAATGCCGCGCAGACGGAGGCGCTGGTCGCCGCCTGCAAGTATCCGCCAGTCGGTCGCCGCGGCTATGGCCCGAGGCGCGCCACCGACTACTACCGCAATACCGACGCCTATGTCGGATCGGCCAACGAGGCGACCTTCGTCATCCCGCAGATCGAGCATGTCGAGGCGGCGGCGCGGGCGACGGAGATCGCGGCCGTCCCCGGCGTCGATGCGATCTGCGTCGGGCCGATGGACATGTCGGGCTCGGCCGGCGTGCTCGGCAACTGGCGCCATCCGAAGGTCCAGGCCGGCCTCGACCAGGTGTTCGAGGCATCCCGCGTCCACAATCTCGCCGTCTGCATGGGCATGTACCTGCCGCCGGAGGAGCAGCCGGCCTGGGTCGCCAAGGGGGCGCGCTTCGTTATCGCCTCGGACGACCTGACCGTGCTCCGCACCGGTGTCGCCCGCGACCTCGCCGAGACGAGGCGCCGTCTCTCCAACGCGACCTAGAACACCGGGATGATGTCATCCGGATCGAAGGCGACGGTGGCGCCGTCGATGCCGATCTCCGGGATCGCCGGGAAGACGATGCGGTGCGGTTCGAGCAGGCCCTTCAGCTTGAGGAAGGCCGTCCGCCAGTTCTCGCGGCGCTCCTCGTCGTTGAGAATGCCGAGGCCGGCGCCTCGTGCGGTCTCCTCCAGCAGGCGATGCGCCGGCCGCCAGGTCGACGGCAGCTCCCAGAACTGCTCCGGCGGCTCGTAGAGGATGCCGGAGAGGAACACGTAGCCGGCGCGGATCTGCTTGGTGATCGAGGCGCGCTGCTCGTCGGTGAGCTTCGGCAACAGCTTCTCCAGCACCGTGAGGCAGATGCCCATGTGGCGGGCCTCGTCCTGGCCGACGCGGCGGAAAGCTTCCTTGAACACCGGGATGGTGGTGGTCCGGTGCATCCAGTGGAACAAGGTCGAGGACGCCATCTCGCCCATCAGGAACGAGGTGAAGAGGATCGGCAGCGGATGCCGCGAGATGCCCTTCTTGAAGCCCTCCCAATAGCGGGCACCGTTGTGGTGGTACCAGCGGGCGTTGTTCTGGGCGAGACGGCCGAGCGGGGTCGTCGGCTCGTAACCGAACGGTCCGCCGGGGGTCAGCGTCAGGATGGCGCGCTGGCAGATCTCCTCGTGGGCGACCTCGTCGCGGGTCACCGAGAAGAAGCACTTCCGGATCGGGTCTTCCTCATGGGTCTCGTAGCTGTGGATCATGGCACGGGCGAAGACCGCCGGGCCGGATGAGTCGAAGACCGAGAGCAGCGCGAACCAGTAGGCCAGCGCATAGCGCTGGTCCCAGGTGAAGGCCGTCGGATCGAGCGTGTCCCACGGCAGGGTCGCCGGCGACCAGCCGGGATCGCGGCCCTTTTCGTAGAAGTCGAGAAGCCGCGGCGTCTCGGTCTCCCAGGTGATCGGGAAGATGTTGTCCTTGGGGAAGGGTGGCGGCTCCTCGAGGCCGAACAGCAGCTTCGCCGGATCGGGCGCCTGATCCGATCCCGGCGGCGCCGGCGTCATCTTCCCGGCAAGCCCGGCGGCTCCGGTCATCTTTTACTCCTTTACCCGGAGATCGTTGACCCGCTTCGCCTTGCCAGCCGAGCGCGGGATCGCGTTCTCCGGCATCACCCGGACCTCGGCGGAGACGCCGACATAGGCCCTGATGGCGCGGGTCAGGTCGACGGCGGCGTTGACCGGGGCTGACTCGTCGTTGAGGCCTGGCTTCAGCTCGACCTGGACGGTGATCTCGTCGAGGCGGCGGTCGCGGCGGACCTCGATCAGGTAGACCGGCGCAAGGCGCGCGTCTTTCAAGATCAGCTCCTCGATCTGGGTCGGGAAGACGTTGGCGCCGCGGATGATCAGCATGTCGTCGGAGCGGCCGGTGATCTTCGCCATCCGCCGCATCGAACGTGCCGTTCCAGGCAACAGGCGGGTCAGGTCGCGGGTGCGGTAGCGGATGACCGGCGTCGCCTCCTTGCTGAGCGAGGTAAAGACCAGCTCTCCCGGCTCGCCCTCGGCAAGCACCGCACCGGTCGTGGGATCGATGATCTCCGGATAGAAATGGTCCTCCCAGACGTGGAGCCCGTCTTTGGTCTCCAGGCACTCCTGCGCGACGCCCGGCCCCATCACCTCCGAGAGCCCGTAGATGTCGATGGCGTCGAGATCGAGCCGGGCCTCGATCTCCTGCCGCATGGTCTCGGTCCAGGGCTCGGCGCCGAGGATGCCGATGCGGAGCGAGGACGCGCGCGGGTCCAGCCCCTGGCGCTCCATCTCGTCGGCGATGACCAGGAGGTACGAGGGCGTCACCATGATGATGCCAGGCTCCAGGTCCCGGATCATCTGCACCTGGCGCTCGGTCTGGCCGCCCGACATCGGGATGACGGTGGCCCCCAGGCGCTCGCCGCCGTAATGCGCGCCGAGGCCGCCGGTGAAAAGGCCGTAGCCATAGGCGACGTGGATCAGGTCGGTCCTGCGTCCGCCGGCGGCGCGGATCGAACGCGCCATCATCTCCGACCAGACGTCGATGTCCTTCGCTGTGTAGCCCATCACCGTCGGCTTGCCCGTGGTGCCCGATGACGCGTGGATACGCACGACGTCGCTCATCGGCACGGCGAAGTGCTTAAAGGGATAGGAGGCGCGGAGGTCATCCTTCACCGTGAACGGGAAGCGGGCGAGGTCGGAGAGCGAGGTCAGGTCACCCGGATGCACACCGGCCTGGTCGCACTTCGCCCGGTAGACCGCGACATGATCGTAGGCGTGGCGGATCGACCATTTGAGCCGCTGAAGCTGCAGCGCCTGGATCTCATCCCGGCTCGCGACCTCGATCGGATCGAGCTCGCTTCGCGCCGGCGGCTGGGCGCGGGTCTTGCTCATGCGACGACCGGGCCGTCGACGACCTTGTCCTTCAGCCGGCGCGAGACGCCGCGGAAGGTGGCGATGATGCGGTCGGACTCGTTCCGGATGTCGATGTCGTAGACGCCGTCGCGGCCGTCGAGCGCGGTCTCGCGGGCGATCGCGGTCAGCCGTTCGCCGAGCCGGCCGGGGGAGAGGAAGCTGATGGTGCAGTGAACGGCGACGGCGGCCTGGTTGTAGGAGTTGCAGGCATAGGCGAAGGCGGTGTCGGCGAGCGTGAACAGGATGCCGCCATGGCAGGTGCCGTGGCCGTTCATCATATCCTGGCGAACGGTCATGGACATCCGCGCGGTACCGCGGCCGATCTCGTCAAGCCGGATGCCGAGCGCCTTCGCCGCGTGGTCGCGGACATACATGCCCTCACCGACGGCGGCGATGGTTGCGGCCTCGTCGCTCATCGCCCGGTAAAGCGCGGCGGCCGCTTCTCGCGGAAGGCGGCGACCCCCTCGCGGAAGTCGTCGCTGCGCCCGGCCACGGTCTGCAGATCGCGCTCGAGATCGAGCTGGGCATCCAGCGTGTTGGTCTCGGCCGCCGACAGCGCCTGCTTGATCAGGCCCAGGGCCTTGGTCGGCTGGGTCGCGAGATGGCGGGCGAGCTTGGTCGCCTCGTCCATCAGCTTGTCGTCGTCGACGACCTTCCAGATCAGGCCCCAGGCCTCCGCCTGCTCGGCCGGCAGCTTGTCACCGAGAAGAGCCAGGCCGGCGGCGCGGGCGCGGCCGACGTGGCGGGGCAGGAGCCAGGTACCGCCGGCATCGGGGATCAGACCGATCTTGCAGAAAGCCTGGATGAAGAGCGAGGAGCGGGCCGCCAGCACCAGGTCGCAGGCGAGTGCGATGTTGGCCCCGGCGCCGGCGGCGACGCCGTTGACCGCGGCGATGATCGGTTTCGGCAAGTCGCGGAGCTTCCGGATCAGCGGGTTGTAGTGGGTCTCAAGCGTCTTCCCGAGATCCGGCACCCCATCGGACACGACCGAGGACGACACCAGATCGGCGCCCGAGCAGAAGCCGCGGCCGGCGCCGGTGATGACGAGGCAGCGCACGTCGGAATCGGCGGCGGCGCGGTCGATCGCCGCCTTGAGCTCGCCATGCATGGCGCCGGTCAGCGCGTTCAGGCTTTCCGGCCGGTTCAGCGTCAGCGTGGCGACGCCGGCCTCGGCCTGATAGAGGACGGTCGTGGCCGTCATGCTCATTGATCCTCCCTGGGTTGGCCGCGAGCGTATCCGGGTGCCGGGGGGAACGTCCAGGAGGCTCAAGTGTCCGATCCCTATGCCGGCTACCGTCACCTCGTCCTCGACCGGCCGCATCCGCGTGTGCTCCGCGTCACCATGAGCGCTCCGGAGAAGCTGAATGCCGTCGACGCCGAGACCCATCGCGAGCTGGCGGAGATCTGGCGCGACGTCGATCGCGACGAAAGCGTCGGCGCCGTGCTGGTCACTGGCGCCGGCAGGGCATTTTCCGCCGGCGGCGACTTCGCGATGGTCCAGGCGATGATCGACGACTTCCAGACCCGGGCGCGAATCTGGAAGGAGTCGCGCGACCTCGTCTACAACGTCATCAACTGCGGCAAGCCGATCGTCTCGGCGATGCGCGGCCCCGCGGTCGGCGCCGGGCTCTCGGTCGGGCTCCTCGCCGACATCTCGGTCGCGTCCAGGACCGCGCGTATCATCGACGGCCATACCCGTCTCGGCGTCGCCGCCGGCGATCATTCGGCGATGATCTGGCCGCTGCTCTGCGGCATGGCCAAGGCCAAGTATTACCTGCTGCTCTGCGAGGCGATCTCCGGCGAGGAGGCCGAGCGCATCGGCTTGGTCTCCCTCGCGGTCGAGGACGACGAGCTCGATGCCAGGTCGCTTGCCATCGCGGTCAAGCTGGCCGAAGGCGCGCCGACGGCGATCCGCTGGACCAAATACGCGCTCAACAACTGGCTGCGCATGGCCGGACCGAATTTCGACACTTCGCTGGCGCTCGAATTCATGGGCTTCACCGGGCCGGAGGTGAAAGAGGGCTTGGCGGCCTTCGCCGAGAAGCGGAAGCCGAGATTCGATCCGGGGAGCCCGCTCTAGCCGTTCAGGTTCGGGCGACGGCGATGATCTCCGGGCTGGCCGGACCGAGGGGCGAGCGGTCCCAGTCGCCGTGCCAGGTCACGTCGCTCAATCCGGCTTCGGCAAGAAAGGCGGCGACATCGTCCCGGTCCATGAAGCGGAGCGTGCTGGCCGTTGTGGCGACATCCTTCGGGCCGAACCGGAAGTGCGTTTCGAAGGTGACGAGGGGGCCCGCTGCCGCACGGATGTCGTAGTGCACGTCGACAGTCCCCTGGCCGGACACCTCCACTCGCTCGCGGGTCTGGTCCGGCGTCCAGCTCTTCCACTCCTCGACGGCCGGATTGCGGGTGGCGAAAGCAAGCCGGCCGCCGGAAGCGAGATGTCGGCGGAGATTCGTGAGCGCGGCGCGGACATCCTCGTCGTCGAGGAAGACCTGGAAGACATGGCCCGTCATGACGATGAGATCGAACCTAGCCTCGAGCGCGAGGCTCGCGGCATCGCTCAGGATCCAGGTGATCGCGTCGCCGCCCGCCCGGACGCTGGCGATGGCGAGCATCGCCGGCGCGGGGTCGGCGCCCGTCACCCGATGCCCGCGGGCGGCGAAGGCAGAGGCGAGCCGCCCTGTGCCGCAGCCCATGTCGAGGACGGCGCAGGGCGCGGCGCCGGCGAGATCGAGATGAAAAGCGTCTTCGATGCTCGGCGGGTTCAGCGCATCGTAGACAGCGGCGAGCCGGGGATCGGTGTAGCTGGCGCTGGGCACCCGGCGCCCCGCGCTAGGGACGACCGGGACAGCTTCGCGTCTGCGGGCTAGCCGTCGATCCGTAAGGGCAGACATTGGCGCAATTGCGGGACGCCGTGCAGGCGGCGCGGGCGACGTTCTCGACCGTGCGCAGCGCGATGTCGCCGGCATCGGCGCAGCCGGTGAGGAGGATCGCCGCGGCGAGGATCAGGAACGTCCGCTTCATCGCTTCCGCCATGCCTGAGTTCGCGAGAGTAGCCGCGAGAGGCCGAGCTGCGCAAGCTTGACCGTAGCAGATGTGGCGACGATCACGGTGGCCATGCCGGCAGCGCCGGCGGTGAAGCCGGATTCGTCCATGTTGACGATGGCGAGCGCGGCCGGCTTGGTCTCGCTCGAATAGAGGAAGATCACGGCCGAGACGGTCGTCATGGCGTTGACGAACAGATAGATCGCGACGTCCAGGATCGCCGGCAGGCAGATCGGCACGGTGATGCGGAAGAAGGTGCGCCAGACCGGCACCTTGAGCGAGGCGGAGACCGCCTCGAACTCGGCGTCGAGCTGCTTCAAGGCGGTGAGCGCCGTCAGGTGGCTCACCGTGTAGAAATGCGCGATGGTGTTGATCACCAGCAGCGCCATGGTGCCGTAGAGCACGCCCAGCGGATTGCCACGCATGTTGAAGAAGAAGATGTAGCTCAAGCCCAGCACCAGGCCGGGGACGGCGAGCGGGATCATCGCCAGGAGGTGAACGGCGCCGCGGCCGAAGCCGAAGCCCTTGGACTTCTCGACCAGATAGGCGCCGGTGAACACGATCGCGGTGCCGAAGACCGCGGTCGCCGACGCCATGATCAGCGAGTTCAGATAGACGCCCCAGCCCAGCGGGTCGAAGTCGCCGAAGGCGTAGTTCTTCAGGGTCAGCGTCAGGTTGTAGGGCCAGAAGGTGATGAAGGAGGCCCAGACCGAGACGGCGAAGACGCCGAGGATGGTGAGGCCGATCACCAGGCAGAAAGCCGTGAGCGCGAGGTCGCGGGTCTTGTGGGGTTTGGGCTCGAACGGCACGGCGCGAGCGGAGAGCTGCGCCACCTGGCGGCGGGCGACCATGCGGTCGACGGCGAAGGAGAGCAGCGCCGGCACCAGCAGGATGACGCCGACGACGGCGCCCATCTCGAAGTTCTGCTGGCCGATCACCTGCTTGTAGATGTCGGTCGCCAGCACGTTGAAGCGTCCGCCGACCACCTTGGCGATACCGAAATCGGTGATCACCAGGGTGAAGATGACGAAGGCGGTGGAGATCAGGCCGTACTTCACCCCGGGCAGCGTCACGGTGAGGAAGACCCGAAGCCGGGAGGCGCCCAGCGCGTCCGCGGACTCGTAGAGGCGCTGGTCGGCCATCGACAGCGCCGTCACCAGGATCATCATCGCGTGGGGAAAGCAGTAGAAGACCTGGGCGGTGATGATGCCGACCGCACCGTAGACCGGCTGGCCGAAGAGCCAGCCCTTGAGCAGACCCTGGTTGCCGAAGAGGTAGATCAGCGAGATCGCCGGCAGCAGCGACGGCGCCAGGATCGGGATCAGCGCCAGACCCTGGAACACCGGCTTCAGGCGCATGCAGCTCCGGGTCAGCGCGTAGGCGTAGACGAAGGCCAGCGGCACCACGATCGCGGTCGTCACCGCGGCGACGAACAGGCTGTTCCAGAAGGACTGGAAGAGGGCCGGCGTCTCGACGTAGCGGAGATAGTTGGAGAGCCCGATGAAGGCGCCGGACTGGTCCTGGAAGCTCTTGGAGAGCAGCGTCCACAGCGGCAGCGCCACGACGACGAGGAGCCAGAGCGCGAACAGCGCGAGGCAGGCGCGCATGATCAGGTCATCGCGTGATGCCTTCGGGCGGATCAGCGGCGCCGTCGTCGTCGTCATGGCGTCTTGGGATAGATCCGGAGCCGGTCCGCCGGCAACGAGACGAGGAAGCAGGTGCCGGCCTCGACCTTGAGATCGCGGAGCAGGTTGATCGAGAGATCGGCGACGAGGTCAGGCCCGGCGCCGTCGGATGCCGCGAGGCGGGCGCGGGCGAAGGAGCCTAAGAACTCGAGCGACCTGACCTCGACCTCGAGCGCATTCTCGGCGCCGGGCTCGACGTTCCGGGTCTTCACGTCCTCGGGCCGGATGCAGACCAGGGCCGCGGTTCCCGGCGTCAGGCCGTTCAGCTCGTCGACCCGGAAGCGCCGTCCGCCGACGGCGACGATGCCCGGTCCGGAGACTGAGGCATCGAGGAAGTTCATGGTGCCGACGAAATCGGCGACGAACGGGCTCGCCGGTGTCCGGTAGATCTCGGTCGGCGTGCCGACCTGGTCGATGACGCCGTGGTTCATCACCACGATGCGGTCGGCGAGCGCCAGCGCCTCTTCCTGGTCGTGGGTCACCATGATGGTGGTGATGCCGAGCTTCCGCTGCAGGTCCCTCAGCTCCTGGCGGAGGTGCTGGCGGACCCGGGCGTCGAGGGCCGAGAGCGGTTCGTCGAGCAGGAGAAGTCCGGGCGAGATGGCAAGCGCGCGGGCGAGGGCGACACGCTGCTGCTGGCCGCCGGAAAGCTGGGCCGGATATTTGGGGCCGGCGTCGGGCAATCCCACCAGCGCCAGCAACTCGGCAACGCGGGCGCGGACCTCGGCTTTGGGCTTGCCGCGGGAGACCAGGCCGTAGCCGACATTGGCGTCGACCGTCAGGTTGGGGAACAGTGCGTAGGACTGGAAGACGATGCCGAAGTCGCGCTCGGCCGGCGGCAGCGCCGAGACGTCGCGGCCGCCCTGGTGGATGGTGCCGGCGGTCTGGATGTCGAGCCCGGCGATGGCGCGCAGCAGCGTGGTCTTGCCGCAGCCCGACGGCCCGAGGAAAACCACGAACTCGCGCGCATAGACGTCGAGCGAGACGTCGTCGAGCGCGGTGAACTGGCCGAAACGCTTGGTGAGATGACGAATGCCGAGATACGGCGCACCGGCAGTGCCGTCCATACGATCTCCCCCGTCGATGAGCCTCCCCCGGCCGGCCGTCTTGGCGCGGCCCGCCCGGGGGAAGCTTACCTCACTTCGGGGCGGATTTGCCGTCGTAGCGCTTGGTCCATTCGGCGAGGATGCGGTCGCGCTCCTTCGCCATCCAGGCGAGGTCGTTCTTCACCATCGCCTTTTCCGCGCCTGCCGGGTAGTTCGGCGGGGCGGCGTTGATGCCCGGCATGGCGACGATGGCGTAGTACTTGCCGTAGAGCTCGTTCGCCTTCTTGGTGATGGTCCAGTCGACCAGCTTCTGGGCGGCCTCCATGTTCTTGGTGCCCTTGACGATGGCGGTCGCTTCCATCTCCCAGCCGGCGCCTTCGCTCGGCAGGATCAGGTCGATCGGCGCACCCTTGGTCTTTTCGGTGGCGCCGCGCATGTCGAAGCCGATGCCGATCAGGCGCTCGCCGCGCGCGGCCTGCACGCAGGGAGCGGAGCCCGAATGGGTGTAGACCGCGACGTTCTCATGCAGCCCGTCCATGTATTTCCAGCCCTCGGCCTCGCCCATCACCTGCAGCCAGGCGGCGATGGTGAGGTAGCCGGTGCCCGACGAGGCCGGGTTGGGCATGACGATCTGGCCCTTGTAGGCGGGCTTGGTCAGGTCCTTCCACGACTTGGGCGCGTCGATCTTGCCCTTCGTGGCCTCGGCGGTGTTGAAGCAGACGACCGAGAGATAGGCGTCCATGCCGGTCCACATGGCCGGGTTCTTCGCGTCCTTGAACACCGGCTTGAGAGCGTCGGCGCCTTTCGGCGTGTAGCCGGTCAGCATGCCGAGGTTCTCGAACAGCACGACCGAGGAGGCCGAGAGGCCCCAGATGACGTCGGCGCGCGGGTTGTCCTTCTCGGCGACCAGGCGCGCGGTCATCACGCCAGTGGAATCGCGCACCCAGGCGATCTCGATGGTGGGGTTGTCGGCCTCGAAGGCGGCCTTGTAGGGACCGAGCTGGTCGTTCTCGAGCGCGGTGTAGACGGTGAGCCGGGTCTTCTGAGCCAGCGCATCGGTCGGCAGCGCGACCAGCGCTGCCATCGCCGCCGCGGCGAGCGGCAGCCATAGGCGTGAGCGTGTCATTGAATCATCTCCCCTGTTGCGACGTGAAGATAAAGCGAACCCTGTTACCGTTTCTTGAAGGCGTTGCGCGCCCGTACTTGCTCAGGTCGGCCAGGGAAGCGAATAGGTCTTCACGTTGGTGAAGCTCTTCATCGCCTCCTTCACGCCTTCCTTGTAGCCGAGACCGGAATCCTTGATTCCCCCGAACGGCGACATCTCGATCCTGTAGCCCGGCACCTCCCAGACGTTCACGGTACCGACATCCAGCGCCTCGATGAAGCGCTGAATGTAGTCGAAGCGGTTGGTGCAGACGCCCGAGGACAGGCCATAGGCGGTCGAGTTCGAGACCCGGATGGCATCCTCGATGTCCTTGACCCGGATGATCGGGACCGCCGGACCGAAGGTTTCTTCCCGCACCAGTTCGCAATCATAGGGCACGCGGTCGACCACGGTCGGCGGGAAAAGGGCGCCCCGGCGGTCGTTGCCGCAAAGCAGCTCGGCCCCGTGACCGACCGCGTCGACGACACGACGCTGGAACAGCTTCGCCGCGTCCTCGGTGATCACCGTGCCGACGTCGGTGTCGGGGTCCATCGGGTCACCGCATTTCAGCTTCCTGGCCTTGGCGGCCACCAGCCGGGCGAAGTCGTCGGCGACCGACTCAACCACCAGGATGCGCTTGACCGCCGTGCAGCGCTGCCCCGAATTCTTGGTGGCGCCCGCGACGGCGAGCTCGGCCGCCTTCTCCAGGTCGGCGTCCTCCATGACGATCAGGGGGTCGTTGCCGCCGAGTTCCAGCACGACGCGGCGGTAGCCGGCCTTGGCGGCGATGTACTTGCCGGTGCGGACGCTGCCGGTGAAGGTGACGAGGTCGATGTGCGGATTGACGATCATCTCGTCGCCGATGTCTTCGGGCCGGCCGGTCAGGACCGACAGCATCTCCGGCGGCAGGCCGGCCTCGTAGAGGACGTCGGCCAGCGCCAGCGCGGTCAGCGGCGTCAGCTCGGTCGGCTTCAGCACGATGCGGTTGTTGGTGGCGATCGCCGGCGCGATCTTGTGCGCCACCATGTTGAGCGGGTGGTTGAAGGGCGTGATGGCGCTGATGGCGCGAAGCGGCTGGCGCAACGTGAAGATTCGGCGCGCCTTGCCGTGTGGGGTGATGTCGCAGGCGAAGGTCTCGGCGTCGTCCTGGATCGCCAGCTGGCCGGCCAGGTGGAAGACGTCGTAGGCGCGGCCGACTTCGTAGAGCGAGTCCTTCTTGCAGAGCCCGCTCTCGGCGGTGATCAGGTCGGAGAGTGCGTCCTTCCGCCCGGCCAGCAGCTCGGCCGTCGCCATCAGGATCTTCTGGCGGTCGTAGCGGGTCAGCTTCGGCTTGTAGCCGGCGGCGATCTGGAAGGCCTCGGCGACCTGGTCGCGCCTGGCCCGCGGCACCGTCCCGACGACCTCGTTGGTGTAGGGGTTGAACACCTCGATCGCGCCCTCGCCATCGACCTTGCGGCCGGCGATGCGGAGGCTTTCGCGAAGGAAGGCGGGGGCCGGGCGGCGGAGCGCGGTCATGGGCGTTCCTTCAGTGCACGACGCGGTTGAGGGCGACGTCGAAGATGTCGAAGTTGCGAAGCCGCGAGATGCCGGCGAGGTCGGCGGAGCGGTTGACGATCAGCGGCACCTTCTGCTCGGAGACACCGCCGTGACTTCGGAGAGGCTCGGTCAGCCCGGAGAGGTCGTGCCGGGAAACGCTGGTGCCCAGCACCTTGTGCCGGGTGGAGACGATGACGACCTCGCCGATGCGCTCGGCCGGCAGCTCGTAGCGTTGCGCCGCCTCGGCCCGGGTCAGGGCCGCCTCGATGCCCTCGAGCGCCTTCAGACGCTCGATCACGCCGGCGACCTCGCCGTCGGGCAGATAGGCCGTGGCGAAGGAGCCGAGCGCGCCGTGATGGACCACGTAGGGATCGGTGATCGGCAGGATCACACGGGCCTTGCCGGCGCCGAACCAGGCGTCGAGCACGTCCTGCAGGTAGATGACGTCGGGCTGGCCCTTGGCGTCGAACTTGGCGTTCATGCCGTGATCGGCAGTGAGCGCCACGACGCATCCGAGCGAATCCAGCCGAGCGAGATAGCCGTCCATCATCCGGTAGAAGTCGTCGGCGACCGGTGTGCCCGGCGCGTGCTTGTGCTGGATGTAGTCGGTGGTCGAGAGGTACATCAGCTCCGGCGTGTCGCGCTCCATCAGGCGGACGCCGGCGGCGAAGACGAACTCGCTCAAATCCGCCGAATAGACGCTGGGCAGCGGCTTGCCGACCAGGCCCATCACGCCCTCGATGCCGTTCTCGGCCTGCGTCGTCTTGTCGGCCTTCTCCGAGGAGAAGCAGACCGCCTTGCCCGGGCCGAGTTTGAGGTCCTTGCCGAGCAGAGCCCTGAGCTTGTCCTTGGCCGTCACGATGGCGATGCGGGCGCCTGCGCCCTGGAAGGCCTTGAAGATGGTGTCGACCCGAAGATGCTTCGGGTCGTTCATCATCACCTCGGCCCTGGCCTCGGGATCGAAGAAGTAGTTGCCGCAGATCCCATGCACCGACGGCGGCACGCCGGTCACGATCGATAGGTTGTTGGGGTTGGTGAAGCTGGGCACCACGCAGTCGGCGAGCTGGCTGGTGCCGTCCTTCAGCAGCCGGCCGAGGAAAGGCGCGGCCCCGGCTTCGGCAGCACGCTCGATGTAGCCGGGCTCGGAGCCGTCGACGCAGACGACGACCAAGGGTCTCTTCGGGTCCTTGTAGCTGCGGCCATTGACGGTGACGCTCATGCTCAGGCGGCCTTCTTCAGGGTGACGCCCATCTCCGCCAGAACTTCGGTGACAGCTGCAAGCGCGCCCTTCATGTGCTCCGGTCCGATGCGGCCGATGCAGCCGATGCGGAAGGAGTCGGCGACCGTCAGCTTTCCCGGATAGATCACGTAGCCCCGGTCCTTCAGCCCGTCATAGAAGGCCTGGAACTTGAAGGCCGGATGGGTCGGCATGTGGAAGGTGACGATGATCGGCGCCTGCAGGCTCGGCGGCAGCAGCGGCTTGAAGCCGAGCTCGGCCATGCCGTCGATCAGCAGCCTGCAGTTGCCGGCATAGCGGCTGCCGCGGCCCTTCACGCCGCCTTCGGCCCGGTGCTCCTCGATCGCCTGATGAAGCGAGACGATGACGTGAATGGGCGGGGTGAAGCGCCACTGGCCGGTCTTCTCGAAAGCCGCCCACTGGTCGTGGAGATCGAGGACCAGCGTGGTGGCATTGCCCTTGGCCGCCTTCAGCGCGTCCAGCCGGCAGACGACGAAGCCCATCCCGGGCACGCCCTCCAGGCACTTGTTGGAGGAGGCGGCGAGCGCGTCGTAGGGAACGGCCTTGGCGTCGATCTCGAGGGCGCCGAAGGCGCTCATCGAGTCGACCAGCAGGCGGCGGCCATGGGCGGCGACGACACCGGCGATCTGGCGGATCGGATTGAGGATGCCGGACGTGGTCTCGCAATGGACGGCGAAGACATGAGTGATCGTCGGATCGGCGGCGAGCGCCTGGTCGAGCGCGGCCATGCTGGGCGGCGTGTCTTCCGGCGTCTCCTGGACCAGATGCGCTCGGCCGGCGATGGCGCAGATCCTGGCGGCGCGGTGGCCATAGGCGCCGTTGACCAGCAGCAGCACCTTGCCCGACTTCGGAACGAAGGTGGTCAGCATCGCCTCGACGGCGAAGGTGCCGCTGCCCTGCATGGGTACGGTCACGTGGGTCCCGACCCCGCCGGCGATCTCGACGATGCGGTCGAGGACCGCGCGGTTGATCTTGAGGAAGGTGGCGTCGCGCGAGCCCCAGTCATGGACCATCGCCTGCTTGACCGAGCGCGAGGTGGTGAGCGGCCCCGGCGTGAGCAGCAGCGGGTCGCCGGTCTCGGAGGCGGCGGGCTTGATCGGCATCGAAGGCTCCCGACTTCAGGCGAGGGAATCCCAGCTTCGGCTTCCACTGTCCATAAATCCAATACATTATACGGATATGAACTATCGATGAGACAGATATGAATCCGACCCAGCTCCGGGCCTTCCACCACGTCGCCCGCGCTCGCGGCTTCACCCGCGCCGCCGCCGCCGCCGGGGTCGGGCAGCCGACGCTCTCGGGCCAGGTCAAGTCGCTGGAGGAGGCCTACGACGTCCGCCTGTTCGACCGGCGGGGGCGGGGAGCGCAGCTGACCGAGCTCGGCCAGAGCCTCTATGCGCTGACCGACCGCATGTTCGCGCTCGAGGAGGAGGCGAGGGCGCTGCTATCCGGCACCGCCGCTCTGACCCAGGGCCATCTCCGGGTCAGCGCCGATTCCGCCTACCACGCGGTCCCGATCCTGGCTGAGCTCAAGCGCCGGCATGGCGGCCTCACCTTCTCGCTCAGCCTCGGCAACTCGCCTTCGGTGCTGCGCCGGCTCTTCGACTACGAGGCCGATGTCGCGGTGATGGCGAAGCTGACCTCCGATCCGCGCCTCTTCACGCTGCCCTTCCGCACCGACCGGCTGGTGCTGTTCGTCCCAACCCGGCACCCCTGGGCTGGGCGGCGGCGCATCCGGCTTTCCGAGCTCTCCGGCCAGGACATGGTCTTGCGCGAGCGCGGCTCGGTCACCCGCGGCGTCTTCGAGGCGACCCTGGCGGCGGCGGCGGTGCGCCCGGGGGCGATCATCGAGGTCGAGAGCCGCGAGGGCGTCGGCGAGGCGGTCGCCGCCGGCTTCGGCATCGGCGTCGTCTTCGAAAGCGAATTCCGCCCGGGCGACCGCTTCCACCGGATCGCCGTCTCCGGCGCTGATCTCGGCGTCGCCGAGTACGTCGTCTGCCTGGAGGAACGGCGCAGCCTGGCGCTCGTCCGCGCCTTCCTCGATGCCGCGAGCGACCTCAGCTCCGCCTGAGGCTGCGGCGAGCGGCTATCGATCCAGGCGGAAGCCGCCTATGGTCCCTCGTTGACCCGAGAGGGGGGCGACCATGGCCGAAGACTTCTTCAGTATCGCTCAACGCACGGATGACGACGTCGTCGCCGGCTTTCGCTGGACGGGACGGAGCGTGATCTATGACGGGGCCGGCGTCAGCCTGGCGCTCGCCTGCATCTACCGCGGCAGGGACATGGCGGCGCGGCGGCTGATCGAGGCCGGACACCGCTTCGGCCTGCACGAGGCGGCGGCGCTCGGCGATGCCATGCAGATCGCGACGGTGCTCGACGTGGCGCCCTGGTCGGTCGACCTGCTGGCGCCGGACGGCTGGTCGGCGCTCCACCTCGCCGCCTTCTTCGGCCGGGCCGAGGCGGCGAGCCTGTTGCTTGCCCGCGGTGCCGATGCCAGCCTCTGGTCGCGTTCGTTCGAGCGCAACCTGCCGATCCATGCCGCTGCTGCCGGTCGCAACCACGACCTCGCCATCCTCGAGATCCTCATTCCGGCGACCGGCGACATCGACGCGATTCAGGGAGAGGGGTACTCGGCGTTGCTGATCGCGGCATCGGTCGGCAAGCGCGCCTGGGTCGAGCGCCTGGTCCGGGCCGGCGCCGACGCCGAGCGCCGCACCAAAGACGGCAAGGGCCTCGCCGATCTCTCGCCAAAAGGCTGAGGGAGCTAGCACGCTAGGCCTTGTCTCCGCCGCGACCTGCAGGCCCGAATCTCCCCGCCGCGCGGAGGCTCCGCGCGACGGGCATCGGGGCTAGAAGCTGAGGGTCCTGACCCGCTCCACCTGCTTCAGGCCCTTCACCTTCTCAAGGATGTCGTCCGGGATCGGCTGATCGACCTCGATCAGGCAGAGCGCGTCCTTTCCGGGGGCGGAGCGGCCGAGATGGAACGTGGCGATGTTGATCCCGGCCGTGCCCAGCACGGTGCCGATCGAGCCGATGAACCCGGGCTTGTCCTTGTTCCGCACATAGAGCAGGTGCTTGCCGAAATCGGCCTCGATGGCGATGTCCTGGACGGCGACGAGGCGTGGGCGCGTGCCGCCGATCAGGGTGCCGGCGGCCGAGCGCGAGCGCGCCTCGGTCACCACCGTGAGGCGGAGCAGGGTCTGGTAGTCGCAGTCGCGTTCGTGGCGGGTCTCGCTGACGGCGATGTTGCGCTGTCGTGCGATCTCCGGCGCGTTCACCATGTTGACGCTGTCCAGCATCGGCCGGAACAGCCCTGTCAGCGCCGCCTGGATCAGCGGGCGCGGGTTGAGCTCCGCCGCGTGGCCCTCAAGCTCCAGTGTCACCGCCGTCACCTCGCGCTCGACCACCTGTCCGAGCAGGCTCCCCAGAAGCTCGGCGAGGCGCATGTAGGGCTTCAGCTTCGGCGCCTCCTCGGCCGAGACCGACGGCATGTTCAGCGCATTGGTGATGGCGCCGGTCAGAAGGAAATCGCTCATCTGCTCGGCGATCTGGAGGGCCACCTTCTCCTGCGCCTCGGTGGTGGAGGCGCCGAGATGCGGCGTCGCGATCACCTGCTCGAGCTGGAACAGCGGGTTGTCCTTGGCCGGCTCGACCTGGAAGACGTCGAGGGCGGCGCCGGCGACATGGCCGGACTCGATCGCCGCCTTGAGGTCGCCCTCGACCACCAGGCCGCCGCGGGCGCAGTTGATGATGCGGACGCCCTTTCTCATCTTGGCCAGAGACTTCGCGTCGACGATGTTCTTCGTCGACTCGGTCAAGGGCGCATGCAGGGTGATGAAGTCGGCACGGGTGAAGAGCTCGTCCAGCTCGACCTTCTCGATGCCGATCGACTTCGCCCGGTCCTCGGTGAGGAAGGGGTCGAAGGCGACCACCTTCATCTTCAGGCCGAGCGCGCGGTCGGCGACGATCGAGCCGATGTTGCCGCAGCCGACGACGCCGAGCGTCTTCCCTGCCAGCTCGACCCCCATGAAGCGGTTCTTCTCCCACTTGCCGGCGCGGGTCGAGCGGTCGGCCGCCGGGATCTCGCGGGCGAGCGCGAACATCAGCGCGATCGCGTGCTCGGCCGTGGTGATGGCGTTGCCGTAGGGCGTGTTCATCACCACCACGCCCTTCTGGGTCGCGGTCTTGACGTCGACATTGTCGACGCCGATACCGGCGCGGCCGACCACCTTGAGATTGGCCGCGACGTCCAGCACCTCGCGCGTCACCTTGGTCGCCGAGCGGATGGCGAGGCCGTCATACTGGCCGATGATGGCACGGAGCTGGTCCGGCTTGAGGCCGACCTTGACGTCGACCTCGATGCCACGTGCCTTGAAGATGTCGGCGGCGCGGAGTGAGAGGTCGTCGGAAATGAGAACCTTGGGCATCGTCTTCATGACTCCGGTCAGGCCGCCTTGGCGCGGGCATAGGCCCAGTCGAGCCAGGGCGTGAGGGCTTCGACATCGGCGGTCTCGACGGTGGCGCCGCACCAGATGCGGAGCCCCGGCGGGGAGTCGCGATGGGACGCGATGTCGTAGGCGACGCCCTCCGCCTCGAGCAGGCCGGCGACTTTCCGGGAGATCGCCCTCTGGGCGTCCTCGGCATGGCCCAAGAACCAGGGATCGACGAAGGAGAGGCAGACAGAGGTCGACGACCTCGTCGAGAGATCCTTGGCGAGAAAGGCGATCCAGTCGGTGCGGTCGACCCAGCCGGTCAGCGCCTTCAGGTTGGCCTGAGAGCGGGCGATCAGGCCCTTCAGCCCGCCGGCCTGCTCGGCCCAGCGCAGCCCGTCGAGGGCATCCTCGACCGCCAGCATCGAGGGCGTGTTGATGGTCTCGCCCTTGAACGGCGCCTCGTCGAACTTGCCGCCCTTGGTCATCCGGAAGACTTTCGGCAGCGGCCAGGCCGGCACATGGCTCTCCAGCCGCTGGATGGCGCGGGGCGAGAGCGCCAGCATGCCGTGCGCCGCCTCGCCGCCCAGCACCTTCTGCCAGGACCAGGTGACGACATCGAGCTTCGGCCACGGCAGGTCCATGGCGAAGGCGGCGGAGGTGGCATCGCAGATGGCGAGACCCTGGCGGTCTTCGGCGATCCAGCCGCCGTTGGGCACGCGCACGCCCGAGGTGGTGCCGTTCCAGGTGAAGACGACGTCGTTGGCCCAGCTCACCTGGCTCAGGTCCGGCAAGGCGCCGTAGGGCGCCTTCAGCACGCGCACATTCTTCAGCTTGAGATGCCTGGTGATATCGTTGGCCCAGCCCTCGCCGAAGCTTTCCCAGGCGAGCACGTCGACGCCGCGGGCACCGAGCAGGCTCCACAGCGCCATCTCGACCGCGCCGGTGTCGGAGGCCGGCACGATGGCGAGCCTGTAGTCCTTGGGCATGCCGAGGATCGACCGCGAGCGCTCGATCACCTCGATGAGCCGCTCCTTACCTTCCTTGGAGCGGTGCGAGCGGCCGACCAGCGCGGAACGCAGCGCGTCCAGCGACCAGCCGGGTCGCTTGGCGCAGGGACCGGAAGAGAAATGGGGGGAGTTCGGACGGAGTCCGGGCGTGTTCGTCATCGCCTATCCCTTGCAGAATAGTTGCGCTCCGGTGGGGGAGCGTGACCCGGGGCGGACGCTAAGGGCGCGGACGGCGACCGTCAACCGCCTCGGGGCGCGGCGTCCCGTCGCGGCGTCGTGGCGGTTGCCGCGCGTAGCCAAACCGGCTACTCATCCCGCGCTGCACAAATCCCGAACGGAGACCTCGTTTCGTGACCCAGTCCGCGAGCGGATCGGACTTGACCTCCCGCGCGCTCCTGCCCCAGGGGCTGCGCGACGTCCTGCCGCCGGACGGCGACCACGAGACACAGGTCGTCGAGAGCCTGATGGCGTGCTTCGCCGCCTATGGCTACGAGCGGGTGAAGCCGCCGCTGGTCGAGTTCGAGCAGAGCCTCCTGGGCCAGGTGAGCGCCTCCGTCGCCAACCGCACCTTCCGCATGATGGACCCGATCTCGCAGCGGATGATGGCGCTGCGCCCGGACCTGACGCTGCAGGTGGCGCGGATCGCCACCACGCGGCTTCGCAACGCCCCCCGGCCGGTCCGGCTCTCCTATGCCGGCGAGGTCATGCGGGTGATGGGCTCGCAGCTCAGCCCCGAGCGCGAGTTCACCCAGGTCGGGTTCGAGCTGATCGGCGCCGAGACCCCGGAGTCCGATGCCGAGGTGATCCTGATCGCGGCGGAGGCGGCCAGGCGGGTCGGGGTCAAGGGCCTCTCCATCGATCTGATGGCGCCCAGCCTGGTGCCGGCGCTGCTCTCCGCCCACGGCGTCGAGGGCGAGGCGGCCAAGGCCTTCCGCACCGCGCTCGACGGCAAGGATGCCGGCGCCATCGAGCGCCTCGGCGGTCCGGCCGCCGTGGTCGAGAAGCTGCTCGCAGCCTCCGGCCCGATCGAGCCGGGCCTCGCGGCGCTCGATGCCGTCGAGCTTCCGGCTGAGGCCAAGGCCCAGGTCGACTCGCTGAAGACCGTCGCCCGCCTGGTTCAGGCGGCGGATCCCGGGCTCATTCTCACGGTCGATGCGGTCGAGAACCGCGGCTTCGCCTACCACATCGGGGTCAGCTTCTCGCTGTTCGTCCGCGGCGTGCGTGGCGAGCTCGGCCGCGGCGGGCGCTACCGCGCCGGCGAGACCGGCGAGGCGGCGACCGGCCTCACCTTCTACATGGACACCGTGATCCGGGCCCTCCCGGCGGCGGTGGTCGGCCGCAAGGTCTTCCTGCCGCACGGCCTCTCGTCGGAGATCGGACGGCGTCTGCGCGAGCAGGGCTGGGTCACCGTCGCCGGCCTGGCGCCTGCGGCCGACGCTGCCGGCGAAGCCAGGCGGCTCGGCTGCTCGCACCTCGTGGGCGGCGACGGCAACATCAAGGAAATCGAGCGCGCGGCATGACCAACGTGGTGGTGGTGGGCGCCCAGTGGGGCGACGAAGGCAAGGGCAAGATCGTCGACTGGCTGTCGGAGCGCGCCGACGTGGTCGTCCGCTTCCAGGGCGGCCACAATGCCGGCCATACGCTGGTCATCGGCAACATGACCTACAAGCTGAGCCTGCTGCCGTCCGGCGTCGTGCGCGGCAAGCTGTCGATCCTGGGATCGGGCGTGGTCCTCGATCCCTGGCACCTCTTGAAGGAGATCGAGATCCTCAAGGGGCAGGGCGTCGAGGTCACCGCCGACACGCTCCGCGTCGCCGAGAACTGCACGCTGATCCTGCCGGTCCACCGCATCCTCGACCTCGCCCGGGAAGAGGCGAGGGGGGAGGCCAAGATCGGAACCACCGGCCGCGGCATCGGGCCTGCCTACGAGGACAAGGTCGGCCGCCGCGCCATCCGGATCTGCGACCTCGCCGACCTGTCGACGCTCCCCGACAAGGTCCATCAGCTGCTGCTCCACCACAACGCGCTCCTGACCGGGCTCGGCAAGGACAAGGTCGACGCCGACGAGCTGGTGCGGGCGCTGACGGAGATCGCGCCGAAAGTGCTGCCTTTCGCCGAGCCGGTCTGGCAGCGGCTCGACGATCTCCGCCGCTCCGGCCGCCGCCTGCTGTTCGAAGGCGCCCAGGGGGCGCTGCTCGACGTCGACCATGGAACGTATCCCTACGTCACCTCGTCCAGCACGGTGGCGGCCCAGGCCGCGACCGGATCAGGTCTCGGACCGCGGGCGCTTGGCTACGTGCTCGGCATCACCAAGGCCTACACCACAAGGGTCGGCGCCGGTCCGTTTCCGACCGAGCTGTTCGACGAGGTCGGCAAGCGCATCGGCGAGATCGGCCGCGAATTCGGCACGGTGACCGGACGGCCCCGCCGCTGCGGCTGGTTCGATGCCGTCCTGGTTCGCCAGTCGACGCGTATCGGCGGCATCAACGGCATCGCGTTGACCAAGCTCGACGTGCTCGACGGCCTGAAGGAGCTGAAGGTCTGCGTCGGCTACCAGCTCGACGGCATGACGCTCCGCCACCTGCCGGCCGCCGCCTCGGCGCAGGCGCGGGTCAAGCCGATCTACGAGGTGTTCGAGGGCTGGTCGGAATCGACCCGCGGCGCGCGCTCCTGGGCGGACCTGCCGGCGACGGCGGTCAAATACGTCCGCCGCATCGAGGAGCTGATCGGCTGCCCGGTCGCCATGCTCTCGACCAGCCCGGAGCGCGAGGACACCATCCTGGTGCGCGACCCCTTCACCGATTGACCCGGCCCTCGTCCCGGCCGCATAAATGACCGGATGGGATTCGGCAGGCGATTCGGCCTGACCTCCCATCCTCCCGCCCCGATTCGGGCGCGCGAGGAGGTCGATGGCGGACGCGGAAACCAACGTCAACGCTGGCACGGGCGCACCCGTCACGCTCGACGGCCGCTTCGACATCTTCCCTTCGAGCCCGCTGCCCCAATACGACTCGCCGGCGGCCAAGGCCTATCTCGCCCAGTCCAAGCGCGACGCCGACGACCGCCTCGTCGCCGTGCGGCTCGACTGGCGGCTGCCGCCGCAGATCGACGTCATGACCAACCTCCGCAACCTCGCGCCGACCGGGGTGATGAGGGTGATGGAGTGGGGCATCGTGCCGTGGGCGCCGGAGAACCGGCGCCTGATGGTGGTGGTGATGGAACGGCCCGGCGGCGACCGGGTGATGTCCGGCCCGAAGGCGACCTTCGATCCCTTCGACGAGCAACAGATCGTCAAGGGCGTGCTCATGCCCCTCCTGGCGGTGATCCGCGAGCTCCAGGCGCGCGGACAGACCCACCGCAACATCCGGCCGACCAACCTGTTCTTCACCGACGGGCAGAAGCACAACGTCGTCCTCGGCGATTGCTACACCTCGCCGCCGGCCTACTTCCAGCCGGCGTGGGCGGAGCCGATCGAAAGCCACATGTGCGACCCCGCCGCCCGCGGCCGCGGGCGGCTGTTCGACGACATCTACTCGCTGGGCGCCACCATCCTGGCGCTCGCCATCGGCCGGGCCCCGGTCCCCGACGGCGATCCTCATCAGCTTCTCCTCAATAAGATCAACTACGGCTCCTACGCGGCGCTGGCTGCCCAGCATCGCGTTCCCCTGCCGATCGCCGAGCTCCTTCGCGGCATGCTCTCCGACGACCTGAAGGAGCGCTGGACCATCCGGGAGATCGAGCTGTGGATGGGGGGGCGGCGACTGTCGCCGAAGCAGCCGAAGCTGCCCAAGCGCGCGACGCGCCCCTTCGAGCTGGCGGGCCGCGAGTACTTCAACGCCCGCGCGCTCGCCGTCGGCTTCTCGTCGGAATGGCGCAGCGCGGCGCCGGCGATCCGCGGTCCCGCCTTCGAGATGTGGCTGAAGCGGAGCCTGAGCGAAGAGAGCGTGGTCGAGCGCCTGACCAAGCTGGTCGGGGCGGCGCAGACCAAGGAGAGCGGCACCGGGGACGGCGAGCGTCTCGCGGCCCGCGCCTCGATCGCCCTCGACGCGCCGGCGCCGCTGCGCTTCAAGGGGCTGGCGCTGATGCTCGACGGCATCGGCGACCTGGTGGCGACCAGCCTTGAAAATCCCGAGCGGCGCCAGCTCCTGGCCGAGCTGTTCCAGGCGCGCCTGGCGTCGATCTGGCTCACCGGGCAGACCGAGGCCAGATCCGATACCGCCCGTTGGCAGCAGGCGTTCGATCGGATGCCGCAGTACATCAGCTCCGGCACCGCCGGCTACGGCATCGAGCGCTGCCTCTACGAGCTGAACGCGCACCTGCCGTGCCTGAGCCCGATCGTCGAGCGCTTCTACGTGACCAACATGGTCGAGCTGATCTGGGCGCTCAACGACTACTCGCGCAATCCCGGGCCGGCGCCGAAGCTGATCGACCGCCACATCGCCGCCTTCTGCGCCGTGCGCTGCAAGCAGATGAGCGACCAGTGGCTGCGTCCGCTCGGCGACAGCGAGCAGAGCAACTCCTACAAGATCGGCGTCCTCAAAATCATGGCGCTGGTCCAGCAGGTCAGCAAGCTCGAGCAGGCACCGGACCTGACCAAGGTCCTGGCCGAGATGCTTCAGCCGGTGGTCGAGTCCTTCCACAACCTGAAGCAGCGCAAGAAGATGCACGCCGACCTGCAGGCCGCCGGCAAGACCGGGAAGACCTCGGAGCTGCTGGCGCTGTTCAACGACATGCAGGTCCTCGAGCGCGACGAGAAGGCCTACCATTCCGCCCAGGCGAACTATCATCGGACCGCGTCGCAGATCTCGCTGCTGCACATCGACGCCGGCAATGCCGATCATCACGCCAAGGAGATGGGCGAGCAGGTGGCGGCGATCGCCTCGGGCTCGATCGGGTTTCTGATCGCCTCGATCACGTTCCTCTTCTACTTCATCTGACCCGGGCAAGATGACCGACTTTCCGACCATGCCGCGAGGTGCGCAGTCGGTCGCCACCAAGGTGATCGGCGGCGTCATCGTCGTCTGCGTCTGCGTCTGGGTGCTGCCGTCGGTGCTGGTGCTGGTGATCGGCATGGTGCCGACCATCGTCGCCTTCTTCACCGACCGGCGGCGGGAGAAATACGCCGCGTTCTGCGTCGGCGCGATGAATCTCCTGGGCGTCCTGCCGGTGGCGCTCGGCATGTGGACCCAAGACCACAGCATGGACTCGGCGATGCGAAACGTCACCAACGTCTTCAACTGGTTCCTGATGTACGGCGCCGCCGCGATCGGCTGGGGCCTCTACTCGGTCACGCCCGCGATCGTCGCCTTCGTGCTCCGCGTCCAGATCGAACGCCGCATCTCGAAGATGCAGGGGTATCAGCAGGAGCTCATCGACGAGTGGGGCGAGGGCGTGACCGATAGCGCCAAGAGTGCCGAGGAAAAGCAGGCCGCCTCGGCCGAGAGATAACCATCGACATCTTCGGGACGGCACATCACCAGGGAGCGGTGGCGAAGTCCGCCCCCTGGGGACGTCCGGTCAGGCCGCCGGCTGTGGCCGCGGCTTGGCAACTGCCTGGGCCTGAGCCCCGGCGATCCGGGAGGCGGCGATCTTCATCGCCTTCTGCAGCTTCTCGAAGGCGCGGACCTCGATCTGGCGCACGCGCTCGCGGCTGATGCCGTATTCCTGGCTCAGGTCCTCGAGCGTCGCCGGCTCGTCCTGGAGCCGACGGCGGGTGAGGATGTGGCGCTCGCGCTCGTTCAGGCCCTTCATCGCCTCCTTCAGGAGGTGCATGCGCTGGGTCGTCTCCTCGCGCTGGCCGAGCTCGGCCTCCTGGTTGTCGCGGTCGTCGACCAGCCAGTCCTGCCACTCGCCTTCGCCTTCGGCGCGGAGCGGCGCGTTCAGCGAATGGTCGGGAGCGGCGAGGCGCCGGTTCATGCTGATGACGTCGTCCTGGGGCACGCCCAGGCGGTCGGCGATCACCTTCACCTGCTCGGGCGAAAGGTCGCCCTCATCGATCGCCTGGATCTGGCCTTTGATCTTGCGAAGGTTGAAGAACAGCTTCTTCTGGGCAGCGGTGGTGCCCATCTTCACCAGCGACCAGGAGTGCAGGATGTACTCCTGGATCGCGGCACGGATCCACCACATGGCGTATGTCGCCAGGCGGAAGCCGCGCTCTGGCTCGAAGCGCTTGACCGCCTGCATCATGCCGACGTTGCCTTCGCTGATGAGCTCGCCCAGCGGCAACCCATAGCCGCGGTAGCCCATGGCGATCTTGGCGACCAGGCGCAGGTGGCTCGTCACCAGCCGATGGGCGGATTCGGTGTCGCCATGCTCGCGCCACGCCTTGGCGAGCATGTATTCCTCCTGGGGCTCCAACATCGGGAATTTGCGGATCTCCTGGAGATATCGCGAGAGGTTGCCCTCCGCGCTCATCACCGGGACCGACGGCACGCTGACGCTGCTCATGTGACGACCTCCGTTCGCGAGTGGTCCATAGGACCGGACGACCTCCCCCTCCCTTGGGCTGGCGCCCGACCCCAGACGCCGGCCCCTGTCGGGCGCCGGCCGATGGTCTTGGCACTCTCCGAAGACGAGTGCCAACGACCCAGATATTCCTCCAACCTTCCCGCGTTGTCAAGAATGTCCGAGCGGGTGGCTAAGTTATTGTTTCGATTGAACATTGGCAGTCAAAGATAGTAACTCTTTGATATCAGTGTAGATTTCTCGTTCGAACCGATGCGCCCGGCCGGTGGCCGGGTGAGTAAACCCGAGGCGGTAGGCATCCAGAGCCTGCCGGGGAAAATCGGCGAGGGCCGTCGGGGCGCCGGCACGGCGGCGGCCATAGGCGGGGTCGCCGACCAGCGGATGGCCGATATGAGCAAGGTGCACCCGGATCTGATGCGTCCGTCCGGTTTCCAGCCGGCAGTCGATCAGGCTGGCGACCGTGCCCAGGATCCGTGCCTCCACCTTGTAGTGAGTTCTGGCCGCCTTGCCGCCGGAGGTAACGACCGCCATCTTCTTCCGGTTCCGGGGGTTGCGGCCGATGTTGCCCTCGATCCGGCCCTCGGCCGGGCGCGGCACACCCCAGACCACCGCCTTGTAGGCGCGGTCGACCGTGCGGTCGGCGAATTGCCGGGCAAGGCCGGTCAAGACGGGCTCGGTCTTGGCGGCGACCATCAGGCCGGAGGTGTCCTTGTCCAGCCGATGGACGATGCCCGGCCGGCGCTCGCCGCCGATGCCGGCGAGGCTCTGGCCGCAATGAGCGATCAGCGCGTTCACCAGCGTGCC
>CAMBVS010000042.1 GCA_945871425.1 Rhizobium sp. Q54 | reverse complement strand
CCGCCGCGGTTCTGGTCCGGCGTCTCCTTGATCGGGCGGCGCGAGATCAGCGACGACCAGTCGGTCGACTGCAGATCGACGTTGAAGCCGATCTCCTTCAGGCGATTGGCGGTGACCATGGTCATCGCGCCGATCACCGTCTGGTCGGTCGGGTGCATGATGACGACGCGCTCGCCCTTGTAGCCGGACTCCTTCAGGAGCTGCTTGCCCTTCTCCATGGCGCCGGGCTTGGTCCAGTCGCCGAGGCCGGCCATGGTCTCGTAGGGGCCGCCGCAGATCAGCACCGCCCAGCACTCCTTGCGCAGCGACGCGTCGCCGACCGCCGCCTCGAGATAGGCCTTCTGGTCGACGGCGTAGAGCAGGACCTGGCGGACCTTCGGATTGTTGAACGGCGGGATCAGATGGTTCGGCCGCATGATCATCTGGTATCCGAGCGGATTGACCACCGTGACGACGACGTTCGGGTTCTTCCGGATCGTCGGCAGCATGTCGATCAGCGGGTTCTCGAGGTAGTCGACCTCGCCGGCCATGACGGCGTTGGCCGCCACCATCGGGTCGGGCAGGATCACCCACTCGACACCGTCGATCTTGACCACCTTGCCGCCGGCCATGTGCTCGGCCTTCTCGCTCCGCGGCACGTAGTCCTTGTTCTTGGAGTAGACGACGCGCGATCCCGGGATCCACTCCTCGCGGTCGAAGCGGAACGGACCGGAGCCGACGGCGGAGGTGATCGCCGTGTTCGGGTCGGTCTTGGCGTCGACCTCGCGCATGATGAAGGGCGGGTTGATCGGCTCGGAGAGGAAGGCGATCAGCCGCGGGAACGGCTTCTTCAGCTTGATCTCGAAGGTGTCGGGACCGGTCGCCTTGGTTTCGGCGATGCGGGTATAGGTGTCGCGGCCCGAGGGGACCTTGGCGCCCCAGCGGTCGAGCGACTTGACTGCATCGGCCGCCGTCACCCGCGTGCCGTCATGCCACTTCTGGCCCGGGCGCAGCTTGAAGGTGTAGGTGAGGCCGTCGGCGCTGGCGTTCCAGCTCTCCAGCATCTGCGGCTGCGGCACGTTCTTGGCGTCGGGCGCGATCAGGAAGTCGTAGATCATCACGCCGTGGTTCAGCGTCGTGCCGGCGGTGGTGAAGATCGGGTCGAGGACCCGGAGATCGGCGTCCGGCACGTATTTGATGACTTGCGCGGCGACGGGCGCCGCGGCGGCTGCGGCGAGCATCGTCGCGCCGGCGAGCACCGTCTTCAGACGACCGAGATGTCGAGTCATGGCGATTCCTCCCTGCCTCGGGCTATCGAAGCCCCGGACCCCCATTGTTCGGTTCCCGGTGTTTCGTTGCAAGGACGACGTGTTTCGGTGAGCGAAATCCCGATGCAACTCGAACCATTCTTGCGCTCCCGCAACATACTTACATGTCGATCCAACCCAAGGCCTCCTCCCTGGATCGGGGCATCATGGCCAAGGTGCTTCGCGACCTCGCCCGCCTGCCCCCCAAGGCCCGCCGTATCGATGTCGAAGTCGCGATCTGGCGCTCGGTCACACGCCACGCGAGCACATTGACGACCGAGCAGATCGTAGAGGTTACCTGGCAGCTTCTCCGGGAGCTCGCCGGCGGCGCCAGGAAGGTCGCTTAAGCCAGCGTCGCCCGGACCAGGCCGGCGGCTTTCTCGCCGATCATGATCGCCGCCGCGTTGGTGTTCCCCGAGACCAGGGTCGGCATGACCGAGGCGTCGACGACGCGAAGCCCACTCACCCCATGGACTCGCAGCTCCGGGTCGACCACCGCGCCCCTGTCGGTCGCCGGTCCCATTTTGCAGGTGCCGACCGGGTGATAGATCGTCCCGCCCTTGGCGCGGGCGTAGTCCAGGATCTCGTCGTCGGAGTCGACGCCGGCTCCCGGGCCGTATTCGGCGGCAGCGAAGGGGCGGAGCGCCGGCATCCCGGTGATCCGGCGCGCGATCCTCACGCCCTCGACGATCGCCCGGCGGTCGTAGTCGGCCGAGAGATAGTTGGGCTGGATCAACGGATGCAGGCGCGGATCGCCTGATTTCAGGCGGATCCAGCCCCGGCTTTCCGGCCGCGACTGGTTGATGGTGTTGTTGAAGCCCGGCCAGTCGTGGATGACGATCGAATTGCCGTCGGCCGAGCGCTCGAAGCTGACCGGCATGAAGTGGAACTGCAGGTCGGCGGTCGCCACCTCCGGCGCGCTCCGGCAGAAGAGCCCGGCCTCGCCGGCGCCGATGGTGGCCGCGCCCGAGCGCCTGAACAGCCACTCGGCGCCGACCTTCGCCTGCTGCCAGAGGCTGTGGCGGATTTCGTTATGGGTGATCCGTTGCGTGCAGCGCCAGATCACCCGCGTCTGATAGTGGTCCTGCAGGTTCTCGCCGACGCCGGGAAGGTCACGGACGACCGCGATGCCGTGCTCTTTCGAGAGTGTCGCCGGGCCGATGCCGGACAGCTGGAGGAGCTGCGGGGAGTTGATCGCCCCCCCCGACAGCACGACCTCTCGCCGCGCGCGCGCCTCGTAGGGCAGGCCGTGCTTCAGATAGGCGACGCCGACGGCGCGGCCATTCTCGATCAGCACGCGGGTCGCCAGCGCGTCGGTCTCGACCCTGAGGTTCGGGCGTCGCTTGGCCGGTCCCAGATAGGCCGATGCCGCGCTGGAGCGGACGCCGTTCCGGGTGGTGAGCTGGTAGTAGCTGGCACCCTCCTGGCTCGGCCCGTTGAAGTCGTCGATCCGGGGATATCCCGCCTGGGCCGCCGCCTCGAGGAAGGCCTCGCAGAGCGGGTGCTTCAGGCGGAGGTCGGAGACGCCGAGCGGGCCGCCGGTGCCGTGCAGCTCGCTCTCGCCGCGCTCCTGGTGCTCGGCCCGCCGGAAGTAAGGGAGCACGTCGGTGAAGGACCAGCCGGCATTGCCGAGCTGGCGCCAGTGGTCGTAGTCCTCGGCCTGGCCGCGGATGTAGATGAGGCCGTTGATCGAGGACGAACCGCCCAGCACCTTGCCGCGCGGCCAGACGATCGAGCGGCCGTTCATGCCCGCATCCGGCTCGGTCTCGAAGCCCCAGGACAAGGGCGAGAGGATATTGCGGAAGTAGCCGACCGGCAGGTGGATCCAGGGATCGGTGTCCTTGGGGCCAGCCTCCAGCAGCAAGACCCGGACCTTCGGGTCCTCGCTCAGTCGCCCGGCGAGGGCGCAACCGGCCGAGCCGCCGCCGACGATGACGACGTCGGCCTCGCTCATGCGGGACGTCGCTTCAGGATGTGGAGGCAGCTCATGGTCATCACGGTGTCGTCCGCCTGATTGGCGAAGGCGTAGCGGATGCGGACGGTGCCGCGATCGGGCTTGGAGGAGGACGCCTTGGTCTCCATCACCTCGCCCTTGACCCTGAGCGTGTCGCCTGGCCGCACCGGCCGGGTCCAGCGCAGCTCATCCATGCCGGGCGACCCCATCGAGCCGCCCTTGAGAAGCCCTGAATCCAGGACCATGCGGAATCCCAGCGCCAAGGTCTGGAAGCCCGATGCGATGAGGCCGCCGAACGGCCCGGCCTTCGCAGCGCCGAGGTCGATGTGGAAGGGCTGCGGGTCGTAGAGCGTGGCGAAATCGATGATCGCCGATTCCGTCAGCGTGACGCCGCCGGTGGTGAAGGTGTCGCCGACCTTGAAGTCCTCGAAGAACCGGTCGCTCATGGGCGCCCCGCGAGCGAGGTGCCGAGCTTCACGCCCGGCCTGGCCGCCATCGCCTTTGCCCAGCGCTGCAGGTTCTCCAGCGTCGGATAGGTGCGCTTGAGTGCCGTCTCCAGCCGGCCGAGGGTGGGGTAGAGGACGATGTCGGCGATCGAGAAGTCGCCGGCGAGCCACTCGGCGTTCGCGAGCTTGGCATCGACGCGGCCGAGGGCGTCCTTGAGCAGGCCGTCGAAGCCCTGGGCGATCTGGGACGGCGGCGTGCGTCCGCCGTGATGGAGGTGGAAGAGCCCGTTGAACGGCCCGTAGACATCGGTCATGGCGCTGGCCGCCGCCTCGAACACGCGGGCCCGCGCCACGGCTGCGGTCGGCAGGCCGACGCCGCTCTTCTCGGCGACGTGGATGACGATGGCGAGCGACTCCGTCAGCACCAGCTTTTCGCCGCCGACGTCGTCGTCGACGATCACCGGGATCCGGGCCGCCGGGTTCATCGCCAGGAACTCGGGCGTCCTCTGCTCGCCCTTCTCCAGGTCGATCTTCTTGACGATGTGGCTGAGGCCGGACTCGGCCAGCATGATCGCGGGCCTGAGCCCGTTGCTGGTGGCGGCGGTGTAGAGCGTAATCATGCGAGTGCCTCCGCGACGGCTTTGCCGAGATCGGCGGTGTTGGCCTGGCCGCCGATGTCGGGCGTGCGTGGCCCGCCGCCGCCCAGAACGGTCTCGATGGCGCGGACGATGGCGTCCCCCGCCTCCTTGTGGCCGAGATGCTCGAGCATCATCGCGCCCGACCAAATCTGCCCGATCGGGTTGGCGATGCCGCGGCCGGCGATGTCCGGCGCCGAGCCGTGCACCGGCTCGAACATCGAGGGGAACTTGCGCTCGGGGTTGAGGTTGGCCGAGGGCGCGATGCCGATCGAGCCGGCGACCGCGGGGCCGAGATCTGAGAGGATGTCGCCGAACAGGTTCGATCCCACCACGACGTCGAACCAGTCCGGGTGCAGCACGAAATTCGCGGTCAGGATGTCGACGTGGTACTGGTCCCACCTCACATCCGGATAGTCCTGGGCAACGGTTTTCACCCGCTCGTCCCAGTAGGGCATGGTGTGGATGATGCCGTTCGACTTGGTGGCCGAGGTCAGGTGCTTCTTCTTCCGGGTCCTGGCGAGGTCGAAGGCAAAGCGCAGCACGCGGTCGACGCCGAGGCGCGTGAAGGTGGATTGCTGCACCGCCATCTCGCGCTCGGTGCCCTGGAACAGCCGCCCGCCGATCTCGGAATACTCGCCCTCGTTGTTCTCGCGGACCACCCAGAAATCGATCTCCTCGGGCTTGCGATTGGCCAGCGGGCAGGGGATGCCCTTCATCATGCGCACCGGACGCAGGTTGATGTATTGCTGGAACTCGCGCCGGATCGGGATCAAGAGGCCCCAGAGCGAGACATGGTCGGCGACGCCAGGGAATCCCACGGCGCCGAGGAAGATCGAGTCGGAGTCCTTCAGGCGCGCGATGCCGTCCTCCGGCATCATCCGCCCGGTCTTCTTGTAGGTCTCGCAGCTCCAGTCGTAGTGGTCGAAGGTGAAGTCGAGACCGAACTTGCGGGCCGCGGCATCGAGCACGCGCAGCCCCTCCGGCACCACCTCCTTGCCGATGCCGTCGCCGGGAATGACCGCGATGCGGTGTTTGGACATGTGGATTTCCTGCTCGAGAGAGAAAGCGACCCGCTAGGAGCGCATGGGAGGGAATTGGGTGGCCTTGGTCGACGAAACTTGCGGCGAGTGTGCCACGAACGCCGAACCCGCCTCTACTATTCGCTTCTTCTACGCCGCCCGCTTGACCGTGATCCGCGGTTTGAGCCCACCTGCCGCCGCCATGTCCACCAGCGTGTCGAGCGAGAAGAGATCAATCCGCCCGCGCATGAGGTCGGAAATACGGGGCTGGGTGACGCTGAACTTGGCGGCAGCCTGACGCTGGGTCCAACCCGATTGGCGGATCAGGTCGGAGAGCGCGATCATCAGCTCAGAGCGCGCGCGGAGGCTCGCAGCCTCTTGGCCGGTATCCTCGATGGCCTCCCACACGCTCGCGAAGCGTCGTACTTTCATCGTATGCCTCTCATCAATTCCTTATAGCGCTTAGCCCCGAGATCAAGGTCCGATCTGCTCGTCCTCTGGCTCTTCTTCTGGAAGCAATGCAGCACGTAAACGTCCTCCATGCGTATCGCGACGTAGAGCACGCGAAAAGCACCGGCGTTGTCTCGAATGCGGATCTCTCTCACGCCCGGCCCGACCGCCGGCATCGGCTTCCAATCGTCCGGGTTTCCGCCATGCTGCACGCGGTCGAGCTGATATCCGGCTGCTCGCCGGGCATTTGCCGGGAAGTCCCGCAACGCCTCGAGTGAATCGCCGAGGAACGCAACAGCCTTCATATCACGTGATTATACAAGAACTTGTATCTTAAGCAAAGGAATCGAGGCGCTGAGGAGGCGAGGATGAAAAAGAAGATGCATGTCGGTGGCTCGCTCGGCGAAGCGGCAGGGCGCATGGCGGAGGCTTGGCACCGGGCCGAGCGGGGTCTGAAGGTCGTTCCCCAGGGCACGGTCACCTTCCTCTCATGGTCGGCGCTGGCGTCGGTGATGACCGACAAGCGGCATGAGCTGCTGCGCTATCTGCGTCGCCATCCGACGCCCGGCATCCGGGCGTTGTCCCGCGCCCTCGGCCGCGACTACAGGCGGGTGCACGAGGACGTGCGGGCGCTGATGGCCGTTGGCCTCGTCGAGAACGACGAGGGCACGCTCCGCGCCGACTACGACGAGATCCAGGCTTGCATCAAGATGAGCGAAGCGGTGGCGTAGGCTTCCAGATTCGCCGTGGGTTTCGCTCCTGGTCGTTCCCGGGGGACAGCCTCCGCGTCACGCCTATCCTTACGGCCAGAGGGATCGAAGAGGAATTTTCTCATGCTCGACATGTTCTCGCTGAAAGGCCGGGTCGCCCTGGTCACCGGCTCGTCGCAGGGGCTCGGCTGGGCGATGGCGGAGGCGCTGGCCGGGGCTGGGGCCCATATCGTGCTGAACGCCCGGAACGCGGCGAAGTGCGAGGAGCGGAGGAAGGATCTGGAGGCGAAAGGGCAGTCGGCCTCGGTCGCCGCCTTCGACGTGACCGACCTCGCCCAGATCACCAAGGCGGTCGCCGACATCGACCGAGCTCATGGCCGGCTCGACATCCTGGTGAACAATGCCGGCATCGTGACACGCAACCTGCTGCACGACGTGACCGAGGAGCAGTGGTCCTCGGTGCTCGATACCGATCTCACCGCCTGCTTCCGCCTGGCGCGGGAGGCCTCCAGGATCATGGTCCGGCACAACTGGGGCCGGATCATCAACATCTCCTCGGTCATGGGCGTGATCGCGCGGCCCTCGATCGCACCCTACGTCGCCTCCAAGGCCGGCGTGCATGGCCTCACCCGCGCGCTCGCGGTCGAGCTGGCATCCAAGGGCGTCACCGTCAACTGCATCGGCCCCGGCTTCTACCCGGGCGCGCAGAACGAGGTCGTCCGCCGCGACAAGACCTTCTACGACTGGGTCTCGAACCGGGCGCCGGCCGGGCGCTGGGGCGATCCGGCCGAGCTCGGCGGCGCCGTCATCTATTTCGCCTCGCCGGCCTCCTCCTTCTGCACCGGCCAGGTGCTGATGGTCGATGGCGGCATGACCATCTCGCTGTAGGGGCAGGCATGGCGAAATATCGGATCGGCCTTTCCCGCGACATTCTCGGGCCCGACGGCAAGCCGGGCTTCGATCCGGCCGCGCTCGCGATCCTCGACGACCCGCTTCTGGACTGGGAGTGGTTCGGCGACGGCGCGAGCCCGGTCACCGCCGACGAGGTCGCGCGCTATGACGGCATCTGCCTCGGCGCGCCGTCGCTGCCGGGATCGTCGCTCGGACGTCCCGATGCGCGGCTCCGCCTCGTCGCCCGCTTCGGCGTCGGCCTCGATCATTGCGACGTGACGGCGATCACGGCGGCCGGCATCTTGCTGACCAACAACCCCGAAGGTGTCCGCCGCTCGGTCGCCTCCAGCGCGCTCGCCTTCATGCTGGCGCTCGGTCATCGCATCCCGACCATGGACCGGCTGGTCAGGACCGGCCGATGGGACCTGCGGATGCATCATCTCGGCACCGGTCTCGGCGGCAAGACCCTCGGCCTCATCGGCGTCGGCAATACGGGGAAGGAGCTGTTCCGCCTGGTCCAGCCTTTCGGGATGAAGCATGTCGCCTCCGATCCCTTCGCCAAGGCCGAGGACGTGGCTCCGCTCGGCGTCACGCTCAAGGATCTGGACGCGGTCGTCTCGAGCGCCGACTTCCTGGTCGTGTGCTGCCCGCTGGACGAGACCACGCGGGGCCTGATCGGCGAGCGCGCCCTGAGGCTGATGAAGCGCTCGGCCTTCCTGGTCAACATGGCGCGCGGCCCCATCGTCGATGAACGTGCGCTCTATTCCGCGCTCAAGGACCGCCGTATCGCCGGCGCGGCGACCGACGTGTTCGAGGAGGAACCGACGCCGGTCGACAACCCGCTTCTCACCCTCGACAACGTCATCCTCGCCCCGCACGCCATGGCCTATACCGACGAGGGGCTGAGGCTGCTCGCCGAGGGCGGCTTCAAGTCGGCGCGCGCCTTCTTCAACCGGCGGATGCCGTTCCGGGTGTGCAATCCGGAGGTGCTGGAGACGCCCGCCCTCAAGGCCTGGTTCGGCGGCTCATGACATCGGTCGGGGAGGCCGCTTCGGCTCCTCCGGCAGCGGAATGAACTCGCCCTCGTCGTTCGGCGGCAGCTTGATGCGTCCGGCGATCCAGTCGGCCTTGGCCTCTTCGATCCGCTCCTTCCGCGAGGAGACGAAGTTCCACCAGATGTGTCGCGGCCCCAGCGGCTCGCCGCCCAGAAGCATCAGCGTCGCCGGCTCGACGGCGCGGAAAGTCGGGCTCTCGCCGCGGGCGAACACCAGCATCTGGCCGGGCTCGTAGTCGTGCCCGTCGACAGAGACGCGGCCCTTGACCAGATAGGCGGCGCGCTCCGGATATTCGGGCGGAAGGCCGATGGGGGCGCCCGGCTCCAGCCGGACATGGAGATAGAAGAGCGGCGAGCGGATCTTCGCCGGACTGGTGAGGCCGAAGGCGCTGCCGGCGATCAGCCGGGCGCTGACGCCGGCCTCATCCAGAGAAGGCAGCTGCCCCGCATCGTAATGGTCGAAGGCCGGCGCCATCTCCTCGTCGGCTTCGGGCAGCGCCACCCAGGCCTGGATGCCCTCGATGCGGCCGCCTGCCTCTCTCATGCCGTCGAAGCGCTCGGAATGGCTGATGCCGCGCCCGGCGGTCATCCAGTTGAGCGCGCCCGGGCGGATCGCCTGTTCGACGCCGAGACTGTCGCGGTGGGTCATCTCGCCGTCGAAGAGATAAGTGACGGTCGAGAGGCCGATATGCGGGTGCGGGCGCACATCGGTCTCGCGCGGAATGCCGGGCGGCAGATCGACCGGCCCCATATGGTCGAAGAAGACGAAGGGACCGACCATCCGCCGCTTGGCGACGGGGAGAACCCGGCCGACCTCGAAGCTGCCGATGCTTCGGCGCCGGGCCGGGATCGCCAGGTCCATGACTTCAGGCCGCGTCGACGAGGACGAGCTCGGTGTCCTCGATCGCCGTCACCTTAAGCGTCGCCTCCTCGGCGATGGCCGCACCGTCGCGGGCCTCGATGCGCACGCCGTTGACCTCGACCGTACCCGAAGACGGCACCAGGTAGCCGTGGCGTTCGGCACCGAGCGGATACTCGACCGTCTCGCCCGCCCTCAGCGTCGCGCCGAGGACCCGCGCATTGGTGCGGATCGGCAGCACGTCGGTGTCACCCTCGACGCCGCTCGCCAGCGGCACGAAGCGGCCGGAGCGGTCGCCCTTGGGGAACGGCTTGGCGCCCCAGGTCGGCTTGCCGCCGCGGCTGTCGGGGATGATCCAGATCTGGAAGATCTTCGTCGTCTCCGGCTCCAGGTTGTACTCGGAGTGGCGGATGCCGGTGCCGGCCGACATCACCTGGACGTCGCCGGCCTCGGTGCGGCCCTTGTTCCCGAGGCTGTCCTGATGCGTGATCGCGCCTTCGCGGACATAGGTGATGATCTCCATGTCGGCATGCGGGTGCGGCGGGAAGCCTTCGCCGGCGGCGATCTCGTCGTCGTTCCAGACCCGGAGGTTGCCCCAGTGCATGCGCTCACGGTCATGGTAGCCCGCGAAGGAGAAATGGTGCTTGGTCTTGAGCCAGCCGTGGTCGTCGCCACCCAGCCCCGCGAATGTCCTGCGCTCGATCATGGTCTCGTCTCCTTGGCGCCCGTGTCCGGCGTTTTCATGGAGCTAAGATGGGGCCGGGGAGGGGGTTGAGAAAGGCAACGAAGAGGAATTCATTGTTGCCGGCGCCTGGACAATCTCACCCCTCCGCCAGCGCCACGATGACACGGCGGTTGTGCTTGCCCTTGTTCTCGATCTTGGCGACCTGGAGGCGGCCGATCTCGCCGGTGCGCGCGACATGGGTGCCGCCGCAGGCCTGGAGGTCGACGCCGGGGATCGCCAGGAGGCGGACGCGGCCGGCGCCGCGCGGCGGCTTCACCGACATGGTCTTCACCAGGTCGGGGCGCTGGTCCATCTCCTCGTCGGTGATCCATTGCGTCGTCGTCTTGTGGTCGGCCTGGACCAGGGCGTTCAGCTTCGCCTCGATCGCCTCCTTGTCGAGCGAGGTGTCCGGCAGGTCGAAGTCGAGCCGGCCCTTGGTGTCGCCGATCTGGCCGCCGGTGACCGAGCCGACGACGACCGAGGAGAGGAGGTGCAGCGCCGTATGCACGCGCATGTGTTTGTAGCGGCGGTCCCAGTCCAGCGTGGCGGTGACCTTGGTACCCGCCTCGGGACGCACCTGGTCCGGCGCCAGCAGGTGGATGATCTCGCCCGGCTCCTGGCCCTTGCGGGTATCGGCGATGCGGATCGTGCGCCCGTCGGCGAGCGTGATCGTGCCGGTGTCGCCGGGCTGGCCGCCGCCCATCGGATAGAAGACCGTGCGGTCCAAGCGGATGCCCTGGTCGTCGACCTTGGTTACCGTCGCCTCGCAGGACTTGAGATAGGCGTCGGCGCGGAACAGTTCCTCGGTCATCGGTCTTAAGTCCTTCTCGGTCGGGGCGGCGTCTTCCAGGCGGGCGAGCGGGGTCACGACTCGAAGCTGGCGGCGGGCGTGTGGCGATTGGTGTGGACGTGATTGAGGGGGCTGGGACCGCGTCCGAAGTCGGGTGCGGTCAGGATCGCCTCCTCGACATAGTCTCGCCCACGGCGGACCGCGGCGGCAAGGGGCAGTCCCTGGGCGAGGCCGGCGGCGACGGCGGCGGCGAGCGTGATGGCGGCGCCGCGCACCGGCCGGTCGGTGCCGCGCCTCGGCGGGAAGACCGAGAGTGTGGTGCCGTCAGCCAGCACGTCGCCGCGGGAGAGGGAGGTGACGAGCGCGGCGCCGGCGATCCGGGCGAGGCCGGCCGCCGCCTCCTTCTGCGCCTCGAGGTCGGCGGCGTCGCTGACGGCGACGGCGATCCGGGCCAGCGGCAGGAGCGCCGTCGCCGCATCGGTCAGGTCGAGCACCAGGGGGATGCCGCGAGCCTCGCCGTCCAGCACGTCGGCGACCGCCTCGATCGTTCCCGCGCCGGCGAGGCCGCCGATCAACAGGACGTCGGCGCCGATGTCGGCCAGCACCGCCCGCATCTGCTGAGCGACGGCGACGGGCGGGACCTCATGCGACGTCGCCGCTTCGTCGATGATGACGGCCGTGACCGCGGCGGCGGCGAAGGCGCCGAGCGCGCTGATCGACTTGATCGCCGCCTGGATGCCGGTGCTGCCGCTCGCGTCCGACGCGCCCACGATCAGCACGCGCCCGTTGATCCGGGTCGGCGGCGAGAGCCCGGTCATCCAGGTGCCTTAAGCGCAGGCGCGCTCGACCGCGGAGCAGACCTCGGCGACCGCGGCATTGACCTCGCCCTCGTCCTCGCCCTGGGCCATGACGCGGATGAGCGGCTCGGTGCCGGACTTCCGCACCACCAGCCGGCCCCGCGCGCCCAGCCTCGCCTCAACGGCGCGGATCGTTTGCTTGACCGCATCGGCCTCGAGCGGCTGGGCCTTTCCGGCGAAGCGGATGTTTTTGAGGATCTGCGGCGCCGGCTGGAAGACGCGGAGCGCCTCGCTTGCGGTCTTGCCGTTCTGGGTGAGGACGGCCAGCACCTGGAGCGCCGCCACCAGGCCGTCGCCGGTGGTGGCGTAGTCGGTCATCACCACGTGGCCGGACTGCTCGCCGCCGAGGTTGTGGCCGGCGAAGCGCATGTGCTCGACCACATAGCGGTCGCCGACCTGGGTGCGCACCAGCTCGAGGCCGAGGCCCTTGAGGTGGCGTTCGAGACCGAAGTTCGACATCAGCGTGGAGACGACGCCGCCGCCCTTGAGGCGGCCTTCCTTGCTCCAGGAGCCGGCGATCACCGCCAGAATCTGGTCGCCGTCGATCACCTGGCCCTTCTCGTCGACGACGATCAGGCGGTCGGCGTCGCCGTCCAGCGCCAGCCCGATGTCGGCGCCATGGGCGACCACCTGGCTCTGCAGGGTCCCGGGATGGACGGCGCCGCAGTCGCGGTTGATGTTGAAGCCGTCGGGGGCGACGCCGATCGGAACGACGGTGGCGCCCAGCTCCCAGAGCACGGTCGGGGCGACCTTGTAGGCGGCGCCGTTGGCGCAGTCGATCGCGACCTTGAGCCCGTCGAGGCGACGGCCACGCGGGAACGAGGCCTTCACGAACTCGATGTAGCGTCCGCGGGCATCCTCCAGGCGCTGGACGCGGCCCAGCCGCTCGGGCGCCGAGAGACCGGCTGCCGGACCTTCCTCGATGCGGCGCTCGATCTCGGCCTCGACCTCATCGGAGAGCTTGTAGCCGTCCGGCCCGAACAGCTTGATGCCGTTGTCGTCGAAGGGATTGTGGGAGGCCGAGATCATCACGCCGAGATCGGCGCGGAGCGACCTCGTCAGCATGGCGATCGCCGGCGTCGGCAGCGGGCCGACGGTGACCACGTCCATGCCGACCGAGGTGAATCCGGCCACCAGCGCCGGCTCCAGCATGTAGCCGGAGAGGCGCGTGTCCTTGCCGATCACCACCAGGTGGCGGCGCTTGTCGGCGGTGGAGAAATGCCGGCCGGCCGCGACCGCCACGGTGAGCGCGGTTGCGGCCGTCATCGGCTCGGTGTTGGAGCGCCCGCGGATTCCGTCGGTGCCGAAGAGCTTTCGCGTCATGCCGAGGTTATAGCCGGAGCCGGCGGCCGAGGGGAGGCGCGAATCGCTAGCGCGCAGTTGCGCGGGCCAGGCGCCGCTCCACCTTCCGGCTGTAGAGCGACATTCCCCAGCAGATGACGAAGAAGAGCGCGGCGGCGAAGGCGTAGCCCTCCTTGGCCATGCCGAGCCAGGCCGAATCCTTGAGCGACTGGTTGACGACGCCCAGCAGGTCGAAGAGCCCGACGATGGTCACCAGGGTCGTGTCCTTGTAGAGGTCGACCACGGTGTTGACGATTCCCGGCACCACCAGCCGGATCGCCTGGGGCAGCACGACCAGGCCCTGGGTCCGCCAGTAGCCGAGGCCGAGCGAGCGGGCGGCCTCCTCCTGGCCGCGGGGCACGCCCTGGAGCCCGCCGCGGATCACCTCGGCCATGTAGGCGGCGGTGAACAGGGTGAGCGCGATCAGGGCGCGCACAAGCTTGTCGACGGTGACCCCGCCCGGAAGGAAGAGCGGCATCATCACCATCGCCATGAACAGGACGGTCAGCAGCGGCACGCCGCGCCAGAGCTCGATGAAGCCGATGCAGGCGTAGCGCACCAGCGGCAGCCGCGAGCGCCGCCCGAGCGCGAGCACGATGCCGAGCGGCAGCGATCCCGCGATGGCGACGAAGGAGAGCACGGTGTTGAGCATGAGGCCGCCCCAGTACTCGGTGTCGACCCAGGGAAGCCCGAAGACGCCGCCGGCCATCAGCAGGGCGGCGATGATGGGATATACCCCGACCAGGGCGACGACCGCGACCCAGCGGTGACGCACGCCGTCCATCATCGCCGGCACCAGGAAGACGACGAGGAGCACGGCCGAGAGATCGACCCGCCAGCGCTCGGCCGCCGGATAGCGGCCGTAGAAGAAGAGTGCGAAGCGCTGCTTGATGAAGGCCCAGCAGGCGCCGTCGGCGGCGCATTGCGCCTTGGTCGCGGCGTTCAGCGTGGCGTTGAAGATCGCCCAGTCGAGGAGCGGCGGGATCACCAGCCAGAACAGGCCGAGCACGAGGACGGTCAGGAGCCCGTTCGTCCAGGAGCTGAACAGGTTGACGCGAAGCCAGGTGAGCGTCGAGGTCACGGACTCAGCGCTCCTTGATCGCGACATGGCGGTTGTACCAGTTCATCAGCGCCGAGGTGGCGAGGTTGATCACCAGGAAGATCGCCATCAGGATCCCCATCACCTCGATGGCGCGGCCGGACTGGTTCAGCACGGTGCCGCCGAAGATCTGGAACAGCTCGGGATAGGCCACCGCGGCGCCGAGCGAGCTCGACTTGATGATGTTGAGATACTGGCTGGTCATCGGCGGGATGATGATGCGGAGCGCCTGCGGGATGATGACCAGCCTGAGGGTCTGCGCGCGGCTGAGCCCAAGGCTCCGCGCCGCCTCGGTCTGGCCCCAGGAGATGCCCTCGACCGCGCCGCGGACGATCTCGCCGATGAACACCGCCGAGTAGATCGAGAGGCCGAGCCAGAGCGCCACCAGCTCGGGGGTGATGCGGAGGCCGCCGCGGAAGTTGAAGCCCTGCAGCTCGGGATAGTCGAGCCCGGCGATGGTGCCCGAGGCGAAGAAGGCGAAGGCGCCGGCCACCGCCAGCGCCGGGCCGATCGGCGCGATCGTGGCGCGGGCCGGGCCGGCGAAGCGGGTCCTGACCCGCCAGAGGGCGGCGCCCGCGACGAGAGTCGCCAGGAGGCCGGCCGACGCCGGGACCGCCCAGTCGGCCCAGACGACCGCCGGCATGTAGACGCCGCGGATGTTGAGGAAGATCGCCTCGCCGGCCTTCAGGCTCTGGCGCGGCGAGGGCAGGGTCTGCATCACCGCCACGTACCAGAAGATGATCTGGAGAAGCTGCGGGGTGTTGCGGATCAGCTCGGTGATCGAGAAGGCGAGATTGCGCACCAGCCAGTTCGTGGACAGCCGCATCACGCCGAGCAGGAATCCGAGGAAGGTTGCGCCGGCGATGGCCAGGATCGAGATGAGAATGGTGTTGGCGAAGGCGACGAGCAGGGCGCGGCCGTAGAGGTTGGTCGGCCCGTAGTCGAACAGCTTGAAGGGGATGTCGAAGCCGGCGATCTGCCAGAGAAAGCCGAGGCCGAAGGACCCGCCGCGCCGGCTCAGATTCTCCGCCGCGTTGTGGGCGAAGAAGGTGACCGCGGCGACGATGGCGATCGCGAGGACGAGCTGCCAGGCCCAGCCCTGCACCCGCTCGTCGGAAAGAAGGCGGAGGAGCCCGGTCCGGCCGCCGGCTATGCGCTCCTCCGCCCCCGTCATGCTCCGGCCTCAGGTGCCGTAGGCACCCTCACCGAAACGGCAGCCCGTATTGCAGGCCGCCCTTGTACCACTGCTCGTTCGCGCCGCGCGGCAATCCCAGCGCCTTCGGCCCGAAGTGGCGATCGTAGATGTCGGCATAGTTGCCGACGACCTTGATGGCGTTGTAGGCCCACTTGTTGTCGAGGCCGAGCAGCTTGCCGAAATCGCCTTCCTCGCCGACCAGGCGGCGGACGAAGGGATCGGTCGAGGTCTTCGTCATCTGGTCGAGGTTGGCCATGGTGACGCCGGTCTCCTCGGCGTTCAGCAGCGCGTAGTGCATCCACTTGCAGATGTTGGTCCAGTTCTCGTCGCCCTGGCGGGTGTGGATGCCGAGCGGCTCCTTGGAGATGACCTGGGCCAGGATGTCCCAGTCGCCGGGCACCTTCATGGTCGAGCGCGCGGCGGCGAGGCTGCCGGTGTCGTCGGTGTAGCCGTCGCAGCGGCCGGACTCGGTCGCGGCGAATGCCTCCTCGGTGCGCTCGAACAGCAGCGAGCCGATGTTGACGTTGTTGGCGCGGTTGAAGTCGGCGATGTTGAGTTCGAGCGTGGCGCCGGTGACCATGCAGATGGTGGCGCCGTTCAGGTCCTTCACGTTCTTGGCGTTCAGGCTCTTCTTCACCATGAAGCCCTGGCCAGCATAGAAGTTGACGGCGGCGCCCTGGAGCTTGAGGTCGGTGTTGCGGGTGAAGGTGAGCGTCGAGTCGCGGATCAGCACGTCGATCTCGCCCGACTGCAGCACGGTGAAGCGCACCTTGGCGGTGGTGCCGACGTACTTCACCTTCTCCGGATCACCGAAGATCGCCGCGGAGAGCGCGCGGCAATAGTCGACGTCGAAGCCGATCCACTTGCCGGTCGCGTCCTGGTAGGCGAAGCCCGGGATGCCGGAGTCGACGCCGCAAACGAGCTGGCCACGCTGCTTGATCGCGGCGACGGTGGCCTGGGCGTTCGCGTCGCCGAAGCCGGCGATTGCTGCAATGCCGAAAGATCCTGCGGCGACTGCGAACAGAGCCGCTTTCCTTACGAGTCTCGAGATCATGTCTTGCCTCCCTCGGGGCGCATCGTCGGCGGCGCCTGCCGTCGCCGGACTGGTTAATAGTCTGTTTAACCTGAGCGATCTGTCAACGCAGGGATGTCGAGAGGGAAACAAATCGGCAGACAGGGGTTGAGTGGGTGGGGGGCGATCGAGCACTTGACAAAATGCGGTCTAGAACAAATCATGAACACCTTATGGCCCTGATCCTGCCCTTCTCGTCTCCGGCCCCCGAGGCCGACCCGCGCCTTGCCGATCTCCGCGCCGAGGTCGGCCGGCTGGAGCGCGGCCGCGGCGCCGGCATTCCGGCGGTGCTTCCGTTCGGCGTCGAGGCGATCGACGCGCATCTGCCGTTCCGCGGGCTGGCACTGAAGCGCCTGCACGAGGTGGCGGCGGCGAGCGAATGGGATGCGGGGGCGGCCTTAGGCTTCCTTCTGGCGCTCCTGGCGCGGGCGATGCGGGCCGAGACCGGCCCGGTGCTCTGGTGCGCCCGGCGGCCGGAGCTCCATGCCTCGGCGCTGGCGGCGCTCGGGATCGATCCAGAGCGGCTGATCCTGGTCAACGCCCGCACCGAGACCGACCGGCTCTGGGCCTTCGAGGAGGGCCTCAAGACCCCGGGGCTCGCCGCGGCCGTCGCCGAGCTGGAGAAGCCGCTCGACCTCGCCGGCAGCCGCCGCCTCCAGCTCGCGGCGGAGAAGGGGACGACCGGCTTCGCGCTCCGGCTCGACGGCGGCGAGGCGGCGGCCTCGGCGGTCGAGACCCGCTGGCGCATCGCCGGGGCGCCGTCGCTGCCGCCGGCGGACGACGCGGAGGGGATCGGTGATCCCCGCTGGCGGGTGACGCTCGAACGCTGCCGGGGCGGACGTCCCGGCAATTGGCTGATGGAGAGAAACGATGCGACGGGTGATCTCGCTCTGGCTCCCGCGCTTTGCGACCGACCGGATCTTCCGGCGGGCGCCCGAGTGGCGGGATAGGCCGCTCGCGACCGCGCGCGCCATCGGCGGACGTCCGCTGGTGGTGGCGCTCGACCGCGGTGCCACGCTGCTCGGCCTCAGCCCCGGCGAGTCCGTGGCGGATGCGCGTGCCCGCGTGCCCGAGCTGCATGTGGCCGCCTCCGATTCCACCGGCGATGCCCGGGCCCTGGAGGCGTTGGCCGACTGGGCCCAGCGCTACGCCCCGATCGTCGCGCTCGACCGCCAGTCGGCGACCGTCGCCGGCGGCGTCGGCGGCGATGCCGGCCTGTGGCTGGACGCGACCGGCTGCGCCCATCTGTTCGGCGGCGAAGAGGAGATGCTTCTCGACCTCCGCCATCGCGTCGAGCGGCTGGGATTCTCCGCCCGTGTCGCCATCGCCGGCACGCCCGGCGCGGCCTGGGCGCTGGCCCGCTACGCCGAGTCCGAGGCCGGCGCGATCGCCGTCGAGCCGGAGGCCGAGCGGGAGAGGATCTCCGGCCTTGCCGTGGCCTCGCTCCGGTTGCCGGCGGTGGTGACCAGCGCGCTGATGCGGCTCGGCCTGAAGCGCATCGGCGATCTCGCCGCCGCCCCCCGGGCGCCGCTGGTCGCCCGCTTCGGCGAGGTGCTCGCCCGCCGGCTCGACCAGACCCTCGGTCTCGTCGAGGAGCCGCTGGTGCCGGTGCGGATGCCGCCGGCGTTCTCCACGCGGCTGGTCTTCCCCGACGGCATCGGCACCCCCGACGATCTGGCGCTGGCGGCAAGGCGTCTCTGCGAGCGCCTGTCCGCCCAGCTCGACCGGGAGCAGCAGGGCGCCCGGCGGATCGAGCTCGCGGCCTACCGGCTCGACGGCCAGGTCGGCCGCCTCGCCGTCGGCTTCGCCCGGCCGGCGCGCGATCCCGAGAAGATGTTCCGGCTGGTCCGCGACCGCATCGAGCAGATCGATCCCGGCCCCGGCGTCGAGGTCGCGATCCTCTCGGCGCTCGAGGCCGAGCCGCTGATCGCCGTGCAGGCGCCGCTGATGGCGGACGTCCACGAGGCCGGCGACCAGGTGGCGAGCCTGGTCGACCGCCTGAGCGGCCGGCTCGGCGAGGCCCAGGTCCACAGCCTGGCGCCGCTCGACAGCCATTTGCCCGAACGCGCGCAGAAACGGCGGCCCCCGCTCGCGACCGACAGGCGGGCAAGCTGGCGGACGTCGCGCCGCCGCCCGCAGCGCCTGCTCGAGCGGCCGGAACCGGTCGACGCCACGGCGCTGCTTCCCGACCACGCGCCGGCGCAGTTCCGCTGGCGGGGCCGCACGCATCGTGTCGTCCGCGCCGATCCGGCCGAGCGCATCGCCGACGAATGGTGGCTGGAGCGGAAGCCGACCCGCGACTATTTCCGGGTCGAGGACGAGGAGGGCCGCCGTTTCTGGCTCCGCCGCGACGGCTTGAGCGAGAATGGCGAGAAGCCGGTCTGGTCGTTGCACGGGCTGTTCGCTTAGAGCGCAAGCAGGGAAGAGGAGCATGGGCCGGGAGAAGAAGGAGGAAATGCCGGCCGAGATGCAGCAATTCCTCGATGAGCTGAAGCAGATGACCGAAGGTGCCAGCCCGACCGAGCGGATGCGAGTGGGTCAGGTCGTCGCCGAGATGATGATCTCTCTCGCTGCGGAGCAAGCGCCCACTGCGAAGGAGATTGCCGAGGCGCCGCCGCATCTTCGCGGCATGCTCGAATCCCTCAGCGGAAAGGGCAGGCGGCGGCGCCTGCCTGAACGTCTCCAGGGATCGAGCCGTCAATGTCCTTGCCGACATCTGTGATCTGAGGGCCGGGAAGGTCGGCATGGACGCGATGCATGCGCTCCTGTTCGCCGACGAGTTCGACCTGGAGACCGGGCCGAAGCGGCGCCCGGTTTGACCGACGGAGAGCAACGAGATAAAAAGAACAAATCACGAACACAATCAGCCATGCCTCCCTACCTCGAACTCGAAACCTCGACCAATTTCAGCTTCCTCGACGGTGCTGCGCATGCCGAGGAGCTGGTGGAGACGGCGCGGGCGCTGGGGCATGCCGGGATCGGCATCGCCGACCGCAACACGCTGGCCGGCGTGGTGCGCGCCCATCACGTGGTCGCGGACGAGCCTGAGAGGTATCGGGGGTTCCGGCTGCTGGTGGGCGCGCGGCTGGTGCTCCACGACGGCTTCGAGATCCTCTGTTATCCGACCGATCGTGCCGCCTATGGCCGGCTCTCGCGCCTCCTCACCCTCGGCAAGCGCCGCGCGCCCAAGGGCGAGTGCTTCCTCGGCCTGCCCGACGTGCTGGAGTTCGGCGAGGGCCAGGTCTTCGTCGCCTGCCAGCCGGAGCATCCCGATCGCATTCACCTGGAGCGGGTGTCCAGGCTCGCCCGGCGCTTTCCCGGCAGCGTGTTCCAGGCGGCGACCTGGCGCTATGACGGCGACGATCGCCGGCGGCTGACGCGCCTCTTCGAGTTGGCCGCCGCCGCGCGCACGCCGCCGGTCGCCACCAACGACGTCCGCTATCACGTGGCCTCCCGCCGCCCGCTCGCCGACGTGCTCGCCTGCGTCCGTCTGAAGACCACCATCGGCCAAGCCGGCACGCGGCTCGCCGCCAATGCCGAGCGGCATCTCAAGACACCGGAGGAGATGGCGCGGCTCTTCCGTGACTACCCGGACGCCGTCGAGCGCAGCGTCCAGGTCGCGGAGCGCTGTCGCTTCTCGCTCGCCGATCTCAAATACGACTATCCGAACGAGGCGCCGCCCGGCCGCACCGCGCAGGAGGAGCTGGAAGATCGAGCCTGGAAGGGGCTGGCCAAGCGATTCCCTGGCGGAATCACGGACCGGGAGCGGGACGTGCTCAATCGCGAGCTCGACCTGATCCGGGATCGCGGCTACGCCTCCTATTTTCTTACCGTCGACAATATTGTTCAGTACGCCCGCTCTCGAGGCATCCTCTGCCAAGGGCGTGGCTCGGCCGCCAACTCGCTCGTCTGCTACTCCCTCTGGATCACCTCGGTAGATCCCCTGGAGAAAGGTCTTCTGTTCGAGCGCTTCGTCTCCAGCGTACGCAATGAGCCGCCGGACATCGACGTCGATTTCGAGCACGAGCGGCGCGAGGATGTGATCCAGCACATCTATCAGCACTATGGCCGCGATCGCGCCGCCATCGCCGCGACCGTCATCAGCTACCGGACGCGCGGCGCGCTCCGCGACGTCTCGAAGGCAATGGGGCTCACGCCCGACGTGGTCGACGTGCTGAACGCGATCGACTGGTCGGATGAAGAGCCGGAGCAATACCCGGAACGGATGAGCCGGGAGGAAAGGCAGGAGTTCAGAAAGAAGAGGAAGGTGGCCAACTGGGCAGCGGTTCGGCGTGTGGGGCTGGATTCCGAGGATCCGATCCTCCGGCACGCGCTCACGCTGACGCTCGAGCTCGTCGGCTTTCCGCGTCACCTGTCGCAGCATGTCGGCGGCTTCGTCATCACGGCAGGCCGCCTCGATGAGCTGGTGCCGATCATGGATGCGGCGATGGAAGACCGCACCAGCATCGAGTGGGACAAGGACGACCTGAATACGTTGGGCATCCTTAAGGTCGACGTGCTCGCGCTCGGCATGCTCACCTGTCTCAAGCTCGCCTTCGACATGCTGGCGAAGCACAAGGGCGTGAGCGTCGACCTGACGCTCCCGACGGATGATCCGGCGGTTTACGAGATGCTGCAGAAGGGGGAATCCCTCGGCGTCTTCCAGGTCGAGAGCCGCGGCCAGATGGCGATGCTGCCGAGGCTCAAGCCGAAGGAGTTCTACGATCTCGTCATCGAGGTCGCGATCGTTCGTCCGGGCCCGATCCAGGGCGATATGGTCCACCCGTACCTGCGCCGGCGAGAGGGCGTCGACAAGGTGGAGATTCCGCCGGGACTCGAGGACGTCCTCACCAAGACGCTGGGGATTCCGCTGTTCCAGGAACAGGCCATGCGCATGGCCATCGTCGGCGCCGGGTTCTCGTACACCGATGCCGACAGGCTGCGCCGCGCCATGGCGACCTTCAAGAGCAACGGCAAGATCGGCGAGTTCAAGGAGCCGTTCATCAGCGGGATGATCAAGAACGGCTATGACCGAGACTTCGCCGAGCGCTGTTTCAGCCAGATGGAAGGCTTCAGCAACTACGGCTTTCCGGAGAGCCATGCGGCTTCGTTCGCGATCCTGGTCTATGCCTCGGCCTGGCTGAAGCGTTGGCATCCGGAGGTATTCGCGGGATCGCTGCTGAACGCCCAGCCGATGGGCTTCTATCAGCCGGCACAGATCGTCGGTGATGCGAGGCAGAATGGTGTCGAGGTGCGTCCGGTGGACGTGAACGCCAGCGACTGGGACTGCACCTTGGAGCCGAAGACCGATGGCGGCTTCGCGCTGCGGCTCGGCCTTCGCGAAGTGGATGGCCTCAGCAAGAAGGAAATCGTCGACAAGCTGATGAAGCGGCGCGGCGCCGGCTACACCAGCGTCCGCGATCTCTGGCTACGCGCCGGGCTCAAGGTCGCGAGCCTGGAAAAGCTGGCGGCGGCCGATGCCTTCCGCTCGCTCGGCCTGCAGCGGCGGGATGCGCTATGGGCAGTCAAGGGCCTCGGCGAGACGCCATTGCCGCTGTTCGCCGCCGCCGAGATCCGGGCCCCGCTCCAGTCTGAGCCCAAAGTGGCGCTGCCGGCGCTCGGGCCCGGCGCCGAGGTCGCCCAGGATTACTTCACCACCGGCCTCTCGCTGAAGCGACATCCGCTGGCGCTGATCCGCCCGCGCCTGCACCGGGGCGGCTGGAACCAGGCGGCCCTGCTCGACGATGCGCCCCCGGGCCAGCTCGTCCGCGTCGCCGGCCTCGTGCTGGTGCGCCAGCATCCGGAAAGCGCCAACGGCATCGTCTTCGTGACGATGGAGGACGAGAGCGGCATCGCCAATCTCGTCCTCTACCCGGACATCTACGAAGCGAACCGTCTCACCGTGCTGGGCGCCCGGTTGCTCGCCTGCGAAGGCACCATCGACCGGAAGGAGATCGTCGTCCATGTGAAGGCGCGGCGGCTCTTCGATCTCAGCGACTGGCTGCAGGACCTCGTCGCCGACGACGGCGCGCCGCCGCCGTCCGAGCCGTTCGCACGCACGCTCGCTCATGCCCGTGAGGTCAAACGGTCTGCCCGCGTGCGCACCCAGATCGAGGTCAAGAGCCGCGACTTCCACTGAAGGCCGGCTTGGCGCGTCGGCCGGCATGCCTCAGAGTGGCGTTCCCAGATCGAAAGGGACCGCGTGTTCCGCATCCGCCGCATTCCGGACGACCTCGCACCGCGGAACGCCGAGGCGATCGACGAGGTCCAGGCGATCCTCCGCCAGCAGTTCCCCAAGGCGCTGGCGAGCGACGCCGACACCCTTCCCGATCAGCTTCGCAACCCGTTCCGCAAGCGCTTCCGCACCCTGCTCTACGTCGCCGAGCGCGCCGACGACCGCGTCCAGGGCTTCGCCCTGGTGCAGCACTCCCCCGACCTCGGCTTCGTCTTCCTCGACTATCTCGCCGCCGGCAGCAGGCTGACCGGCAGCGGAATCGGCGGCGCGCTCTACGAACGGGTCCGAGATACCGCCGCGGAGCTCGGCGCCGTCGGCGTCTTCATGGAATGCCTGGCCGACGATCCGGCGATCTGCCTGAACGCGGCCTTGCTGCCGGGAAACGCCGCCCGGCTTCGCTTCTACGAGTCCTTCGGCGCGCGGCCGATCATCGGCACCGCGTTCGAGACGCCGATCATCGAGGGCGGGAGCTGCCCACCCTGCCTGGTGTTCGACGGCCTCGGCCGCGACGCCCCGCTGTCGCGCGACGGGGCCCGCGCGATCGTGCGCGCGATCCTCGAGCTCAAATACGCAAGGGTCTCGCCGCCCGGCTACATCGACGCGGTCGTCGCCTCGATCCGGGACGACCCGGTGCGGCTCCGACCGCTGCGCTACCATCGCGCCGAGCCGCGGCTCATCCCGAACGGAGAACGGCGCGGTGCGATTCCCCTCGTCGTCAACGACCGTCACGACATCCACCATGTCCGCGACCGCGGCTACGTCGAGGCGCCGGTCCGGATCGCCTCGATCCTCAAGGAGCTCGATCGGGTAACGCCGTTCAAGCGCATTCCCGTGGTTCACTTCACCGAACGGCACATCCGCGCCGTTCATGACCGGACGCTGGTCGACTTCATCAGGCGGGCCTGCGCCAAGGTCCCGCCCGACCGCTCGATCTATCCCTATGTCTTTCCCGTCCGCAGGCCCGACCGGATGCCCAAGGACCTGCCGCTCAGGGCGGGATATTTCTGCATCGACACCTTCACGCCGCTGAACGCCAACGCCTGGCTCGCGGCCCGCCGCGCCGTCGACTGCACGCTCACCGCCGCGTCGCACGTACTCGAAGGGGCGCCACTCGCCTACGCGCTGGTCCGGCCGCCCGGACACCATGCCGAGCGCCGGGTCTTCGGCGGTTTCTGCTACCTCAACAACGCGGCCATCGCCGCCCACCATCTCAGTCGCTACGGCCGCGTCGCCGTGCTCGACATCGACTACCACCACGGCAACGGCACCCAGGACATATTCTGGAGCCGCGACGACGTCCTCACGGTCTCCATCCACGGCGATCCGGCGATCGCCTATCCCTATTTCTCGGGATACCGCGACGAGGTCGGCGAGGGGGAGGGGCGCGGCTTCAACCTGAACATCCCGCTTCCGGAAAGGGCGTCGCCGGCCGATCTGCGCAAGGCGGTCGAGCGGGCGCTTCGCCGCATCCGCCGGCATGCGCCGGACTTCCTCGTCCTTGCGGTCGGTTTCGACACGGCCGCCGGGGACCCGACCGGCTCGTGGCGCAACCGTCCCCAGGATTTCCGGCGCCTCGGCGAGATGATCGGCGCCGCCGGCCCGGCGATCCTCGCCGTCCAGGAGGGGGGATACCGGACCCGGACGCTCGGCACCAACGCGGCGTGCTTCTTCGAAGGCCTGTGGGCCGCGATCGTGGAGAGGAGAGCGAAGGGGGCCACGACGGCTGAGCCCGGCGGCAAGACGGCGCGCCGGGGCGCGGCAGAGACACCGAGCGGCCCGGGGGACGACCAAGAGAAAACGGCCCGCCTAGGGATCCCCCGGCAGGCCGTTGGTCACCGATAGAGGCGGGTCGTTAGATGCCCGGCTGCGGCTCCGGTGCGATGCCGCCGGGCGCGTCGGTGCCCGGGCCGGTGGTCGGCACCGAGGCGCGGCGCCCGCCGCTCTTGGCCGGATCGTCCTCGACCTTGTCGCGGTTGACCGGCTCGCCATTGGCGATCGCACGCACCTCGTCGCCCGACAGCGTCTCGAACTCGAGCAGGCCCTTGGCCAGCCGATGCAGCTGGTCGATGTGCTTGGTCAGGATGTCGCGCGCATGGCTGTAGGAGCGGTCGACGATCTGGCGGATCTCCTCGTCGATCAGCTTGGCGGTCGCATCGGAGACGTCCTTGCGCTGGGTGACCGAGTGGCCGAGGAAGACCTCCTGCTCGGGCGCGCCATAGGCGAGGAAGCCGAGCTTCTCGCTCATGCCCCACTCGGTGATCATGCGCCGCGCCATATCGGAGACCATCTTGATGTCCGAGGCGGCGCCGGTGGTGATCTTCTCCTCGCCGAAGATCATCTCCTCCGCCAGGCGGCCGCCGGCGGCGACCGACAGGTCGGCCATCAGCTTGTCCTTGGAATAGGAGATGCGGTCGGTCTCCGGCAGGCGCATCACCATGCCGAGCGCGCGCCCGCGCGGGATGATCGTCGCCTTGTGGATGGGATCGGACGCCGGCGAGTGCAGCGCCACGACGGCGTGGCCGGACTCGTGATAGGCGGTCAGCTTCTTCTCTTCCTCGGTCATGACCATGGAGCGCCGCTCGGCGCCCATCATGACCTTGTCCTTGGCGGACTCGAACTCGCTCATGGCGACGACGCGCTTGCCGCGGCGGGCGGCCAGCAGCGCCGCCTCGTTGACCAGGTTGGCAAGATCGGCGCCGGAGAATCCCGGCGTGCCGCGGGCGATGACCCGGGGCTCGACGTCGGGCGCCAGCGGCACCTTCCGCATATGGACCTTGAGGATCTGCTCGCGGCCGGCGATGTCGGGGTTCGGCACCACGATCTGGCGGTCGAAGCGGCCGGGCCGCAGCAGCGCCGGGTCGAGCACGTCCGGCCGGTTGGTCGCGGCGATGAGGATCACGCCCTCGTTCGCCTCGAAGCCGTCCATCTCGACCAGCAGCTGGTTGAGGGTCTGCTCGCGCTCGTCGTTGCCGCCGCCGAGGCCGGCGCCGCGATGGCGGCCGACCGCGTCGATCTCGTCGATGAAGATGATGCAAGGCGCGTTCTTCTTGCCCTGCTCGAACATGTCGCGCACGCGGCTGGCGCCGACGCCGACGAACATCTCGACGAAGTCCGAGCCCGAGATGGTGAAGAACGGCACGTTGGCCTCGCCGGCGATGGCGCGGGCAAGCAGCGTCTTGCCGGTGCCGGGAGGGCCGACCAGGAGACAGCCCTTCGGGATCTTGCCGCCGAGGCGCTGGAACTTCTGCGGGTCCTTGAGGAACTCGACGATCTCTTCCAGCTCGAGCTTGGCCTCCTCGATGCCGGCGACGTCGTCGAAGGTGACGCGGCCGACCTTCTCGGTCAGCAGCCTTGCGCGCGACTTGCCGAAGCCCATGGCCTTGCCGCCGCCCGACTGCATCTGGCGCATGAAGAAGATCCAGACGCCGATGAACAGCAGCATCGGGAACCAGGAGATCAGCACGCCGAGCAGGCCCGACATGTTGTCTTCCATCGGGGCGGCGATGATGCGGACATTCTTCTCGGTCAGCCGGCTGACCAGCTGAGGGTCCTGAGGCGCGTAAGTCGAGAAGCCGCGGCCATCGGAGAAGTGGCCCGAGATGTTCGGACCCTGGATGGTCACGTCGGCGACCGAGCCCCTCTCGACCTCGTGCAGGAAGTCGGAGAAGGCGAGGCTCGATTGCGGCCCGCGGGTGGAGGAGTTCTGGAACAGATTGAACAGGGCGACCAGAAGGACGCCGATGATGATCCAGAGCGCCAGATTGCGACCGAAGTTGTTCACGGGACTCCTAGCCTCACCGAGAAACTTTAACCCTATCACACCCCGGGCGCGGCCGTCAGTTAACCGCGAATCCCGCTCCGGCGAGCCCCTGGCGCGGAAAAGTCCAGACGGTTGCGCCCTCTAGCTTCCGATCGGCGCCGGGGCGCACCCAATGCAGATGGGGGATGGCGACCACCCCGTCAAGGTCACGGATCGCCGCGAGCCCCGGCCGCGCGGCGCCGGGAACCGTTTCGATGCCGGGCGGACGCGCGGTTTTGAGGGCGCCGAGGCTGAGGCCGGCTGCGGACACGCCGATCGGAAGCGCGACGACGAAGCGGTCCCAGGCGGCGATCCCGCGGATGAACGGACCGTCAGGCGGGAGCGAGGCGACCTCCCGGGCGACGATCCAGTCCTCACGATGTCGTGCGATGCGGCAGCCGCCGAGCGTGCGGGCCTGGCCGCCACCTGCCTTGAGGTGGTCGAGCAGCCGATCGAGCCGTTCGCCCCGTGGCGCGTAGCCGAGGTTGCCGACCGCGACGATCACTCGCGCCAGCGCCGCCCGGGCGACGACGTCCGGGTGATCGATCAGGGCTGCGTCGAGGCTGGCCCAGCCCGCGACCCGGAGCCGCACATGGGTGGCGAGCACGTCGGCGACCCGGCGCTCCCGCTCGCTCCGCGCCAGGCCATGGGCCTGGGCGTCCCGGGCCAGCGTCGCTTCGCTCGCTGCTTCGGCGATGCGGCGCCGGTGCCGCACCCGCGCGTGGCGTTCGTCGCGGTTGGACGGATCCTCGATCCAGTCCTGCCCGGCCGCCGACAGGACTGCCGCAAGCATCGGCTTCGGCTGACCGAGCAGAGGCCGGATGAGACGGCCCCACCCCGTCGCCGTCTCGGCCGCCATGGCGGCGAGGCCGTCAGGGCCGCTCCGGTCCTCGCGCCGGATCGCCATCGTCTCGGCCTGATCGCCCTGGTGATGGGCGAGCAGCAGATGGAGTACGCCGCGGCCGCGACACCAGTCGCCGAGGAGCTGACGCCGCGCTTGGCGCGCGGCAGCCTGGATGCCCGATCCGGGCTTGGGCCCGTCCCAGTTCAGGATCTCGTGCGCGATGCCTCGTTCGGCCAGCCAGACGCCGACCTGGCGCGCTTCGGCGGCGGAGTCCGGCCTGAGGCCGTGATCGACGGTCAGGGCGTGGATGCGGCCGCCGCGGGCTCTGGCCCACGTCTCGGCGAGGAGGGAGAGCGCGAGGGAGTCGGCGCCGCCGGAGACGCCGATGGCAAGCACGGGTGCCGGCTCGAAGGGCTCGAAGCGCACCATCAGGCGCGCGAAGACGGCGGCGTCGAGCGCCTCCGTCATCCGCCGCTCACTTGCAGTTGAGCCGGGTCTTCTCGGCCTGGGCCCGGCTCTTGACCGTGCCGGGCGCGTTCGGGAACTGCTCTCCTAAGCGCTGGAAGGCGGCGCAGGCCTCCCTCGGCTTGTTGAGTTTGCCGAGCGACATGCCGAGCTTCAGCAGATTGTCCGGCGCCTTCTGGCCGTTCGGCGCCTTCTGATAGGCCTCGGCGAAGGCGGTGGAGGCCGGCTCGAACTTGTCGCGCACATAGTAGGTCTCGGCCAGCCAGTAGCGGGCGTTGTCGCTGCGCGGATCGGTCGGATACTTGTCGATATAGGCGCGGAAGGCGCGCTCGGCCTGGTCGTAGTCGTTCTGCAGCAGGATGTTGAAGGCGAACTTGTACTGATCCTCGGCCGAACCGTCCGGCAGGATGGAGGCGGCGGCCGGCGGCCGTGCCGCCTGCTGCGGCGGGCGCTGCGCCCCTGCCGGCGGCGGCGGCGCATTGGTCTGGAGCTGCCCCTGCGTCATCGTTCCGAGATTTCCCGAGGTCGTCGCCGGGGCCGGCTGGGCTTGGCCTTGCGGCGGCGGCGGCGGCGCGGCGCGGCCCGGGAGCTGGGCCTGGCCCGGAGCAGGGGCCTGCGCCTGGGCCGGGATCCGGCTCTGCTCGAGTTGCTGGAAGCGCACGTCGGCATCGCTGGAAAGCTTCTCCAGCTGCAGGCGGGTCTGCTCGTTGGCGTAGGAGATTTCCTCGAGCTTGCCGGTCAGGTCCCTGAGCATGCCTTCGAGCTGGGAGATGCGGGCATCGAAGCGGGCGACGGCGGCGCTGTTGAGGCCTTCGCCCGATCCTGTGGATACCGGCGGAACCTGCTGCGGCGGGCCGCCGATCGGAGCGGAGGGCGCCTGGCCGCGATAGACCTGCCGCTGGAGCGTGTCGACGTCGCGCTGCAGCCGGTCGATGCGATCGACGAGGGCGCGCGCATCCTGGGCATGGAGCGGCGCTGCCGGCAGGAGCAGGGCGAGAACGGGGAGGAGGAGGGCTCTGCGCATCTTTTTCGGACGTCCGTCAGCGCCAGACTATCGTCAAACTATAGGACAAAAATAAGGCGTCGGCCCCGTTGCCGAGGCCGACACCTATACGAACACCGAACAGCAGTCGTCAGTTGACGACGGTGACGCTCCGACGGTTCTGCGACCAGGCGGCCTCGTTCGAACCGAGGACGGCCGGGCGCTCCTTGCCGTAGGAGATGGTCTTGATGCGCGCGGCGGGAATGCCGAGCGACACCAGGTAGTCGCGGGCGGCGTTGGCGCGGCGGTCGCCGAGCGCGAGGTTGTACTCGCGGGTGCCGCGCTCGTCGCAGTGACCCTCGAGGCTCACCATGACGCTGCCGTACTGCTTGAGCCAGGCGGCCTGACGCTCCAGCGTGCGACGCGCCTCGGGCTTGAGGTCGGACTTGTCGAAATCGTAGAAGACGCGGTCGCCGACATTGACGACGAGGTCCTGCTGCGAGCCAGGAACCGGACCGGTCCTGGGCGCGGCCGTCGCGGCCGGGGCCGCAGCAGCACCGCCGCCACCGGAGCCAGCCGTCGTCGTCGGAGTGGTCTCGCAAGCGGCCAGCAGTAGCGATGCCGCAAAGAGACTCAGAATCTTGGTTCGCATTTTTGTTAACTCCTTCCCGGGGGAGAGATCGAGATTGTCACGTTGTTCTATTCTTACCTGGGCTCACGACGGCGCCTGCTGGTCCCAACCCCTTGATCGTCAATAGGTGGCCGAGCCGGTACGACATAACCCGACCCGTCGGCACGAGCCGACGGGGATGAGGGCAATATAAATGTGGAATTTCAAGGAATCAAGGGGGACCACGCCGGGTCCGACCCGTCGACCGGGGTAATGATTTCGCGTTCATTGAAGCCGGTCAAGTCGATCGAGAACAGCTTGACCGCGCCGCCGCGCCCCTGATCGTCGCTGGGTTGTTGACGGAAATACATCAGCACGCGCCCGTTGGGGGCCCAGGTCGGCCCCTCGACCAGGAAGCTCTCGGTCAGGATGCGCTCGCCCGAGCCGTCCGGGCGCATGACGCCGATCGAGAAGCTGCCGGCATTCAGCCGGGTGAATGCCAGGAGATCGCCGCGGGGCGACCAGACCGGGGTCGCATAGCGGCCCTGGCCGAAGCTGACGCGCTTCACCCCGCCGCCCTCGGCATCCATCGTATAGAGCTGCTGGCCGCCGCTGCGGTCCGAGTTGAAGCAGATCGTGTTGCCGTCGGGTGAGTAGCAGGGCGAGGTGTTGATCGAGGCATGGTTGGTCAGCCGCTTGACCGACCGGGTCCTGAGATCGAGCGTGTAGATCTGCGAGTTGCCGCTGGTGGAAAGGCTCATGATCACACGCTTGCCGTCGGGCGAGAAACGCGGCGCGAAGGTCATCCCGGGGAAATCGCCGACGACCTCCTGCTGGCCGGTGTCGATGTTGAAGAGATAGACCCGCGGCTGATCGCGGAAATAGGAGAGATAGGTGATCTCCTGCGCGGTCGGCGAGAAGCGCGGCGTCAGCACCAGCACGCGCCCGTCGGTGAGGAAGCGGTGGTTGGCGCCGTCCTGATCCATGATGGCGAGGCGTTTGATCCGGCGGTTCTGCGGCCCGCTTTCGGCGATGTAGACGACACGCGTGTCGAAGTAGCCGTCCTCACCGGTGATCCGCTTGTAGATGGCGTCGGCGATGATGTGGGCGACGCGGCGCCAGTTGTTGGGGATGGTGAAGTAGGCGAGGCCCGTCATCTGCTGTCCGGCGATGACGTCCCAGAGCCTGAACTCGACCTTGAGCCGGCCGTCGGCCTGCATCTCGACGCTGCCATGGACCAGCGCCTGGGCGTTGATCAGCTTCCAGTCCTCGAAGCGCGGCTGCAGGCGGATCTGCTCGGCGTTCTGGATGAAGGACTTGGGGTCGAGCGGGCGGAAGAGGCCGGAGCGCTCGAGGTCGGCCGAGACCACGCTCGATATGTCGGTGCCGGCCTTCGCCTGCTCGCCGGCGCCGGAGAACGGCACGATGGCGATCGGCATCGGCTCGACCTTGCCGCGGGTGATGTCGATGCGCAGCTCGCCCCAGGCGGGCCGGGCGGCGCTCCAGAGGAGCGGTGCGACGGTGAGCCCGAGAAGGGCATCGCGTCGGGTCGGCAGCCAGGGGCGGGAGCGATCGGGCAGCGCGCTCATTAAAGCATTTCCTTCGGGTTGAAGTTGAGCGTGAAGGATTTCCACGTATCGAATTTCTCGCGCGGCAGGCGCAAGGGATTGCAGCGCGGGTTGAGGACCGCGCGCATGGCGCTCTCGGCGGCGGCGCGGAAGAACGGATCCGTCATCATCCTCGCCTGGTCGACGACCTGTGCGTGCCGGACGGTCGCGTCCGGATTCATATCAACCTGGACTTCGACCACAAGGTTCCGCGCGTCGCGCGCGCCTGCCGGCACGTTCCAGCACTGCGCGATCTGCGCGCGGATGGCGTCGAGCTCGCTCAAGGTGAGCTGACCCTCGGTCATCGGCCGGGGCGGCGGCGACTTGTTCGGCGTCGGCGGCAGTGCGGCCTGCTGCTGGGGCTTCGGCGGCTCGGGCTTCTTCGCCTCGGTCGGCTCGGCCGGTGCCGGTTTCTTGGTGGCGAGATCCTTGAGCAGCCGGTCGAAGGTATCGTCCCTCTTCACCTGTGGCTTGGGCGGCTCGGGCTTGGGCGGCGCCGGTTTGGGCGGCTCGACCTTAGGCGGTTCGGGCTTCGGCGGCTCGGGCTTGAGCTCGGCCACCTTCGGCGCCGGCTCTGGCTTCACCTCGACCGGCTTCGGCGGTTCGGGCTTGATCGGCTCGGGTTTCGGCGGTTCGGGCTTCGGCTCGACCACCTTTGGCGGCGCCGGGGGCGGAGGAGGCGGCGGGGGCGGCGGCGGTGCCTCGACGACCTTCGGCGGCTCGGGCTTGGGCGGTTCCGGTTTCGGCGGCTCCGGCTTCGGCTCGACCACCTTCGGCTCGGGCTTGGGCTCGATCTTCGGCGTCGGCGGCGGCAGGTTCGTCACCTTGGCGATGGTGACGATGTCGACCAGGATCGGCTTCTCCAGCATCGGCTCGGGCTTCGCCATCAGCGGCAGGCCGAAGAAGGCCAGCAGCACGACGAACGCGTGCAGCAGAAGGGAGAAGGTCGCGCCCCGCGTCATCGACTCAGTTGGTCCTGCGCTGAGGTTGCGTCCCGCGCGCGGCCGGCGCCGGGGCGGCGCTCTGCGGCATCTCGGCGATCAGCGCCACCTTGTCGAAGCCGGCGGCGGCGATCAGGCCCATCACTTCCATCACCCGGCCGTAGTTGATGGCCTTGTCGCCGCGAACGAAGATGCGCTGGTCGGCCTTGTTCCTGACGATCGCCTGCAGGCGCGGCACCAGCTGGTCTTCGGTGACTTCCGATTCCTGGATGTAGATCTGGCCCTGGCCGTTGACGGTGATGGTCAGCGGCTCGACCTGCTCGTTGATGGTCGCCGCCTGGGTCTTCGGCAGATCGACGGGCACGCCGACCGTGAGCAGCGGGGCCGCGATCATGAAGATGATCAGCAGCACGAGCATGACGTCGACCAACGGCGTCACGTTGATCTCCGACATCGGCGCGTAGCGTGTCGCGGTGCTTCGCCGCTTGAGGAGGGGGCCTGCCATCGCTTGGCTACTCCGCCTCGTCGAGCTGGCGCGAGACGATCGCTCCGAACTCGGCCGCGAAACCCTCCAGGCGCGCGGTATAGCGGCCGATGTCGGAGGAGATCTTGTTGTAGGCGATGACTGCGGGAATGGCCGCCACGAGGCCGAGGGCGGTCGCGAACAGCGCCTCGGCGATACCCGGCGCCACCACCGCGAGCGACGTGTTCTTGGTGAGCGCGATCGACTTGAAGCTGTTCATGATGCCCCACACCGTGCCGAAGAGACCGATGAACGGCGCGGTCGAGCCGACCGAGGCGAGGAACGTCATGTAGCGCTCGACCTGGCCCATCTCGCGCTGGAGCGTGATCTGCATCACCTGCTCGATGCGCTGCCTCAAGCTGGCGCGCATCGGGCCGGAGCCGACGAGGCCCTTGGCTGCCGAGCGGCGCCATTCGCGCATGGCGGAGGAGAAGATGGCGCTCATCGGCTCGCCCGGACGGCTGCCCAGCCGGTCGTAGAGATCCTCGAGCGGGGCGCCCGACCAGAACTGCTCTTCGAACTCGCTCGCCTGGGCCTGCAGGAGCCGAAGCCTCCTGATCTTGTCGAAGATGATCGCCCAGCACCAGAATGACGCGAAGATGAGCAGGATCATCACCGCCTTCACGACATAGTCGGCCTGAAGGAACAGGCCGATGATCGACATGTCGGTGGATCCGACCGATCCGGCGAGGGTGACGGCGTTGACGATCTTGGGTTCCATCTAGTCGTTCACTCCTCGAGCGGTTGCCGCCGACATGGCGGCCCGCAAATTCTTGGGCAGTCGCGCCGGCCGTCCTTGCCCGTCGATGCAGGCGACGACGAGTTTGAGCCGGGCAACCTCGTCCGCCTCGTGCCGGATGACCTGCTCGGCCACCAGCGAGGCGCCGCCGACTTCCAGGACCCGGGTCGCGACGTCGAGAACGTCGTCGAGCCGGGCGGACCGGCGGAAATCGATCTCGCACCGGGTCACGGCGAAGCCGAGCCCGGTTTCCTCGCGCCACTGCCGTTGCTGCACGCCTAAGTCGCGCAGCCACTCGGTTCGGGCTCGTTCAGCGAACTTTAGGTAGTTGCTGTGGTAGACGATCCCGGCCGCGTCGGTGTCTTCGTAGTAGACGCGTATGGCAAAACGATGGCCGGCCTCAGGCATCGTCGGCCTCCGAGGGCAGGAGGTCGTACTGGGCGGCGGTGGACGGCACCGGCAGCCCGAGATGGCGGTATCCCTGGGCCGCCAGCATCCGCCCGCGCGGCGTCCGCTGCACCAGGCCCTGCTGCATCAGGTAGGGCTCGATCACATCCTCGATGACGTCGCGCTGCTCGGAGAGCGCGGCGGCCAGGGTCTCCACCCCGACCGGGCCGCCGCCGTAGTTGTCGACGAGGCAGGAGAGGTAGCGGCGGTCCATGGCATCAAGGCCCGTGCGGTCGACCTCGAGCCGGTTGAGCGCCGCGTCGGCGGCCTTGGCGTCGATCACCTTGTGGCCGTCGACGGCGGCAAAGTCGCGCACGCGCCGGAGAAGGCGCCCGGCGATCCGGGGCGTGCCCCGGGCGCGCCTCGCCACCTCGGTGGCGCCGTCCTCGGTCATCTCGATACCGTGGATGCCGGCGGCGCGGCGCACGATCAAGACCAGCTCGTCGACTTCGTAGAAATTGAGGCGGAGCGGGATGCCGAAGCGCTCGCGCAGCGGCGTGGTCAGCAATCCCGAGCGCGTGGTGGCGCCGATCAGGGTGAACGGCGGCAGGTCGATGCGGATCGAGCGCGCCGCCGGTCCCTCGCCGATGATCAGGTCGAGCTGGAAGTCCTCCATCGCCGGATACAGCGTCTCCTCGACCGCCGGGCTGAGACGGTGGATCTCGTCGATGAACAGCACGTCGCGCGGCTGCAGGTTGGTGAGCAATGCGGCGAGGTCGCCCGCCTTGGCGATGACCGGGCCGGACGTGGCCCGGAAGCTCGAGCCAAGCTCGCGGGAAACGATCTGAGCCAGCGTCGTCTTGCCGAGGCCTGGCGGCCCATGCAGCAGCACGTGGTCGAGGGCCTCGCCTCGCGCCTTCGCCGCCTGGATGAAGACGCTGAGGTTGCCGCGCGCCTGGCGCTGGCCGACGAAGTCGTCGAGGCGTTGCGGGCGGATCGAGGCCTCGACGGCATCGACCTCCGCCTGCGCGCCGGAGACGAGGCGCGCGCGTTCGGCGGGCGTGCCAGTCACTTCGCCAGCTCCCTCAAGCCGGCGCGGATCAGGTCCTCGAGGCGCGCCTTGGCGCCGACCACCTGGCTCGCCTGGGCGACGGCACCGAACGCCTCGGCGCGGCCATATCCCAAGTTGACCAGGGCCGAGACCGCGTCGGCGGCGACGCCGACTGAGGGATCGAGCTTGGCGCCGGCGGCGGTCGGTGCCGCCTTCGCCGCGTGGCCGAGCATCAGCCCGGCCGCCTTGTCCTTGAGCTCGATCGCGATGCGCTGGGCGAGCTTCGGCCCGACGCCGTCGGCGCGGGTGAGCAGGGCCTTGTCCTGGGCGGCGATGGCCCGCACCAGCTCGTCGACCTCGAGCGCGGAGAGGATGGCGAGCGCGATGCGGGCGCCGACGCCCTGCACCTGCGTCAGGAGGCGAAACCAGTCGCGCTCGCCTGCGGAGGCGAAGCCGATCAGGCGGAGGCTGTCCTCACGCATCAGCGTCTCGACCACCAGGCTGACCTGGCCCCCGACCGCCGGCAGTCGCGCCAGCGTCCGCGTCGCGCATTGGACGAGGTAGCCGACGCCGGCGCAGTCGACGATGGCCCAATCTTCGCCGGTCGAGTCCAGGCGCCCGCTCAGCTTGGCGATCATGCGCGGACGCTCGCGACGACCAGGCGCCGGGTGGACGCATGGTGGGCATGGCAGATGGCGATGGCGAGCGCATCGGCGGCATCCGCGCTGGCGGGCTCGGCGCCGGGAAGCAGCATGCGCACCATGCGCTCGACCTGCTCTTTCTCGGCCTGGCCGGCGCCGACGACCGACTTCTTCACCAGGCTCGGAGCGTATTCGGCGACGATGAGCCCGGCTCTCGCCGGCGCCAGGATCACCACGCCGCGAGCCAGGCCCAGCTTGAGGGTGGAGGAAGGGTTCTTGTTGACGTAAGTCTCCTCGACCGCCGCCTCGTCCGGACGATAGCGGCCGATCACCTCGGTGATCCCGTCATGCAGGCGCACCAAGCGCTCGGCGATCGTCCCTTCGCCCGAGTCGACTCGACCCGAAGCGACATGGCGGAGCCGGTTGCCTTCGGCATCGACGATGCCCCAGCCGGTATGGCGCAGGCCCGGGTCGAGGCCGAGGAGCCGCATCGCGTGTCGCTCACCCCGCGAGCTTCTCGAGGACCGCGTCGGCGACCTCGTAGTTGCCCCAGACCGTCTGGACGTCGTCATTGTCCTCGAGCGTCTCGACCAGCTTGAACAGCGAGTCGGCGACGTTTTCGTCGACCGGCACCGTCGTCGAGGGCTTCCAGGCAAGCTTGGCGCGCTCCGGCGCACCGAACTTCGCCTCCAGCGCGTCCCTGACCTGGGCGAAGTCCTCGACCGTGGTCACGATCTCGTGAAGCTCGGCCCCTGACTCGACGTTGGTCGCCCCGGCCTCGAGCGCGGCCTCGAACATCGCATCGGCGCTGGCCGCTTTGACCGGATAGACGATCTCGCCGACCCTCTCGAACATGAAGGAGACCGAGTTCGTCTCGCCCAAGGCTCCGCCGCCCTTGGCGAAGGCGGAGCGGACTTCCGAGGCGGTGCGGTTGCGGTTGTCGGTCAGGGCCTCGACGATCAGGGCCACGCCACCAGGGCCATAACCCTCGTAGCGCACTTCTTCATAGGCGGTGCCGTCATCGGCGCCGGCGCCGCGCTTGATGGCGCGGTCCAGCGTGTCCTTGGGCATGTTGGCGCCGCGCGCCGCTATGATGGCCGCCTTGAGGCGATGGTTGGATGCCGGATCCGGCGAACCCGCCCGGGCGGCGGTCGTCAGCTCCCGGATCAGCTTGGTGAAGAGCTTGCCTCGCTTGGCGTCCTGAGCGCCCTTGCGATACATGATGTTCTTGAATTGGCTGTGTCCTGCCATTCTCGCCGGCCCGAAGAGTTCGTAGAAGGATGTGAACGCTTATACCAAATATAGTGGTTATAAGCACCTATGGCGTGTTTC
>CAMBVS010000041.1 GCA_945871425.1 Rhizobium sp. Q54 | reverse complement strand
GACAATCCGGGCATCATGACCTACGAGACCAAGCCCGACTATGCGCGCACGGTCGATCTCGTCACCAAGGCGGCGATCAAGGAGATGATCGTGCCCTCGCTGCTGCCGGTGCTGGCGCCGATCGTCGTCTACTTCGTCATCGACGCGGTCGCCGGCCAGGCCAACGCTTTCGCGACGCTCGGCGCGCTGCTGCTGGGCGTGATCGTCGGCGGGTTGTTTATCGCGGGGTCGATGACCTCGGGCGGCGGCGCCTGGGACAATGCCAAGAAATACATCGAGGACGGCAACCACGGCGGCAAGGGCTCCGAGGCCCACAAGGCTGCGGTAACCGGCGACACCGTCGGCGATCCCTACACGGACACCGCCGGTCCCGCCGTCAACCCGATGATCAAGATCACCAACATCGTCGCGCTCCTGCTGCTGGCGGTTCTCGCCCACGGCTGAAGGCGGCGACTTGGCTCCAAACGAAAACCCCGGCGATCGCTCGCCGGGGTTTTTGCTTTGGAACGAGGCTCTTGGGTCTAGTAGCCGGTGCCCGGCGGGCGCCCGCCGGGCGCCCGCTTCAGCGGGGCGTCGCCGAACCGGCCGAGATTGCCGAACACCTGCTGGAAGAAGCTGAAGCTCTGCCCGGCGGTCGGCGTCGTGCGGTCGACCGGCACGATCTCTTCGCCGGCGTCCTTGTCGGTCCGGGCGACTTCGCTGACCAGCCCGGCCTCATCGAAACGGACGGTCAGGACTTTCTGGTCCAGGACGTCCGGGCGGAAGAAGGCGACCGTCTCGGTCCGCTTGCTGATGTAGTACCAGGTGTTCGGGTCGAAGGTGGCGACCGAGGAGGGGCTGCCTAGAACGCTCGCGACCTCGTCCTTCGTCGAGGCGCCCACCCTGATCTTGTCGACATCCTCGCTATGGGGGAGATTCCCCCGGCTGTCGATGATCGGGTTGCAGGCGGCGATGAGGGCGGCCATCGCCAAGAGGGGCGCCAACCGGATCGCACGCATGGTTTTCATCACTCCTCGAAGCCTTGCCGGCGGGTTGACCCCGGCGGCACGATCAGGTTAGTTGCGCCGCGTGGCCGGTGGTTGTCAACCGGCTAGGCAATGGCGAGGGCAGGGTGCTGGCCAGGCTGTTCAGACGCCGGGACGATGGGAGCGAGGCCGCGGCCGACTCCCTCTACCGGGCGGTCCTCGAGGCCGCCCGGCGGCCGGTGTTGTTCGCCGAGCTCGGCGTCCCCGACACCCTCGACGGCCGCTACGAGATGGTCGCCCTGCATACCTTCCTGGTGCTTCGCCGGCTGAAGCGCGACCATCGGGCGACCGTTGTCCTGGCTCAGGCGCTTTTCGACCGCATGTTCATGGACTTCGACAATGTGCTGCGCGAGGCCGGGGTCGGCGACCTCGGCGTCGGACGCCGGGTCAAGCAGATGGCGACAGGGTTTTACGGGCGGATCGCGGCCTATGACGCCGGCCTCGACGGCGGCGGGATCGAGGAGGCGCTCCGGCGGAATGCCTATGGCACCGTCGCCCCGGCGGACCAGGCGCTGGCACGGCTTTCGGGGTACTTGCGCCGGGCGGACGACGCCCTCGCCGGCCAGGCGACGGCGGACCTCGGCGCCGGCCGGGTCTCCTTCCCGGACATCGGCTGAAGGGACGGCCATGGTGCCTGCACCGGAATTCTCCCGACCCGTGCCCCTCGACCAGATCGCCGAGCGCGAGCGGGTGGTGAAGATCGCGGCGAGCGAGGAGGAGCGGCAGGCGCTCGCCCGCAGGTTCGGCCTGCTCGGCGTCGGTCGCCTGGAGGCGACCGCGCGCCTCAGGCGCTCCGGCATCTTCTACCAGCTGCAGGCCGCGTGGCAGGCGGACGTGGTCCAGACCTGTGTCGTCACGCTGGAGCCGGTCGCCAGCCGCCTGGCGGAGGAGTTCGCCGAGCGCTACGGCCCGACCGACCAGGGAGCCGAGCTCGATCTGGATCCCGAGGTCGACGCCCCGGAACCGGTCGACGACGGGGTCATCGACGTCGGCGAGGCGGTCGCCCAGGCTTTGTCGCTCGCCATCGACCCCTATCCCCGGAAATCCGGGGCAACCCTCGAGATCCCAGGGGAAAAGGACGGCGACCACGGCCCCTTCGCCGAGTTGTCGCGGCTTCGCCGTGGGTCGTAATGCCGCTTGCCCGGCGGGGGGTTCTTGGCTACATAAGCGCCCTCGCCGGTCGTCGCGGGCCGATGCGTCTTCGGCGCATTTTGGCGCGTCCTCGCCAAGGCTCGAGCCCGTATAGCGAAAGTAGGTTGCCATGGCTGTTCCAAAGAAAAAGGTCTCGAAGTCGCGCAAGAACATGCGGCGGGCCCATCACGCGTTGAAGCCGGTCACGGTGATCGAGTGCTCGAACTGCGGCGAGCTGAAGCTTCCGCACCATGTCTGCAAGGCCTGCGGCCACTACGACGGTCGCGAGGTCGTCGCTTCAAAGGCCTGACCGCGGCAACGAGCCCAACACCCGGCCGCCCGAGGGCTGTCCCTTGAGCCAGCGGCTGACGCTCGCGCTGGATGCCATGGGGGGAGACCAGGCCCCCGGCATGGTGATCGACGGCGCCGAACTCGCCCGGATCCGATTTCCCGCCGTCGACTTCCTGATCTTCGGCGACGAGGCACGGATCAGGCCGCTGCTCGATCGCCACAAGGCGCTGGCCGAGCGGACGACGCTCCATCACACCGACGAGGTCGTGAAGAACGAGGACAAGCCGTCGGTGGCGCTTCGCGCCGGGCGCAATTCCTCGATGCGTCTCGCCATCGAGGCGGTCAAGGAAGGCAAGGCGGCGGGGGTCGTCTCAGCCGGCAACACCGGCGCCCTGATGGCGATGGCGAAGCTGGCGCTACGCATGCTGCCCGGCATCGACCGCCCGGCGATCGCCTCGTTCTTCCCGACCGAGCGCGGCGAGAGCTGCATGCTCGACCTCGGGGCCAATGTCGAGTGCGACGCCGAGAATCTCGTCCAGTTCGCCATCATGGGCGACATGTTCGCCCGCGCCGTCCTCGGCATCCCGAAGCCGACCATCGGTCTCCTCAACGTCGGTACGGAGGAAATGAAGGGTCATGACGAGGTCAGGAAGGCCGGGATCATCCTCCGCGAGGGCAAGGTGCCGGTCGAGTTCTACGGCTTCGTCGAGGGCGACGACATCACCGCGGGCACCGTCGACGTGGTTGTGACCGACGGCTTCACCGGCAACGTCGCGCTGAAGACCGCCGAGGGCACCGCGCGGCTCTACACCAACTTCATCCGGGCGAGCTTCAAGAGCTCGCTTCTGGCCAAGCTGGGCTACCTCCTGAGCCGGGGCGCGCTCCGCAAGGTCCGCGATCGCACCGATCCGCGCCGCTACAACGGCGCCGTCTTTCTCGGCCTCAACGGCATCGCCGTGAAGAGCCATGGCAGCACCGATTCCCTGGGATTCGCCAACGCCATCGGCGTCGCCAACGACATGGCGGTGCACGGCTTCATCGACCGGGTGAAAGGCGAGCTGGCCGAGCTCGCCGCCGTCAACATCAAGGGAGCGCTGGCGTGAGCAGGCGCTCGGTCATCGCCGGCGCCGGCGCCTACCTGCCGGAGCGGGTGGTCACCAATGACGACCTCGCCCAGAAGATGGAAACCACCGACGAGTGGATCGTCCAGCGGACCGGCATCCGCCAGCGCCACATCGCGGCCGAGGGCGAGCTGACCTCCCATCTGGCGGTCAAGGCGTCCGAGCGGGCGCTGGCCGCGGCCGGGATCGCCGCCGGCGACGTCGACCTGGTCGTGCTCGCCACCACCACCCCGGACGAGACCTTCCCGGCGACCGCTACCCGGGTCCAGGCGATGCTCGGCATGACCCGGGGCGCCGCCTTCGACGTCCAGGCGGTCTGCGCGGGCTTCATCTACGCCCTCGCCGTCGCCGACAACTTCATCAAGGCGGGCCAGGTCGAGACCGCCCTGGTCATCGGCTCCGAGACCTTCACCCGCATCCTCGACTGGAGCGACCGCGGCACCGCCGTCCTGTTCGGCGACGGTGCCGGGGCGGTGGTCCTGAAGGCCGCCGAGGGCGGCGACCGCGGCATCCTTTCGACCCACCTCCATTCCGACGGCCGCGGCCACGACGCCCTCTATGTCGATGGCGGCCCGTCCTCGACCGGCCAGGTCGGGCATGTGCGGATGCAGGGGAAGGAGGTCTTCAAGCATGCCGTCGTCAAGCTCGCCCGGGTGATCCAGGAGGCGCTGGACGCCAACGGCATGAAGGCCGAGGACATCGACTGGCTGGTCCCCCACCAGGCCAACCGGCGGATCATCGACGGCATGGCCGACAAGTTCCGACTGCCGCGCGAGAAGGTGGTGATCACCGTCGACCGCCACGCCAACACCTCCGCCGCCTCGGTGCCGCTGGCGCTGGCCGAGGCGATCGGCGACGGCCGCATCCGGCCGGGTCAGCTGGTGGTCCTCGAGGCGATCGGCGGCGGGCTTGCCTGGGGCGCCGCCCTGGTGAGGATGTAAGGCGTCCTTCGCGCTCTATCTCGTCTCAAGATCAACAGCCATCTCCCTGTCGTTGACCGGTTTTTTCGGCCAAGCTAAGGTCGCGTCCTAAGGGAGGCGGCCATGACCGAGCAAACGATCACCCGCGCGCACTTGAGCGAAGCGGTCTACCAGGAAGTCGGCCTGTCCAGGAACGAGTCCGCCGCCCTGGTCGAGTCCGTCCTCGACGAGATCGCCGATGCGCTGACGCGCGGCGAGATGGTCAAGATCTCCTCTTTCGGCACCTTCTCGGTGCGCCAGAAGGGCCAGCGTGTCGGCCGCAATCCCAAGACCGGGCAGGAGGTGCCGATCCTGCCCCGGCGGGTCCTCGTCTTCCGCGCCTCGCACGTGCTGAAGGGCCACATCAACGGCGCGCTGGCGTCCTCCTCTTCCTCCTCCGGGCCGTCGGACTAGGGGCCGGGACGGATGGGGGCATAGGGAATGACCGGCGAGCTCGAGGTCGTGGCGGCCAGGCGCCACTCAAAATCCGCCAGCGCCTTCCGGACCATCAGCGAGGTGGCCGAGGACCTGGACGTGCCCTCGCACGTGCTCCGCTTCTGGGAGACCAAGTTCAACCAGATCCGCCCGCTGAAGCGGGGCGGCGGCCGCCGCTACTACAGGCCGGAGGACGTGGAGCTGCTGCGCCGGATCCGCCAGCTCCTCTACCGGGACGGCTACACCATCAAGGGCGTGCAGCGGCTGCTGCGCGACCGCTCCTCCGATGGAGCGGGCGAGGCCGAGCCGGCCGCGGCGCCCGAAGCCCCGACGCCGCCCCCGCCGCCTGCGCGCACCCAGCCGGCGCCGGCAGTGTCGGCTGCCAAGGCGATGCCGACCCGCGACCTGGCGGCGGTCGCCGACGAGCTGACCGAGCTCAAGCGGCTTCTCATGCGCGCCCGCTCCAGAGGCTGACGCAACGTCGCGGTCGCCCGGTAAGGCTCTATTCCGCTAGGCGGACGTTGAATCTTCTGGTGTGCCGCCGGGCCGTCTTTCTATTGTTGCGCAAGGCACTTCCCTTGGGAGAACGGCATGCGCAGGCTTATGGGTGGGTTGGTCGGAGCGGCGGTGGCCGCGGGCGTCGGAGCCGCCGTCGCGGCGACACCGGCGGACACGCTGGTGATCGCCTGGGCGCTGGACGACGTGATCACGCTCGATCCGGCCCAGATCGGCGAGGTCAACACCGACGAGTTCATGGGCAATGTCTGCGATTCGCTGCTGACCACCGCCTATGACGATCCCAGCAAGCTGCAGCCGAACCTGGCCGAGAGCTGGAGCCGGTCGGCCGACGGGCTGACCTACACCTTCAAGATCAGGCAGGGCCTGAAGCATCCCTCCGGCAATCCGGTGACCGCCGAGGACGCCGCCTGGTCGATGCGGCGCATCATCTGGCTCAACTTCGGCAATGCCGCGAGCCTGACCCAATGGGGCTTCAACAAGGAGAACATCGAGAAGGGCATCCGGGCGACCGACGCCTCGACCCTGGCGGTGACCTTCGACAAGCCCTATCCGGAATCGCTGATCCTGCCGGCGATCTTCACCGGCCGCACCGCCTTCGCCCTCGACAAGATCGAGATCCTGAAGAACGCCAAGGGCGAAGACCACGGCAATGCCTGGCTCAAGCTCAACTCCGCCTGCGTCGGCCCCTACAAGCTTCGCTCCTGGACCGCCAACGAGACCGTCGTCCTCGAGCGCAACGAGGGCCATTGGAAGGGGCCGGCGCCGCTCCGCCGCGTCATCGTCCGCCACGTGCCGGAGTCGGCGGCCCAGCGCCTCCTGGTCGAGAAGGGCGACGTCGACATGGCGCGGATCCTCAATCCCGAGGATCTCGCCAGCCTGGAAGCCAACCCGAACACGCGGATCGTCCGCGTGCCTCGCCACCAGTATTATTACCTCTCGTTCAACACCAGCGATCCTGAGCTTTCCAATCCCAAGGTCAGGCAGGCCTTCCGCTACCTGATCGACTACCAGGGGCTGGAGAAGACGGTGATGCGCTACGAGGGCATCGGCCGCGCCAGCCTGGTGCCGCTGGGGGCCTTCGGCGCGATCTCGCGCGAGGAGGGGCTGCCCTACAAGCTCGACCTCGTGAAAGCGAAGCAGCTGATGACCGAGGCGGGCTTCCCGAACGGCTTCAAGAAAGAGCTGATCGTCGCCACCACCTTCCCGTTCCCCGACATCGCCCAGCACATCCAGGCGAACGCGGCCAAGATCGGCATCGACCTGCAGCTGAACCAGATGGCGAGCGCGGCGCGCCTGACCAAGGTGCGCTCGCGCGAATACCAGATCTCCTCAAGCGTCTGGTCGACGGGCTACCCGGATGCCGACGCGATGGTCTCGCGCCACGGCTACAACCCGGACAACCGGCTCGAATCCAAGCAGAACATGTTCCCCTCCTGGAACGCCGCCTGGAAGAGCGAGTGGTTCGACGACATGTGGATCAAGTCGCGGATGGAGCCGGACCCGGCCAAGCGCATCGCCATGTACCGCGAGATCCAGCTCCGGCACATGGAGGAGTCCGGCATGGTCTACATGTTCCAGGCGGTCCGGAACATCGCCATCAACAAGCAGCTGAAGGACTTCAAGACCCACTCCTTCAAGCTCTGGTACACGACCGCGATGAAGTAGCGGTCGCCGCTGCCTAGTGGACGGTTTTGGCTTTCACGGTTGCACGCATGATCTCGGTCGTGCCGTGCCCGGCGGCCGTCAGAAGCACGATCCGCGCTCGTCAGACGTGCTTTTGTGGGCTGTTGCGGTTAGCCACAACCGCTTCAAGCTTGCGGCGCTCGCCGGCGCTCAATCGAATCTTCGTTCGCTCGTGCATTCGCCAGACTCGCACACGCCAGTCAGTCAGGGAATCCACAGACGAATCGAAGTGTCAGACTTGAACCACTAGCGTTAACCATTGCGCCCGAGCGTTTACGGTCCTGCACATAGCAATCCAACGGGGAGTCGCTCATGCAACGCCATCGCATAACTACCGTCGTGGCCCTCTTCGGAGTTTTGACTCGGAATACCTCAGGGAGGACTGCCTTAGATGGGTAGGGTAGGGTAATTAACGTCGATGACCCAGATCCTCGACATTGTCCGCGAGTACGGACCCCTCACTTATGCGCTGTTGTTCGTATATGCCGCGGTCAAGAGCGGGAGCCTGCCGCTGTTTGCGGGGATTGCCGCTCAAGCGGGCGCCCTCGATCCGTTCGCCGCGGGTTCGGCGGCCCTTGCCGGCGGATATCTCGGGGACGAGGTGCGGTTCTGGGCTTCACGGCGGTACGGCGACCGCATCACGACGAAGTATGGATGGCTGACGCCCTACATCGCCCGAGCCTCCGCCATGCTGGACCGCTACGGAAGTTTGTACATGTTTCTGTATAGATACCCCAAGGGCATGCGGACCGTCGGTGCGCTCCCGGTCGGGCTGACGTCGATCCCATGGATCAAGTTTACGGCGTTGAACGCAGGCTCCGCATTGATCTGGGCCGTACTTCTCGTCGGGTCCGGCTACCTCCTCGGAGGCGCCATTGCGGACGTGGCGGAGGCGAATTTCGGGGTTCTGAGCGTCGCCCTTCTCGCGATCGGGCTGATCGCGCTCGTCCTCGGTTTCCGGTTCACCGCGGCACTTGGAAAGGGAACATGAATCGACATTCCCCAGATGAACCCTGCTTCCGAGCATCACGGTATCCAATTTGGGACCCATGCTGCCAGCTGGAGCGCGTTGAGCCGCCGTGATTGCCGCTGCTCGCCGCTACAAGCATCACCAACGGCTGTTTTGGGCTGCTGATCGCTCGGTTTCCCATAATCAAAGCGTACTCCTCCGGTCGTCGCCCTTGTCGCCGACACCGCCCGCGTCACGCCGGGGATGGCATCGGCCGGAGTTGCGCGATCAGCCGCGGGATTTCCTCGAACAGGTTCCTCGGCACCGCGACCTCGGCCATCTGGAACGTGACGTTGCGGGCATGCGTGACGACCTTGGCGCCGATCTTCACGAGCTTCTCTCTGAGGCTGGTCAGCGACCAGTGCGCGACCGCCTCGGGCAGAGCCAGTGTCCGCATGAAGTTGGCGAGATTGTAGGCCAGCGCATGAAGCTGAAGCCGAACGGCGTTGCCGGCGAACGAGCAGCATGACAGCCACGTCCACTTCATCGCGCCCTTGCCTTCCTTGATCCACTGCTCCGCCGTGCCACGCTGACTGCAGAAGGTGACCACCCGCTCGGCGGAGCGCGACAAATTGGTGACGATGAACCCGACGCGCGGACACAGCTCGCCGGGGTGCCACTCGACCTTCGCCTCCACGCGGCGCGGCATCGTCCAGCTCTGGGCCTAATAGCTGAAGTTGGCATAGTAGCGGCGGACCTTGACGGGCGGGCGGCCGGGTCTTGTCCCGCCAAAGTCCTGCCGTGCCCGCTTGCCGGAAACGATCCTGCCAGCGCCAGATCACGGTTTTGGCTTTCACGGTTGCACGCATGACCTCGGTCGTGCCGTGCCCGGCGGCCGTCAGAAGCACGATCCGCGCTCGCCAGACGTGCTTTTGTGGGCTGTTGCGGTTAGCCACCACCGCTTCAAGCTTGCGGCGCTCGCCGGCGCTCAATCGAATCTTCGTTCGCTCGTGCATTCCCCAGACTCGCACACGCCAGTCAGTCAGGGAATCCACAGACGAATCGAAGTGTCAGACTTGAACCACTAGCTCGGCCGCGCCGCTCCGTCCTGGAGCGCGCGGCCGATCAGGGCCGCATCCGCGTTGCCGCCCGACAGCACCACGGCGACGCGCTTTCCACGGTTCTGCTCCTTCTCTTTCATGAGCGCTGCCAGCGCCGCGGCGCCGGCGCCTTCGGCTAGGTTGTGGGTGTCGGAGAGCAGCACCCGGATCGCCTCCAGGATCTCGTCATCGGTCACCGCGACGACGCGCTCGAGCCCGCGCTTCAGCCAGGCGAAGGCGTCGGGATGCGGCGTGGCGATCTCGATGCCTTCGGCGACCGGCGTCCGTCCTGGCTTGCTGATCGGGCGGCCGGCGGCGAAGGAGACCTCGTAGGCATTGGCCCCGGCCGCGACCACGCCGACGATCCTGGTCTTTAGGCCCAGCGCGTCGCGGGCGGCGATCACCCCGCAGGCGCCGGAGCCGAGCCCGATCGGCACATAGACGGTGTCGAGGTCGGGCACGCCGCGCAGCAGCTCGAGTCCGTAGGAGGCGACTCCCAGCACCAGGTCGGGATGCCAGGGCGGAACGAAGTGGAGCCCGCTGTTGGCGCCCATGCGCTGGGCCAGCGCGATCTTCTCCTCTGTCGTATCGCCCTGGTCGACCAGCTCGGCGCCGAGCGCCGCCATCGAGGCGCGCTTTTCCGGATTCGAGGTCGAGCCGATCACGATCATGACGCGGAGCCCCATGCGCTGACCTGAATAGGCGAGGCTCTGGCCGTGGTTGCCGCTGCTGGCGCTGACCACGCCGGGCGTTTCCGGCTCGCGTTGTTTCAGCCGGTTGAGGTAGGTGACGCCGCCCCGGCATTTGAAGGCGCCCAAGGGCGTGTGGTTCTCGTGCTTGACGAAGACCTCGGCGCCGATGCGGTCGGAGAGCAGGGCCCAGCGGTGCTGGGGCGTCGGCGGGATGAACGCGTGGACCTCGGCAGCGGCGGCGTCGAGCTCGGCAAGGGTGAACATGGGTCAGGCCTCGGGAGGACGGGTGAGCTGGCCGGCATGATGGCATGCCGTCTGGTGGCCGGGCGCGTGCGTTTCGAGGGCCGGGTCGCGTTCGGCGCAGACGGCCGTCGCGATCGGGCAGCGGGGATGGAAGCGGCAGCCGCGGGGCAGGTCCTGCGGGCTGGCGATGTCGCCGCCGAGCGGGGCCGCCTGTCGCCGCCGGGACGGGTCGGGGATCGCCTGGATCAGCGCCCGCGTATAGGGGTGCAGCGGCCGCGCCCAGAGATCGGCGCCGGTGCCGCTCTCGACGATGCGGCCGAGATACATCACCAGCACGCGGTCGGCGAAGTAGCGGATGACCGAGAGGTCATGCGAGATGAACAGGTAGGAGAGATTGAACTCCCGCTTCATCTCGACCAGCAGGTTCAGGATCTGCGCCTGGATCGAGAGATCGAGGGCCGAAACCGGCTCGTCGCAGATGACGAGGTCGGGGCCGAGGATGAGCGCACGGGCGATGCCGATGCGCTGGCGCTGGCCGCCGGAGAACTCGTGCGGATATCGGGAGAGGGCGGAGAGCGGCAGGCCGACCCGCTCGATGATCGCGGCCACGCGCTTCTGGCGTTCGGCGCGGTCGCCGATGCCATGCACGTAGAGCGGGGCGGTCAGGATCGACTCGATGGTGTGGCGCGGGTTCAGCGAGCCGAACGGATCCTGGAAGATCATCTGGGCGCGGCGGCGGTAGGGCTTGAGGGACTCGGCCGGAAGACGTGCGATGTCCTCGCCGGCGAAGACGATCTCGCCCGAGGTCGGCGGCACCAGGCGAAGCACCGTCTTGCCGAGGGTCGACTTGCCGCAGCCGGACTCGCCGACCAGGCCGACGCTCTCGCCTTTCGCAACGGTCAGCGACACGCCGTCGACGGCGCGCAGCGTGCCCTGCGGCGTCGGGAAATGGGTGTGGAGGTCAGCGACCGACAGCAACGGCATCGGCGCGCTCCCCGGCGGTGGTGACGGGACAGGCGACGAAGCGGCCGGGGCGCACCTCCTCGAGCGGCGGTGGCTTCAGCCGGCAGGAGGGCAATGCCAGGGGGCAGCGCGGAACGAAGGGGCAGCCGGGCTGGGCGATGGCCGAGGCGATGCTGCCTGGGATCTCGCGCAGGGGGCCGGCGGTATAGTGGAGGCTGGTGTCGAGGCGGGGCGAGGCCGCCAGCAGGCCGCGGGTATAGGGATGCAGCGGATCGTCGAGCAGGATCCCGGCCTCGGCTTCCTCGGCACGCCGGCCCGCATACATGACGACGACACGGTCCGCCCATTGGCCGACGATGCCGAGATCGTGGGTGATCAGCACCAGCGCCATGCCGAGATCGCGCCGCAGCCGGTCGAGCAGATCCAGCACCTGCGCCTGGATGGTGACGTCGAGCGCCGTCGTCGGTTCGTCGGCGATCAGGAGGTGCGGCCGGCAGGCGACCGCCATCGCGATCATCACACGCTGGCGCATGCCGCCGGAGAGGCGGTGAGGGTAGTCGTCGACGCGGCGATGCGGATCGGCGACGCGCACCAGGTCGAGCAGCTCGATCGACCGCGTCCGTGCGGCCTCCGCCGACAGGCCCTCGTGCAGGCGCAGCACCTCGGCGATCTGCCTGCCGACGGTGAGCACCGGGTTGAGCGAGGTCATCGGTTCCTGAAAGATCATCGCGATCTCGCGGCCCCGCACGCGGCGCATCTCCGGCTCGGGCAGGGCCAGCAGGTCTCGCCCGGCGAAACGGATGCGGCCGGCGGCGATCTTTGCCGAGCGCGGCAGGAGACGCATGATCGCGAGCGCGGTCAGCGACTTGCCGGAGCCGCTCTCGCCGACCACGGCGACCGTCTCGCCCTCGGCGACGGCGAAGCCGAAGTCGATCACCGGCGTTCCCGTCGGAAACTGGATGGTGAGGCCGGCGACGTCGAGAAGCGGTGCAGCCGTCGTCATCGCTCGGCGGAGAGGCGGGGGTTGAGCGCATCGTTGAGCGCATCGCCGATCAGGTTGAGCGCCAGCACGGTCAAGACGATGGCGATGCCGGGGATCAGCGTGAGATACCACGCGGTCCGCAGCATCTCGCGGCCGGCGCCGATCATGCTGCCCCAGCTGATGCGGTTGGGATCGCCGAGGCCCATGAACGACAGCGCCGACTCCATCAGGATCGCCGAGGCCACGATCACCGAGGAGGTGACGATGATCGGCGGCAGCGCGTTCGGCAGGATCTCGATGAAGATGATGCGGGCATGGCCGTAGCCTAAGCCGCGGGCGGCGGTGACGAAGTCCTTCTCGCGGAGAGAGCGGAACTCGGCCCGGACCAGGCGGGCGATCGTCGGCCAGGTGACCAGCGCGATGGCGACCGTGATGCTCTCGACCCTGGGCTCGGCGATCGCCACCAGCACCACCAGCATCAGGAAGCTCGGCGTCGTCTGGAAGATCTCGATCAGCCGCACCAGGGCATCGTCGATGCGCCCGCCGAAGTAGCCGGCGGTGGCGCCGACGACGATGCCGATGGTGACGCCGAGCGCCATCGCGGCGATGCCGATCACCAGCGAGATGCGGGCACCCCAGACCAGGCCCGCCGCGACGTCGCGGCCGAGGCTGTCGCTGCCGAGCGGAAATTTCGGGTTCTGCCCCGGCCACAGGAACGGCCGGGCGACCATCGACAGCGGGTCCTCCGGGTAGATCAGCGGCGCGGCGATGGCGATCAGGGTGACCAGGAGCAGGAACAAAGTCGCGATCACCGCGGCCGGGTTGCGGAGGAACGCGCGGAGCGCCCGCCAGGTGCCGACGGCCGGCGCGACGACGGGAGCCTCGGGCGCGAGCTCGACGATCGCCATCAGCGCACCTCGATCCGTGGATCGAGCCAGGCCTGCAGGAGGTCGATCAGCGTGTTGGCGAGGATGACCAGCAGCGAGGACAGCAGCAGCACGCCCAGAAGCACGTTGAAGTCGCGCCGCATCACGGATTCGAAGGCGAGGCGGCCGAGGCCGGGCCAGCTGTAGACGGTCTCGACCACCACGGCGCCGCCGAGGATGCCGCCCAAGTGAATCCCCGCCAGCGTCGTCACCGGCAGCAGCGCGTTCCGGAGGATGTGCCTGACCGTCACGCTGAGCGGCGAGAGCCCCTTCGCCGAGGCGGTGCGGACATAGTCCTGTGAGGCGACCTCGAGCACGGCGGCGCGGGTCAGGCGGCTGTAGATCGCCACGTAGAAAAGGGCGAGCGAGGTCGCGGGCAGGATCATGTGCTTCAGCCGGTCGGCAACCATGTCGAAGCCGGCGAGGCCACCGCCGATGGTCTCCTGGCCGCCGCTCGGCAGCCAGCCGAGCTTGACCGAGAACAGCACGATCAGCATCAGCCCGATCCAGAATCCGGGCACCGAGTAGAAGATGAGCGAGATGACGGAGATGACCCGGTCGGGCCAGCGCCCGGCGGTCATCGCCATGGCGGTGCCGAGGGCGATGCCGACCGCGAGCGCGATGACCAGCGCTAGGCCCATCAGCATCAGCGTGCTGGGCAGGCGCTGCGAAATCAGTTCGCCGACCGGCATGCCGTAGCGGGGCGAGAAGCCGAGGCTGAGCCGAGCCAGGTTGCCGAGATAAGCCATCAACTGCTGCAGCAGCGGCAGGTCGATCCCGAACTGCCGGCGCAGCATCGCCATGCCCTCTTCGGTGGCGGCGCCTGACTCGCCGGCCATGACGTCGGCGGCGTCGCCCGGCGCCAGCTGCAGCAGGAGGAAATTGAGGACGACGATGCCGAGCACGGTCGGCACCGCTTGGACCACGGTCCGGCGCAGCACGCGAAGGAGGCGTCGGCTTTCGAACATGCTCAATCATAACCCTCCCCCGGCTCGCCGGGGGAGGGAAGGGTGGGGGCAAGTCTAAGTGCCGGCTGCATCGCCGTTGGCTGCCAAGTTAGGGAGCTGGTGTGAGTTCGAAGCAGGCTATCGCGCTGAAACGGCCCCACCCCGACCCTCCCCCGCCGGAGTGCGAGGGAGGGGGGTCTAAGGGGCGTCAGTCGACGAAGTGCACGTCGGAGAAGTTGTCGCCGAGGCCTTCGGCGCCGCGCGCGTAGTTCCGGATCTTCTTGTTGGCGATGATGATCTCCAAGGGCGAGATCAGGTCGACCGACGGCACGTCGGCGTGAACGAGCCGCTGGAACTGCGAGAACGCCTGCTTGCGCTTGGCCGGATCGACCTCGACGGCGGCCGCCTCGAGCAGGCGGTCGACCTCGGGGTTGCTGTAGTTGGCCGAGTTCGAGAACGGCAGGCCGACGCGGAAGTTCTTCGACCAGTAGCCCCGCTGCACGCCGACCGTGGGGTCGAAGACGTTGGTCAGGGACTCGATGGTGAGGTCGAAGCTGCGGTCGGTGTAGACGTTCTTCACATAGGCGCCGAACTCGAGGTTCTGGGTGGTGGCGTCGATGCCGACCCGGCGCAGCGACTGGCGGACGAATTCGGCGAGGCGTCCGTCGATGAACGGGTTGATCAGGAGCCGCACCGGGAAGCGCATGCCGCCGGCGGCGCGGGGATGACCCGCCTCGTCGAGCAGCTTGCCGGCAAGCTCGGGATCGAACTTGCGCGCCTTCACCTCCGGGTCGTACCAGGTGGTCAGCGCCACGCTGATCGGCGACGGCGACACCTTGGCCTGGCCGTAGAAGACGGTCTCGACGATGGCGTCGAGATCGAGCGCATGCGCGATCGCCTCGCGGACCTTCTTGTTCTTCAGCACCGGCGTGTCGAGGTTGAAGAAGATCTGATGCTGGGCGCCGGTATAGGCGAAGCTGCGAGTGTCGACGGCCAGCTTCGGGTGGTTCTTGTAGCGGGCGAGGTCGGCCAGCGGCACCGGGGCGCTGCCGCCGAGATCGAGGTCGCCGGCCTCGAAGGCGGCGGCGCGGGCGGCGGCATCCGGCATGAAGCGGATGATGACGCGGTCGAGATAGGGCTTCGGCTTGTCCCAGTAGTTGGGATTGCGCTCGAGCACGGCATGGCTGCCGCGCACCCATTCCTTCAGCACGAAAGGCCCGGTGCCGATGTGGAGCGGTGGCCCGGGCGGGGCGGCGACGTCGACGCCCTCGAACAGATGCTTCGGCACCATTGCCGATTCCGACGGGCCGAGCGCCACCATCATGTAGGGCGACGGCTTGGAGAGCACGACCACCGCGGTCTTGGCGTCGGGCGTCTTCACCTCGGTGACGTTGGCGAAGGTGCCGCGGCCGCGCGGATGCCCGGCCTTGAGCCTGAGGATCGAGAAGGCGACGTCGGCCGAGGTGAACGGCTTGCCGTCGTGGAAGGTCACGCCCTCGCGGAGGTTGAAGGTGTATTCGAGTCCGTCCGGCGACACCTTCCAGGACGTGGCCAGCATCGGCAGCGGCTTCAGGTCGACGTCGTAGGTGAGGAGACCGTCCCAGATCTTGGGCGAGGTCGTCGTCGTCGAGGTGTTGTTGAGCACCGACAGCGTCGGCGGCTCGTACTTCATGACGAAGCGCAGCGTGCCGCCATGCTTCGGCTGCTGGGCGTCGGCTGCCGGCGAGGTTGCGCCGAGGCCGAAGAGCAGCGCCGCGGCGGCGGCGATGGTCGATCTGACGAGTGACATGTCGGCTTCCCCCGAATGGTCCTGAGCAGGTGGTCGCCAACCATGCCTTCGGGCAGGGCCCCAGGCAACGCGTCGAACACCAATCGTGATGACGTAGGGCAGATGGGCGCAGAGTTCAATGTGTAAAAAAATAATAAACACAAAATAATTGTAATTATTGCCGCCCTGGTATCCGCCGGATGAGCCGGGGCATCATCGAAATACGCACTTCCTCAACGGGGCCCGCAGTTTTATCAGTATCGAGGCTGCGGCGAATCTGTTCGTAGTGGCCTCGTCGACCGGAACGCCGAGGAGCCAGAGACGCGCGCGATGACCGCCAACGCCCTTCCGCCCGCCCGGCGGCACCAGCACTGGACCCTGTCCAAGTCCGCCCGACACTCGCAGAACGGCATCGTGGTTGCCGCCAGCGCACCGGCGGCCGAGATCGGCGCCCGCATCCTGGCCGAGGGCGGCAATGCGATCGATGCCGCCGTCGGCGTCGGCTGCGCGCTTCACGTCACCGAGCCGTGGTCGAGCGGGCTCGGCGGCGGCGGCTTCATGCTGGTCTACCTCGCGGCCAGCCGCACCGTGCACGCCATCAATTTCTCGATGAAGGCGGCGATGGACGTCCGCGCCGAGGACTACCCGCTGGTACCGGGCGGCCGGCGCACCGGCCCGTTCCAGTGGCCCCAGGTGGTCGACGACCGGCACTCCTTCGGCTGGGGGTCGATCCTGATCCCGGGCGCGGTCGACGGCTTCGGCCTCGCCCTCGAGCGGTTCGGCACCTGGCGCTGGGACCAGGTGCTCGACCCGGTGATCGGGCTTGCGGAGGCGGGCGTCCCTGTCAGCTGGTACACGACGCTGGCCATCGCCTCCGAGGCGCGCGGGCTCGCGGCCTTTCCGGGCACCCGCGACGTCTTCCTTCGCGCCGGCGCCTATCCGCCCACGGTCGAGGGAGACGACGGCGCCGACGTGCTCCGCTATCCCGAGCTGACCCGGTTCCTGAAGCGGCTCGCCAAGGAGGGGCCGCGCGACTTCTACGAGGGCTCGATCGCCCGCGACATCGTCGCCGACATGGCTGCCGGCGGCCGCAACTGGACGCTCGACGACCTCAAGGCCTACCGCGCCCGCGTTCGCGAGCCGATCAGCCAGGACTATCGCGGCCATACGCTGATCGCGGCCCCCGATCTCAACGGCGGTCCGACCGTTCTACGGTTCTTCGAGCACTACGAAGCGGCGCATCGTCCGACGCCGGGGCGGCCGGGGCCCGCCGACTATGCGGCGCTCGCCGGCCATCTCAGGGCCCGCTGGGAGGAGCGCTACTCCACCATGGGCGACACCGGCGCCGCCGACCGCTGCACCACGCATTTCAACGTCGTCGACCGCCACGGCAACATGGTCTCGCTGACCAACACGCTGGGCGCGCGCTTCGGCTCCAAGGTGACGCTCGGTCGCCTCGGCCTCCTGATGAACGACGGCATGTTCTGGTTCGATCCGGAACCGGGCAAGCCCAACTCCATCGGACCCGGCAAGTGGCCGCTGACCAATGCGTGCCCGTTGATGGTCGCCCGCGGCGGGCAGGTCTGGTACGCCTCCGGCGCCTCGGGGGGACGGCGCGTGCCGCCGATGATGATCCAGCTCGCGTCGTTCCTGATCGACCACGGGCTCAGCCTCGAAGAGGCGTTCCACGTGCCGCGGATCGACCCCGTGCGTCTCGAGGCGGTCTCCTGCGATCACCGGATGACGCCCGAGCAGGTGGCTGCCGTCGCTGCGGTGGCGCCTGTCCGCGTCACCGAGAACGCGACATATCCGATGGTCTTCGCCGTGCCTTGCGCCGTCGTCCGCGATCCGGCGAGCGGCGCCAACAGCGGCATGGCGTCGATCGACGTGCCCTACAGCGTGGCGCTGGCCGAGGAGGACGTTGCCGGCTGATGCCCGAGGAGCAGCACCCATGACCTATGGCCAGCGCGAGCTCGGGCCGCGGCACTACCGCGAGGACATCGGCCGCAGCTTCGAGGACTTCGTCGTCGGCGACCGCTACGAGCATCGTCCGGGGCGGACGGTCCTCGATGCCGACAATACGTGGTTCACGCTGCTGACCATGAACACGCACCCGCTGCACTTCGACGCCGCCTATGCCGCCCGCACCGAGTTCGGGCGGCCGGTGGTCAACAGCCTGCTGACCCTGGCGATCGTCACCGGCCAGAGCGTCAGCGACGTCAGCCAGAAGGCGATCGCCAATCTCGGCTGGGGCGAGATCCGGCTGAGCGCGCCCGTTTTCGTCGGCGATACGCTCTATGCCGAGAGCGAGGTGTTGAGCGCCCGGGAGTCGCGGTCGCGGCCGAGCCAGGGTCTCGTCGAGGTGCGCACCACCGGCCGGAACCAGGACGGAACCGTGGTCATCACCTTCACGCGGACCGTGCTGGTGCCCAAGCGCGGCCACGAGGTCGAGGCCTAGGCGGTGGACGCCGACCGCCCTCTGTCGGACCTCAGGGTGATCGCGGTCGAGCAGTACGGCGCCGGCCCCTTCGGCAGCCAGGTCCTGGCCGATCTCGGCGCCGAGGTCATCAAGGTCGAGGATCCTTCGCAGGGCGGAGATGTCGGCCGCAGCGTCGGCCCCTACCGCGCCGACGCCTTGCCCGGCACCGGGTCCAGCCTGTTCTTTCAGGGCTTCAATCGCAACAAGCGCTCGATCACGCTCGACCTGTCGAAGCCGGCGGCGCACGGCGTGCTGCACGATCTCGTGCGCTCGGCCGATGCGGTGATGGACAATCTCCGGGGCGACGTGCCGGCGAAGCTGGGGCTCGCCTATGCGGCTCTCGCCTCGGCCAATCCGCGCATCGTCTGCGCCCATCTGTCCGGATACGGGCGCGACGGCCCGCGGGCGTCCTGGCCCGGCTACGACTACCTGATGCAGGCGGAGACCGGCTATTTCGCGCTTACCGGCGATCCCGACGGGCCGCCGTCGCGGATGGGTCTCTCGATCGTCGACCTGATGGCCGGGATCACCACCGGGCTCGGCCTGCTCGCCGCGGTCATGCAGGCCAGGCGGACCGGCACGGGACGTGACGTCGACGTCAGCCTGTTCGATACCGCCCTGTTCAATCTCAACTACCTCGCCACCTGGTATCTGAGCGCGGGCGCCGCCCATGGGCGCATCGCCCGCTCGGCGCATCCGACGCTGACGCCGTGCCAGACCTATCGCACCGCCGACGGCTGGATCTACCTGATGTGCAACAAGGAGAAGTTCTGGCACCGCCTCTGCCGGGCGATCGAGCGGCCGGACTGGGCCGACGACGCGCGCTTCCGCACCTTTCGCGAGCGCCTCGCCGGGCGCGACCTGCTGACCCGGATGCTGGACGAGGCGCTTTCGGTCAGGACGACCGCCGAATGGATGGAGCGTTTCGGCGGCGAGGTTCCGGCCGCGCCGATCCTGGACGTGGCCCAGGCGCTCGACAACCCCTACCTGGCGGAGCGCGGCCTGCTGCTGGACGTTCCCGGAGAGGTCGGCGGGCCGGCGGCCTATCGCACCGTGGCCGGCCCCATCCGCCTCTCCGATTCCGTTCCCCCGAACCGCCCGGCGCCCGCGCTCGGCGCCGACACGGACGTCGTTCTGGCCGGCCTCGGCTACGGTCGCGACCGCATCGCCGACCTCCGCCGGGACGGGGTGATCTGACGCGTCTCCTCGGAACGGACCCCACGCTGTGACGTGAGAATTTCGGGAGGAGCCGGCCGCCGGCTGGTGCCTGGGCCGGCCCTGAACTAACATTTCATTCAAGCGACGCGACATGAGCGGGTCAAAGGCTGCCGGGAGACCAATCGATGGATTTCGCCACGCTCGGCTTCATCACCATGGCCCTCATGGGTCTGATCACGGGCGAGGCCGTTCTCAACGCCAACACGCTCTCGGTCGCCATCTCGGTCCCGCCGCGTGTGGCGGACATGGGGTTTACCCGCCCGGCGGCCGAGGAAATCTTTGCCGCCGAGGTGAAACGGATCGTCAACGCGCCCTCGACCATCTCGCGTCCGTCGATGCGGATCAGTTCCAGGAAGTCGGTCGTGGGCGTCCTCAGCGAGGCCCTGCAGCTGGGCGGCCTGACGACGGCCATCCAGGACCTCTTCGGCCAGGACACGGTCCGCGTCACCGGCGCGCTCCTGCGGGAAGGCGAGAGCTACCGCCTGGTCCTGACGGTATCGGATCGTGACAGCATCCCGATCCAGCTCGACATCCGCCGCGACGACAACGACGTCGTCGCCGTGCTCCGCGACGGGGCGACGGCGACGTTCGAGCGCGTCGCCCCCTACCGCGTCGCCTTGAGCCGGTTTCTCGCCGGGATCAAAGGGGATCCGGCCCAGCTCGCCCGCTCCCGCGTCGACACCAGGAACGCTCTTCGACTGCCGGTGCAAAGAGGGCGCGAATCCGAATGGGCCGGCCTCAACACGCTCGACGCCCTGCATCATCTGATGGCGAACGACACGCGCGAGGCGAGCGCCTCGTTCAGGCGCGCCTATGCGGACCCGAGCATCTCGGCGGGCGCCAAGGCGATCGGCGAGACCAACTACGCCTTCATGGCCATCAACAGCCGGCAACCGGCAGAGGCCTTGAGGCACGCCCGGGCAGCCAGAGACCATCTGGCCGGCTCGAAGGCCCCGCTGTGGAATCTCGATGCCTACATCGACGTCTGCGAAGGCCTGGCGGCCTGGGCCGCCGGGGATACAGGCTCGGCGGAACGGCTCCTCGTCGGTGCCGCGCAGAAGATGCCGAGGGACGAGACCCCGCTCGTCTATCTGGTGCAGCTCTATTCGAGCCTGAACAGGACCGAAGCGGCCGGCACCGCCCGTACCCGCCTCGAGCAGAGCACCTCCTTTTCGGGCGAGATCCCAGCCATGGCGCTCACGTTGTTCTGGATCGACCCCAAGACGGGTGCGATCGAACGACGCAGCCGATGATGAAGGGAACGAAGGCCGGAATGACCGGCCGATGAGTCCCGGCCAACGCCGGCCGGCCCCGCAAAGCATCGGCTATCCCCGCATTCCGGCTAAGCCCGAATGAATTGGGTCGGAGCGGCGGGATTTGAACCCACGACCCCCGGTCCTCCACAAACGAGATCGGCACGTCAGTTATTGAAAATACTCATATTTATTCGGCAACAACGGTCGAATTCTGGCGGCTTCAGACTTCGGACTCCCACATAAAGTCCCACTGTGAAATCGTGTCCAACGTCGACCCCACCCCGAAAGTTCCTTACGGCATTGATATTGTTTTAGAAAAAGGAATTGGCAGGGTCCTTTTTCGCGTTCGATTGCGACCCTGCGAAAAGACTAATTTTATAAATACAATTGATGAAATGCCTCAATTCTGGGTGGGGTCACAGTTGGACGCGATTCCACAGCCCCGGACCAAGGCGCGAAACATCTCAGCCGACCGGACCCGATTTCGCAAACGCTGATCCAGCCCGCGACCGACCACGTATAGCGCAGGCAACGAACTGAAACGGCCCGGGGGGCTAGCGGAGTATCAACGTGAAGACGTCATGAGGGTGGACGGCAAGCGCGGAACAGGAATTAAGGTTAGCACGTCGCGACATCCACCCTTCGGCATGCGGCGTTGGTTGCCGCAACTGCGCGCCGCATGTGCCTCCTCATAAACTATACGCGCCTACTTCAGCCTCACTAGCGTCTACGACTTTGCTTTGGCAGATGTTGGCTAAGGCGCGAGCGATCCTTCAGGCTGCCCACAGGTGACAGGAAACCCGGTTTCACATGCTGTCAAAAGATCGCCTCGGCCGGCCCTGGCCTCAATCAAAGACCGTTGATCCGGACGAGGTTGCTCGCTTCACGGCGCTCGCCGAGGAATGGTGGAACCCTGATGGCAAATTCCGACCGATCCATAGATTCAACCCGACCCGTCGCGACTACATCGTGGAAAGCATCACCCGCCATTTCGGTCGGGACGCCAGAGACGAAACCGGCTTGACCGGACTGAAGATCCTCGATGTCGGTTGTGGCGCTGGTTTGCTGTGCGAACCTCTGGCGGAGCTTGGCGCACAAGTCGTCGGCATCGATGCCACGGCGCGAAACATCGAGATTGCTCGCCGGCATGCTGCGCAGAGAGAACTCAACCTCGACTATCGGCACTGCCTCGCGGAGCATGTCGTTGAGACCGGCGCGCGCTTCGACGTCGTACTCAACACGGAAGTCGTCGAGCACGTCGCCGCTCCGGAGCAGCTTATGAAGGAGTGCTGCAACCTTTTGGCGCCCGGCGGGATCCTGGTCGTGGCGACGCTCAATCGGACTCTGCGCTCGTTTCTCCTCGCCATAATCGGGGCCGAGTATCTACTTCGGTGGTTGCCAAGGGGTACACACGATTGGAGGCGCTTTCTGCGGCCAGACGAGGTCCGCGGTATGATCGAGCATCATGGCCTCGAAACGAACGAAGTGATCGGGGTAGCATTCAACCCGATCACCGGCCGCTGGCGCCTCTCCAGTGACAGCAGCGTCAACTACATGCTACGCGCGGCGAAGGCGACATGAGGGCTGCCAAGGGTGATGCGACGGGGATAGAGTCTGGCATTGAGGAGACTTCCGCTTACGGCACCCCCCAGCCGATGTCGTTGCAGACCCGCGTGCCGTCCGCGGCCAAGTGGCTCGGGGCGCTTGGCGCGATCCCATTCGTATTCCTGGCCGTCACGGGCCATTTTTTAGAGGGTCCAACCCGTGGGCACGCGTTCTTCGCGCTGGCTGCCTACGGTGCAGTGATCCTCTCCTTCCTGGGCGGTATTCATTGGGGACTGGCGATCGCGGGCTTCGGACCCAGAGCGAACGACGAGGCAAGCTTCCGCCGCCTTGCCTTCAGCGTGGCTCCCTCCCTTGTCGGCTGGGGTGCGCTCCTTGTTCCACCGCCTTCCGGACTATTGCTTCTGGCCGTTGCATTCGTCTGGTTGCTTGTTTTCGATTCGCAAGCGAGCCGAAAAGCCCAGGCCCCGGCCTGGTATCCAAGGCTGCGCCGGCCGCTCACCTTGGCCGTCGCCGCCTCGCTGACGTTTGCGGCGCTTGCGTGATCGCCTGCCGTTAGACGCAAGAGCGATCTGCCGTCAAAGACCTGCGTGACCTATGGGCGGCCCTTTGCCTGGCGCCGCAGAGAGAACCTAGAGAAGTGATTTTGGAAAAGATGCTTGGCTGGTTTGGCATCGGGCAATCGCGAGCGCATGAATGCGAACCGCAGCGCTGCCGGAGGCGTTCGGGCATCATCCTCGCCTCGGCCCTCGCCCTCCTCTTCGGAACGACGCCGGGTGTTTCAGCGGCAGAAGAGACGGCCCTCTGGCGTGTGCTCGCCTCGAAAGGACACGTCGCGCTCCTGCGACACGCGATTGCACCGGGCACGGGTGATCCGTCGGGGTTCGCGATCGGAGACTGCGGCACGCAGAGGAATCTTTCCGAGGAGGGGCGTAAACAGTCAGGGCGAATCCGTGCCCGCTTTCGAGAAAACGGTATAGAAACGGCACGGATATTTTCCAGCCAGTGGTGCCGCTGTCTGGAAACGGCAAGACTGCTTGGGCTCGGTCCGGTGACGGAGCTGCCCATTCTCAACTCCTTCTTCCAAGGCCCGGAACGCCGAAATCGCCAAACCCAGGCGCTCGAAGAGTGGCTCGCCAGCCAAGACCTCGATGGGCCGCTCGTGTTGGTGACGCATCAAGTCAACATCACGGCTTTGACGGGCGTCTATCCCGCTTCCGGCGAGCTCGTCGTCATTCGCTATTCCGAAAACGGCAAGATTTCGGCCGTCGGCTCGATCCGGACCGATTGAACCACTGATGTCGGAGCCCTCGAGAGACGGTCTCAAACCGAGCCGGGATCTGCTCGGCCTCATTGCACTGGTCGTCCTGTGTCTCGCAATGTCCGCAATCGGCGGCGCCATCACGGCGACCAGCGTCGATGGTTGGTATCAGGTGCTCCGGAAACCGCCCTTCAACCCGCCGGATTGGGTATTCGCGCCCGTTTGGACCACGCTTTACATCCTGATGGGGGTCGCCGCTTGGCGCGTATGGCGGCTCGGATCGTTCCAAACCAACAGCAAGGCCCTCGTGGTCTTCGCCGGACAGCTTGGCCTCAACCTCGCCTGGTCGTTTCTCTTTTTCGGGCTCCAGCGGATTGATTTGGCCCTGGTCGAGATCGTCATTCTGCTCTCTGCGATCATCGCCAACACGATCATGTTCTGGCGGATCGACAGATTGGCGGGTGTGCTGTTCTTGCCCTACGCTGCCTGGGTCGCCTACGCGACAGCGCTCAATGCCTCGCTGTGGTTGCTTAACTAGCGATAGAAGGCCAGTTCGGAAACCGCGAGGTCGGCGTGAAAAGCGCGTCCGATGGCGACCAAGCCGATACGTCGGAGCCGCCTGGTATCCAAAGGTGTCTCTAGCCGATACGGCGCGAAAGACTCGAAAGGAATACCGATCGTCTGCCAGTCCAGCCCTGCCATGAAGTGCGCCCGGTAGGATTGCCAGGGCCGGACGTTGTCCGGGCTGCGGAGGTGGATCGAGTATCGCTCGCCATTGCCGCGTACCACCAGGCGCACGCCGCTGTATTCGGAGGCGTCGAGGGTATCTCCCGAAGGCGACAGGTCGATCGCCGCTTGGATGAATCCCCCGTCGTTCTCGAGACGGACATCGCCGGTTAGGCGCAAGCAGGGGCGGCTATCGATCACGCCGTGGGTGACGGCGGACTCGGAGATGCCGCCCATAACCTGGTCGCTGACGCCGCGCCAGCGCGTTCCCAGCTTCGAGACCAGGTTTCCATCGGCAAAATCATCGATCAGCATATCACCACTCTGTGCCCGGATTTCGATGGCATGCAAGAACAGGGCGCCGAAGAGTCCCATGCCCAAAATCGCTCTTGCGCAACGCCTTCTCGGCAGATGCGGCCGCGACCAGGCACTCCACGGATTCCGTTTCATAGGTCTCCGATTCCTTCAGCCTTCGTACGATCAATGTTGGCCGGTCCCTTGCGCGCGGGCGATCCATCGGCCCGCGGAATCCGCACTCCAGAGGACGGTCGTGTCCCATGGAGTGGTGTAGGAGCTGTGGGTAAGTAGCCCGCCTTAGCCTGATCCCTGGCGGTCGCTACGGCGGGCTACTTACCCACAGCTGCGGGCATCGCGGGTCTTCGCTCGGTTGAGTTAGCACGCACCAGCCTTGGCGGATACGCCTGAAAACGCGATGTCTATCATCAGGCTGGCTTGCGTTCTGCGACAACCGCTCGGCCCAGCACCGCGCCATGTGGGACTACTGGCCCAACACGCGCTCGGGCTTCCGCGTCACCATCAGGGGCTACGGCAAGGTCGTCGTCATCGGCTCGGTGATGGCGCATATCGGCGGCCCGCACGCGCTCCACTACGTGACCTCGAAGGGCGGGCTGATCGCCCTCACTCGCTCGCTCGCGCGCGCCGAGGGGGCATCCGGCATCCGCGTCAACTGCGCGGTGCCGGGCTCGATCCTGACCGAGCAGCGTTTCGAGGAGGGCGGCAAGGTCGAGCTCGGCCGGCTCGTGGCGCACCAGTCGCTGCAGCGGCCGGGTTATCCCGACGACATCGCCGCCGCCTGCCAGTTCCTCGCCAGTGCCGCTGCCGACTTCGTCACCGGCCAGGTGCTGACCGACGACGGCGGCTGGTCCAACTACTAGCGACGAGCTCGGCCCGGTTGCTCGGCACTGTTTGCGGCTGGGCGCGCCGGCAGGGGCCGGAGCGAATCCGCCCCCGAACTCGTCGCATTGGAGCTATAATGAAAATTCAGGGACGGCGGGTATGACACATCATGGAGAATTCGGAACCTCGGAAACCGCGGGAGCCGGGCGCGTGAGCATAGAGGACCCGTACCGGGTGCCGGGCCTGTCCGCAAGCGCGAGCCCGGACGAGGTCGGGATCGCCGATCGGCGCCCGGCCGGGAAGCTGCGCCCCGACCTGAATCCCGGCGGGCCGGAAGTCGAGCGGCCATTCAATGGAGTTTGGTGTCGCCTTTACTAGCTGATCTGGGAGGCTCGCGGTGCTCATCAACCCAGAAACCGCCAATATGGCGATGACGAGAAAGTACCGGACGCGCCAGATCATCTTCCATGAGGGAGAGGCTGGCGAGGAGGGCTTTCTCGTTCAGCAGGGCAGGGTCGAGCTGTTTCAGATGCGCGAAAATGGACGGGTGCATGTCGGCACCATCGGTCCCGGCACGCTTTTCGGCGAGCTCTCGCTGATCGATCTGTCCCACCGCATGGCCTCGGCGCGCGCCGTCGTGCCGACGACCTGTCTCGTCATCGACCAACAGCATTTCGATCGCAAGCTCAGGCTGCTGACCGAAGCGCAGCGTCGCATCTACGAGGAGATCCTTGGCTTCGTGAGAGCCACCGTACCGGCGGACCAGAGTCCGGCCGATGCCAGCAAGACGCCGGCCGGTCTACGCATGCGCAAGCTGTGCGAGACGCCGCGCTTGCTCGCCATGGTGCGAAGCGACGATACGTTTCTCAACGCGCTGTCGGAGATCCTGCTGAACTACGTCGATCGAAGGCTCCCGCCGCGTTAGAGAGCCGCGACGGCGTCGTCGGCGTGTTTGCCGGCTAGCGACGAATAGACTCTTCATCCGCGGACGAGAACTGAGGCTCATCTCATTTCCTTTTGGAAAAATTTCCACTAAACTTTCTTTCTCATGAACAGCTCCGCAGCGGCGCAGCGTCGTTTGGCGGTCGTGCTGGCAACCGATGTCGCCGGCTATAGCCGGATGATGTCGGCCGATGAAGACGGCACGGTTGCGTTTCTCAATCGGAACCGCGACGGGTTCTGGCTTCCCAAGATCGCCGAGCATTCCGGGCGGCTCATCGATATCGCCGGCGACGGAATGCTGATCGAGTTCGCTTCCGCGCAGAACGCCGTCCGCTTCGCGCTCGAGCTGCAGGAGGGCATGGCCGAGCGCAATCGGGACCGCCCGGATCAGAAGAAGATGCTGCTGCGTGTCGGCATTCATCTGGCTGAAATCCTGTTCGACGAAAAGCGGATCTACGGCGATGGCGTCAATATCGCCGCCCGCCTCGAGCAGATTGCCGAACCGGGCGGAATCAACGCCTCCGACTCGGTGGTCCGCGAAATCGACGGCAAGCTCCCCGTCGAGATCGTTCACAAGGGCGAAACCCAGCTCAAGAACATTCCGCGCCCGGTCAAGGTGTTCGCCATCGAGCCGGCCGGTCGACTCTCGAAACAGCCGTATTTCTCGGTGGACCGACCGGCGATCGCCGTTCTTCCCTTTGCCAGTCGTTCGGCGGATCCGGAGCAGGCTTACTTCGCCGACGGCTTCACCGAAGACTTGATCATGGAGCTCGGCCGCTGGCGCTGGCTGATGGTCATGGCCCGCAGCTCGACCGCGAAATACGCCAGGCAGGCGACCGATGTGCGCACCATCGGCAGCGAGCTCGGCGTGCGCTATGTGCTCGAGGGAAGCGTACGCCGCACCGGCAACAAACTACGCATCGCAAGCGAGCTGATCGATGCCGCCACCGGCATTCAACTCTGGTCGGAGCACTTCGACGGCGCCATCGACGACATGTTCAATATTTCCGATGATATCGTGGCTGCCGTCGCGGCGGCGATCGAGCCCAGGCTGCGCTTCGCCGAGATCAGCCGGGCGAAACGCAAGCCGACCGAAAGCCTCGATGCCTACGACCTCTATCGCCGTGCCCTGCATCATCGATACGCGTTGACGGCCGAAGACAATCTTGCGGCGCTCCGGTTGCTGAGGCAGGCAATCGATATCGATCCCAATTTCGCCGTCGCACTGGCGCAGGCCTCCAATTGCATCGTTGTCATGCACGAACAGGGCTGGGGTGACGTCGGCGCGGAGCAAATCAAGGAAGCCATCGGACTGGCGCGTCGTGCAATCAAGGCGGGTCCCGATGATTCGGTTGCTCTGCAGGTCGCCGGCTTTGTCTTGGCCGGGCTCGGCCGATCCGTCGATGAGGCTTTGCCGCTTCTGGAGCGGTCTTTGGAGCTCAACGCGAATGACTCCGAAGCGTGGGCCCGCGCGGCGATAGTGCACGTCTATAAGGGACAGTATCGGCCAGCGATCGAATATGCGGAACGATCGCTTCGCCTCAACCCTTCGAGCCACATCAATAAAGGCGGCTACATCGGGCTGGCCTTCGCCCACCTTTTCGAGGGCCGCTTCGAAGAGGCACTAACGTGGTCGGAGCGCCTAACTGCGGATCCAATCTACAGTACGTCCAGTCACGGTGTGGCATTGAGAGTGAAAATTGTCGCCCTGGCGCATTTGGGGCGGCTCGAAGAAGCGAGGGCAGCGGCGGCCGCTCTCCTTCAACGGGCGCCAGGATTTCGAATCTCGGCCTGGGAGCAGCGAACGCCGTTCAGGCTCGAGCCGCAGAGGCGCTTGTTCAAGCGCGCCTTCGAATTGGCAGGGCTGCCTAGCTGAATGGCGGGGCGTCAGCCCAAGTACCCGACCGGAGTCAAATTACGACAACGTTGCAACTAGAGGGCTTTTAACTATAGTATTCAAAGTGCTTGCACAATATCCGGAGCATTCAGCAACCGATCCAAAATCCAGTCACTCAGGGGGGGGGGATGCCTGCAAGAAAGCCAAAAGCAGCCGCACCGCAGCACGACGGGCTGCTCATACATAGCCATGATGGGCACGTATACGTGATCCATCGGGCACTTCTCGAGCAACACCGGATCAAGTCCTTGGAATCCGGAGAAGGGTTGAAGCGGTTGCGATATATGTTCGGGAAAGCCGGAGGGCTCCACCGCGTGAAAAGCGCGGGAATGTTCAACTTCGGAAAGATATTCGAGGGCTGGCCGTGAGTGCAAACGTCACCACATCCTAAACTCGTTAGTCCAGCAAGAATCGGACTTGACCACGCCAGCGGCGGCCGATGATCTTACGACTTGTCGCCGTCTAGGCGACAATGACTGGTGACCGGCCTGCCTCGGCGACTTCGGCCGATCACCGAGGGCGGTTTTGTGTCGACGACGTAATCCCTCGCATCGGCGTCACACGGATTGCCGATCAGACCAACCTCGACGTCGTCGGTGTGCCCGTCGTATCCGCCATTCGACCGTTGTCGCGAAACCTTTCGGTTCACCAAGGCAAGGGTGAAACCCAGGAGCGTGCGCGCATCTCCGCGGTCATGGAGGCGCTCGAGTTTTTCGCGGCCGAGCGCGATCTGAAGCCGGCTTTGCGGGCGACGAGGGCCGACGCCGGCCGCACCGCGCCGATCGTGGCGCGCGGCCTGCCGCTTCGAACCGGCCGCCTGCCGGATCGGAAGACCGTGATCCCGTGGATGATGGGGCGCGATCTCCGCTCCGCCCGCCGCGTCCTGGTTCCGCAGGAGGCTGTCAGCCTCGATTCTCGGCAACGGCGGCGAAGCGGTTTCGGATACTTTCTAAGCACCTCGACGGGCCTCGCGGCCCATCCCGATCCGCACGAGGCCGAGCTGCACGCGATCTGCGAGGTGATCGAGCGCGACGCCTTTGCGCTCTGGAGCCTGCGCCCGCCCGCGGTGCAGGCGCGGTCGAGGCGCGACCTCTCCGATGAGCTTGCCGGCATGTCCGGCATCCCGATACGCCTCGCAAAGAGCCGGATCGTGCCGGCGCTGTTCGAGATCACCTCCGATATCCACGTGCCGGCCTTCGTATGTTACCTCGACGACCGGCGTTGCCCGGAGCACCACCGGGTCGGGTGGATCTATGGATTGGGTTGCCACCCCGACCGTGCGATCGCGGCAAAGCAGGCGGTGCTGGAAGCGCTGCAAAGCCGCGTCACGATGATTGCCGGCGCGCGCGAGGACATCGAGCCCTGGGCGCATGCGATGCTGGAGATCGCGGCAATGATGCCGCTCGATCCGACGCCGCGCCGCGTCGACCGCCCTCCTGACCGGAAGCGCGCCAGCTCTGCGAGGCGAAAGCGTATGCCGAGCCCCGAAGCGGCGCGGAACCGGGTCCTTGACGAGCTTGCCCGCACCGGGCATCGGCGGATCGTCACCGTCGATCTCTCCCTTCCGGATCTGCCGATCTGGATCGTGAAGATCCTGATCCCCGGCCTCGAGGGGCCGCATCACCGCATCGATCATGCGTTCGGCGCGCGCGCCAGGAGAATGGGCGCGTGAGCCGTTGTGTCGCCTTCGTCGGCCCCAGCTTGTCGAGGGCCCGCGATCAACCCTTCGCCCGGATCGCGCTGTTGCCCCCCGCCGAAGCGGGCGACCTCATCCGGGCCGTGAAGCAGGGTGCGCGCGTGGTGGCGCTGATCGATGGCCTGTTCGGCTCCTGCCGGTCGCCCTGGCACAAGGAAATTCTTTGGGCGATGGCCGAAGGCGTCGTCGTCGTTGGTGCCTCCAGCATGGGTGCGCTCCGGGCCGCCGAGCTGGGTTGCTTCGGCATGGTGGGCGTCGGGAGGGTGTACTCGGCCTATGCGCATGGCCGCATTCACGGCGACGATGAGGTGGCCCTTATGCACGGGCCGGCGGACATGGGTTATGCGCCTCTCACCATTCCGCTCGTCAATCTGCGCGCGACCTTGGCCTGGCTGAGGCGGTGCCGCGCGCTCGACGCCGTCTCGATCGAGCGGCTTTGGGTCGCCGGGTCCTCGCTCTTTTTCAAGGAGCGCGTCGGCGACGCGGTGGTGGAGTGCGCCTTCCCCGGCCCCCGGCAGGCCGGCAAGCGGCGGCGTCACCTTGCTCTGCTGCGCAGCAGCTACGTCGACATCAAGCGGATCGATGCGCTGCGCTGCCTGCGCGCGCTCGAGAGAATCCGGCCCGCCGCCCGTCCCCGGGTCGGCCATTCGCAGATCAATACGCGCCATCTGATGAGCCTCCTCGCGGAAGCGGAGCGCGAGACGCTAGCGGATGGCGGCGAACTTGACCGTTCCGAGGCCTTTGCCGGCTGACCGGTCGAACAGCGTGAAGTAGCCGTTGAGCAAGGGCAGCCCCAGGATCGTATGGCCGAACCCGGCATTGTCGCCGCCGAGACACAGGATTGCCCGGTTGCGGCTCGGCGCATGCACCTGCCAGTAAGCCTGCGGCTTGATGCGCAGCACGGCATCGCTGCGATCGCCCTCGAGCGCAAGCGTGAGCGTGGGCCAACGCCGAAGATCGAGCCGGGCCATCGGCAAGGATGCGGTGGCTCCCGCCCGCAAGTCACGGGCCAGGCGCCTGTCGACCAGCTCAAATCGGTCGCATATCGCCTCGTAGAGCCATTGCTCGAAGATGAGGGTGTTGGTCCCGCTGTCCACCACCGAATTGGACGGAAGCTTTGTCATGCGCGCGGGCGGAGGCACCCTGATGGGCCTGGTCGCGCCGACGCGGATCCATTTGAGATTGGTATGGTAGTGGCGGTCGTGCAGAACGCGGGCAGTGCGGAAGGCTCCGGTGTAGAGAGCCTTGTTCCGTTCGCCGCCGCCCAGGATGAAGAGCCCTTTATTGTCGGGGTCGTCTTCCGGTTCGTCAGTCGCAAGGCTGACTTGCGACCGTTTGGTGTAGAACGCGAACTTGTTGGCGACGATGCCATCCCTGACGAGCTGCGTGAACAGCGGCGTCAGCCGAACCCTTCGCGTCTTCTCCGTGGCTGACTGCGTGTATCGCGGCGGCCAGGTCGCACCAGGCATTTGGGATGCCGTGTCGTCGATGGCGTAGGCCAGTCCCACGATTCCATCCGCGGCGGCGAACAGCGTCCGCGGTTTGAGCTCGGCCACCGCCACGCTCGCTTTGGCGCGGCGCAGCATCCCGCCAATCTCAATTTTGGTGCGAACCACCGGACCAAACCATGATAGCTTTCTTGTGCTGAAGGACTCGCCCTGGAGGAGTCGCGTGGGCACGGCCGATCGGTCATTGGCCGGGCTGTAGCGCCGCCTATCCAGCGCAAACGCGCTGCTGCCGGTGTCGAGCATGACGTTCAATGCCTTACCGGGACTGCCGACGACGATCGACGCCGTGTAGGGGCCCCCTGCATGGATGTTGGTGATTGGCAGTTTGACGATCTTGCGCCCCATGCCTCCCCCCTTGCTTTAGCCGAGACGGCCGCCCGCGCCGCCGGATGGAGTGCCCATGCCGCCCTTCCGCCAGCGCAGCACGGTTGCTGACCTGCTCGTCCGAGTTGTCGATCGGAACGTTAGTTCATGAAGCATTCCGACACCAAGCTGCTTTGTCGGCGAAGCTTAGAGGAGCCGAAAGGTGAGCGTGGTGTATGATCGTCTCCTATGCTGGCGGCAGCTACCCGAGGGCGCAGTGCGGACTCGCTCTCTGCTGCCGTGTAGTGCAGTTACCACGGTCGAGGTTGACCGAACAGCGGATTGCGTTTGCCTTGCAGCAGACCGAGGTTGGCACGCCGACCGAGGAGGTGTGCCGACGGAGGTCGTGACGGCCGCGGAGTTCAGCGGCTATCGGATTTGGAATAGACTGGCCGACGGGACCGGTCGGCGATCGCCCCGCGGCTCCGCCTGCGGACTCACAAGTCGCCGTGCGTGGAGCCGGAAGTTCAACGGCGGGCATGAGTGTCTAGCATGACGAAACCGGTGGTCGCCGTGATCGGCAACACCCAGGTCGTCGACGGCCGGTTCAACGTCCAGATCGTGGGACAGCGCAATCTGCGCGCGGTCGCGGAGGTGGCGGGGGCGCTGCCGCTGATGTTCGCCGCCCTGCCCGACGTCACCGACATCGACGCGCTGCTGGGCGCAGTCGACGAGATCGTGCTGACCGGTGCCCGCGCCAATGTTCATCCGACCTGCTTCGGGGTCGAGCCCGATCCCCGGCACGAGCCCTACGACCAGGATCGCGACGCGGTGTCGGCATTGCCTTTCGGCTCTATCGCCGCCTGGCGCTGACGGACGACGATGAAGTCTGCCTCATGCATGGGCCGAGAGCCCTTGGATATCCTGCAACCACATATCCGATGATCAATCTCAGATACGCATTGCGACGCATGCGGCCGCTGCCTTTCTTCAACGGGCGCCGGGATTTCGCATCTCGGCCTGGGAGCGGCGAATGCCGTTCAGACTCGAGGCGCAGAGGTGTTTGCTCAGGCGCTCCTTCGAATTGGCGGGGCTGCCTGGCTGACTGGCAGGGGCGAGCGCCAGGCACCGGATCGGAAGCAAGATGCAGCCACCTTGCAGCCGCAGGATTGATCGTGTCCAGTGAGGTGGTGTAGGAGCGTAGCTCCTGGGCGGCGTTGGCTGCCCGGTCGGGCTGCCCCGGAGTCACGCTCCTAGACCACGTCTCGGGACACGATCGATGGCATCTGAGGACTTGGCGGTTAAGCGGACGGCGGTAAAGCTGCTGTCGACCGCCTGTAAGGGGCTGCTGGCGGAAGATGCGCCCCTGGCGGCGGCGCTGGTGGCGGCGCTGACGAGCCCGAGCGACGCGCTTTTCGTCTACAACTACGGCGTCGCCGAGGAGGAATTCCGGCGACTGCCGCGGGAAACCACCGATACGCTGATGTCGCAATGCCAGAGCCGGATCGCGGAGAGCCAGGGCGACATCCTGGCCGAGTTCCGTGGCCTCAGGGCCGGGACGGCGGCGCCGACGGCACCGGCCGCGAAACCGGCGCCGGCCGCGAAACCGGCGCCGAAGCGCGTGCCGACGAAGCGGAAGACCGGCGTCGAATGGTGATGCTGTGAAATCGCGTCCGGCTTCGACCCCACCCAGAATTCAAGCAATTCGTTGATTGTATTTGCAAAATATTTACTTCGTGGGGTCGCAATTGGACGCGAGTATTGACCGCCTAGAATCCTATTTTCTAAAATAATATCAATTCCGTCGGGGACTTCCGGGGTGGAGTCGAATCCGACGCAATTTCACAACCTAAACCCTTAAAAGTAGTTGGTCGGAGCGGCGGGATTTGAACCCACGACCCCCAGTCCCCCAGACTGATGCGCTACCAGGCTGCGCTACGCTCCGACCGTGGGGTAGTCACCGGCAGCTCCAGGGAGTGCCGGCCGGGGAGGTGAGCTTATAGCGGCGGGGCGCCTGGGGCGCAACGACGGCGGCGGAGGCCGAAGGTCCGTTATCGGCGTCCTTCGTTTGACAATTGTCCGGACAATTGAATAGCGTCTCCGCATGCGGAAGGCGGAGAGAGCGGAGGGCGGCGTGGGGCGGGCGGGGGCCCGGCAGCCCGCCTATCGCCAGATCCTCGATACGCTGAGGGAGCGGATCAGCCGCGGCGACTATCCCGTCGGCGAGCGGATGCCGACCGACGAGGCGCTGATGTCCGAGTTCGGTGTCTGCCGCTACACCGCGCGTGCGGCTGTCCAGGTGCTGGTCGCCGACGACGTCGTCCGCCGCTTTCGTGGCAGGGGCAGCTTCGTCGTCGCCACGCCGGAAACCTCCGGACAATGGGCGCTGAACTCGCTCGACGACCTGATCGACCACAGCTTTGCCCATCTGGTGCGGGTCCGCGCCAAGGGCTTCGTTTCTGGCGACGAGGCGCCGGAGGCGGCGAAGGCACTCGGGCTCGCCGGCGACGAGCGGATCTGCCGCCTGGTCGCCGTCCGCGAGGGCAACGGCGCCCCCTACACCTATTCCGAGATCTTCCTGCCGATGGAGATCGCCGAGCGTCTGCCGCAGCGCAGCCTGACCGGCGCCATCCACGGCGCCGTCATCCGCATGATCGAGCGCCATTGCGGCGTGCCGGTCGCGCATGCGCTGCAGGTCGCCTCGGCGGCGGCGGCGAATCCGGAGATCGCCCGATTGCTCGACCTGCCGGAAGGGACGCCGCTGCTGCTGCTGGAGAGGACATATGCCAGCCGCGACGGCCGGGTGCTGCAGTTCGCCCGAGTCTATTGCCGTTCAGACCGCTACCGCCAGACCGTCGAGTTCCGCCGGCGTCAGCCTGCGGCCGACGGAGACGCCCCGATCACGACGCGCCCCGACCGGCCGGCCCGTCGCGCAGCGAAGACCCGCCGGCTCGCTTAAGAGATCTGCCAAGGGAGGAGACCCCATGACACTAGCCGTGTCCCGCGTTCTGCTTGCGGCCGCTATCGGCCTGATCGGCTCCGCCGCTTACGGCGCCGAGCTCCGCGTCGGCTATTCCAGCGACATCACCACGCTCGACCCGGCCAACCACCGAAGCCGCGTCACCGAGGGCCTGATCCTCAATCTCTACGACGCGCTTCTGGCGCGCACCGACGACATGAAGATCGTGCCGGAGCTGGCCGAGTCCTGGAAGCAGATCGACGCCACCACCTACGAGTTCGTGCTGAGGAAGGGCGTCAAGTTCCACTCGGGCGCCGAGATGACGGCCGAGGACGTGAAGTTCACCTTCGACCGCCTGGTCAAGGACGGCGCCATGGGCGGCCAGACCAGCCCGCGGAAAAGCCTGCTCGGCCCGCTGAAGGACACCAGCGTCGTCAACCCGACGACCGTCCGCTTCCACCTCGCCGAGGCTTGGCCGATCCTGGCGGCCTATCTGCCGTTCCAGCAGGTGGTCAGCAAGGCTTTCGTCGAGAAGGTGGGGACGCCGGGCATGGCGACCCAGGCCGACGGCACCGGCCCGTTCAAGCTGGTCGACTGGCGCCGGGGCGACTCGATCATCCTCGAGCGCTTCGACGGCTACTATGGCGGCTCGCCGGACCTGCTGCCGGTCGGCAAGGCCGGCGTCGACCGCGTGGTCTTCAAGGTCATCCCGGAAAGCGCGTCCCGGGTCGCGGCATTGCTCGCCGGCGAGGTCGACCTGATCGACGAGCTGCCGGTTCACTCGATCAAGCAGATCGAGGCCAATCCCCGCACCAAGGTGCTGGCGACCAACGGCACCCGCAGCTTCTTCATCCCGATGAACAACACCAAGGCGCCGTTCAACGACGCCCGCGTGCGTCTTGCGGCCAACCTCGCCGTCGACCGCAAGCTCATCATCGACCGCGTGCTCTCCGGCCTGGCGACGCCGCTGAACGGCTTGCTCAGCCCGGAGTCCTACGGCTTCAACTCGAACCTGCCGTCGCTCGCCCTCGACGTCGACCGGGCGAAGAAGCTGCTGGCCGAAGCCGGGCACCCCAACGGCATCGAGGCGACCCTCGACGTCGCCAACGCCTTCAAGGACGTAGCCGAGGCGGTCGCCTCCCAGCTCACCCGCGCCGGCATCCGCACCAAGGTCCAGCTCTGGGAGCAGACGACCTTGAGCCAGACCTGGGCCAAGCCCGAGACCAATAACCGCGACATGGTCTTCCAGTCCTGGGGCGACGGCGCGCTCGATCCGGTCGGCATCTTCGTGCCGGTGCTCAAGGGCAAGGACCGCGGCAACTATTCGGGCTATGCCAGCAAGGAGGTCGATGCGCTGCTGACATCCGCCGACACCGAGGTCGACGTCGCCAAGCGCTCGAAGATGTACCAGGACGCGCAGGCGATCGTCGCCAAGGACACGCCGCTGATCTTCCTCTGGCTGCCGCAGGACGTCTACGGCGCCCGCGCGCGGCTGAAGAACTGGCGGCCGTCGCCCCGCGGCGTGGTCAAGCTGCACGACGCCCGCGTCGACTGAGGTTTCGTTGACTCCGCTTCGTCTCCTCGAGCGGCTTCTGCAGCTCGTGCCGGTCTTGCTCGGCATCAGCGTCATCGTCTTCGCGATGATGGCGCTGACGCCGGGCGACCCGGTGCAGATCATGCTGGGCGACTCGCTGTCGAACGAGGCGCAGAAGGAGTCGCTCCGCCGTGACATGGGGCTCGACCTGCCGGTGGCCGAGCGCTTCGTCCGCTTCCTCGGCAATGCGGTCACCGGCAATTTCGGCCTCAGCTTCTTCCATCGCCGACCGGTGGGGGAGATCATCCTGGAGCGGCTGCCGGCGACCATCGAGCTGACGCTGGTCTCGCTGCTCATCGCCATCCTGGTCGCCATCCCGCTCGGCGTCATCGCCGCCGTCCGCCGCGACTCATTGCTGGATCGCCTCGCCACCGTCGGCTCGATGCTGGGCGTCTCGATGCCGGGCTTCTGGTTCGGCATCCTCTTGATCCTCTTGTTCGCGGTCCAGCTCCACTGGCTGCCGGTCTCCGGCCGCATCGGCTTCGGCCAGGAGGTGCCGGCCGTCACCCGCTTCGTCCTGGTGGATGCGCTGATCGCCGGCCGCCTCGACAGCTTCTTAGACGCGCTCCGCCACATCCTCATGCCGGCGGTCACGCTCGGCCTCGGCATGGCGGCCCTGCTGATGCGGGTGACGCGCACGGCGATGGTCGA
>CAMBVS010000040.1 GCA_945871425.1 Rhizobium sp. Q54 | reverse complement strand
CAGATCGCCGGCCTCGGCGCCTCCCGCGAGATCAACGCGCTAGCCGCCGCGGTCTTCCGCGGCCTGCTCCGGGGCGAGGGCGAGCTGGTCCTGGTGCTGACCGCCGACCTCGGCGCCCCGGTGCAGCCGGTCGAGAGGGCCAAACCGTGAAGCCGGAGCCCCTCCTCTCGGTCCAGGACCTCGCCATCGCCACGCCTGCGGGCCAGGTGCTCCTCGACCGCACCAGCCTGGAGATCGGCGCCCAGGACATCGTCCTCATCGTCGGGCGCAGCGCCAGCGGCAAGTCGACCCTGGCCAATCTGCTGTGCGGCCTCCTCGACGTCGATGCGGAGCATTGGCGGGTGGCCGGAACGCTCAGGACCAACGAGCGCAGCATCGACCTCGCCCGCGAGCAGCCGACGATCGGTGCGCTGGTCTTCCAGCGGGACGCGCTCCTCGACGAGCTCACCGCCGGCGAGAACCTCAGGATCGCCCGCGACCATGCCCCCGAGCCCTCGCCTCAGGCGATCGCCGGCGCCGGCCGGCTCTTGGCCGAGATCGATCCGGACGTGCCGGTGACCGAGGCCAGCGGCGGCATGCGCCAGCGCATCGCCATCGCCCGCACCTTCATGGCCGGGAGGTCGGTCCTCTTCCTCGACGAACCAAATTCCGGGCTCGACGTCGGCGCGTCCCGGATGCTGGCCCGCACGCTCCGCGAGATCCGCGACGCTCTGAAGCGCCCGATCGTCGTCGTCGCCCATCATGTCGACGATCTGCTGGAGGTCGCCGACCGCGTCTACCTGTTCGACGACCAGGCGAAGCGCCTGGTGCCGCTTCCGACCGACGCCGGCACGGTGAAGGCGGCGCTGCTCCGCCTATCGGCGAGCGCCGCCGACGACCATCCGGGCGGGCCGTCGGGGGGCGAGGAGGCATGGGCCCGCACCCTCGTCCGCCGGCGCCCCAGCCACTGGTTCTTCCGCTACCTCGCCGAATACGTCTGGGCGCTCAGCGGCACGCCGCTGGTCTTCGTCCTGACCGCGGTCGCCAGCATCATCGTCGGCGGCGTCGCCACCTGGTTCGGCTTCAACTATCGCTCGATCGGCCGCTACCTCATCCCGCTGCTGCATGACGAGACCCTGTCCGGGCTCGGCATCATGCTGCTGACGGCGGGGGTTCCCCTCGTCGTCTCGGTCTCGCTGGCGGCCCGCAATTCGGCGGTCGTCGCCGCCGATCTCTGCAACCGGGCCTATGCGATGCAGTTCCGCGCCATGCGCAACCTCGGCATACCAGGCACGCTCTACATCCCGGTCGCGATCGCGCTGGCGATGCTCATCGGGTTCTTCCTACTGACGCTGACCTCGGCGATCGCGGCGAGCTGGGCCTCGTTCCTCACCTGGAAGCTGACCTTCCCGGACGAGCCGTTCGAGGTTTGGCGACAAAGCTATTTCGCGCACTACGGCACCGCCCGGCATCCGATCGGGCTTGAGATCGCCTGGGTCGTGGGCAAGGTCGGCGCCAGCGGGCTGGCCAGCGCCGCCGCCGCCATGCTGGCGAGCCTCAAGGGCGGCCGCTCGCCGCTCGACATCAACCGCGCCGTCGGCCACGCGATCGTGGCGAGCGTGCTGATGACCCTCGCGATCCACGCCATCGCGCTGGTCCTTCGCAACTAGCGCAGGCTCTAGGGACTCGAGCGCTGGACCGGGGTGCGAGGCGCCGCCGCCGGCGTCGAGCCGTCGGCGGGTTTCGGTGCTGCCGCCTGCCCCGCTTTGACCGACTGGTTCACCTTGTCGATCGCCCGCATCAGCCGGCCCGCCTCGTCGCTCATCGGCGTGTCGGTCGGCGTGATGTAGAATTTGACGCTCGGCCACGGGAAGACGCCGACCTCGAGCTTCTCGACCTGGTAGCCGCCGAGCTCATGCGCATCGAGCAGGCTCTGAATGATCGCCCTTTCGGCCGAGGCGAAGAGCCCGCGCCGCCGCCTCTGATGGCGGTCGAGCTGGATCGCCAGCCACTCGCGATCGGCATCCGACAGTTCGCGCGCGATTCCAAAGGTGAAGCCGATAGTCGGGATCAGGGCGACCGAGGACTCGACCTCCTTCAGCTTGTACCCGGCGACTTCCATCATCGAGGTGAAATCATAGGGATCCGCCACCCGCGCCCGACGCGCCACGTCGAGCACCATCGGCGGCGTGATGAGGTCGCTGGCGCCGCTGAAGACCCAGCGGAAGGCATCGCGAAAGGCGGAGAATATGGTGTCCGCATGCTCCTCGAAGAGGTTCGGCTCTGGAAGCGGCGTCTGGATCATCGGCGACGAGCGCAGCGGCGGCGACGCCGGAGGCGTTACCGGCGCTACCGGCTGCGCCATCGCCGGAACAGCCGACGACGCCAGGACCGCCAGCAGAACCGCCGTCGCGAGGGCCGGCGCGTTCTTGCGCCGTCCCTGCCGGAACCAGGCGGACCCGGTCATGGCTCGTACCTTCGGAGGGATTGCGCGTTTCGTCGCTGCTCGACGCGCAGCGCAGCCGGAAGCGAGACCAGGCCGAGCTCGTTCAAGACCCCTCCCGGCCCGACCATCTGCTCGCTGGTCACGTCCTGCAGGAACTCGCGCAGCCCCTTGATCGCGCCCGGCCCGCCCTCGCCGACAATTTGGGCGCGCTTGACGTAGAACAGCAGCGGCCGGGTGTAGTCGTACTCGTCGTTGGCGATGCTCTGGTAGGTCGGCAGCACGCCGTTCAGCGCCACCGCCACCAGGTCGTTGCCGCCGGCGACAAGCTCGCCGTAGCTTAGGATGCCGAGCGTGCCGGGAGGTGCGGCCATCAGCGCGGCGACGCGCGACTGTCCCTCGGGCACCTCGATGAAGACCCCGTCCGTCCGCACCTTGGTGCATTTCTCCACGCGCAGGCTCGCCTGGAAGATCTGGCGGACCATCGGCTCCGAGCGGCAGCCGCCCTGCATCACCATGTCGTCGAAGAAGTCGCGGACGCTCGAGCCCTGCGGCGATCCGACGAAGCGGATGGGCGTGTCGTCGAGCTCGGGGGAGATGTCCTTCCATTTCACCGCGCTGTTCGGGGCGAGCCCCCCGGCCTTCTCGTCGGGAACCTCGGCAGCGAGCGCCCGGTAGACCTGGTTCGGCGTCAGCCCCATCCGCCCGTCGGCCTTGCGGCTGACGAGCGCGACCGCGCTGAGCCCGATCTTGACCTCGATGATGTCAGAGACGCCGTGGTCGATGCAGCTCTCGAACAAGGCCTTCGGCATGCGGCGCGACAGCGCCAGGATGTCGGGGAAGCTCGGGCCGATGCCCTCGCAGAACGCCGCCGCGCCGCGCAGGCTCCCGATCATCCGTATGTCCGGCGGACGGACGTTCCGGGTCGTTCCGAGGTGCTTGAAGATCGCCTCGATGAAGCCCGACATCGACGCCGACCCGACGAGCACCGCGTTCTCGCGCACCGCGGCGCCGCGGATCGTCTGCGCCTCGGCAAAATGTGGCAGGGCCAGAACGAGTCCGGCCATGATCAGACGACCAAGCATGAAGAGGAATCCCGCCGCCGCGTAAGCCAACCACCCGAGGTGGACTGTATCCCGGTCTAGCAACCGGGTTCAACAACCGATCCCGGTCAGGGCGCCTTGCTGGCCCGTTCGAGCGCCGCGTTGGTGACGGCGGCAACCGCCTGGTCGACCGCCAGCCGCAGCTGAGCCTGGGCGATCCAGCCGCCGGCGAGCGCGCGGACCGGCGCGTCCAGGGTCTCGAGCTCCGTCAGCGCCGCCAGCAGGTTGCCGTTGGCGAGCTGGCGCTGCGCTTCCACCACCGACGCCTCGACCGGCGTCAGCGGCGGCGGCGGGGTCAGGCCGACGCCGGCCAGCGTCCCTTTCACGCCGGCGCCGACGCGCTCCAACCAGGTCCGGCTGTCGCGCACGCCGCGTTCGACGATGACGCCGGAGGCCTGCCCGAACTGATCCCTGAGATCGGCCAGGGTCGGAGCGCCCCGTTGCGCCGGAACCGAAAGCGACTCGAGCGGGCGTGCCAGCGTCGGGTCGTCGCCGATGATCTGGCGGACCAGTCGGAGCTCGCCGGCGAACGGCCGGCCGGTCTGCGAAGAGATCTGGAGCTGAAGCACGGCGACGAGCAGCCGTTCGGGCCCGACGGCGCGGCGCTTGATCTCGTCGAGCGCGCCGACAGTCTCGTCCAGGCGCTTGACGATGGCTGCCGTCTCCGACTCGATCCGCCCGGTCCGTTCCGCCAGCGGGCTGAGCGCCGCGACCTGGGCGCGGATCTCGTCGACGGATGTCTTGGCGGCGGCAAGCCCGCCGTCGATCCCGTCGATGCGGGTCCCGAGCGCCGCCAGCTTCGGCTCGACCCCGTCGACGCGGGCCGCGAGCGCCGTCGTCCGCGCCTCGGCGGCCTGTCGGGCCTGCTCGAGCCCGCGGGCGAGATCGGCCGTCTCGCGCTTGAGACCGTCCACGACAACCCGGGCCTCGGTGCCCTGCTTGCCTTCGAGACGGCCGAGCAGCAGCTCGACGACGTCCTCGCGGGAGACCGCGCCCGGCCGCGCCTTGGCCAGCACGCCTTCCAGCAGGCTGACCCGGCGATCGAACTCGGCCGCGGTCACCGACCAGCCGGGATTCAGCAACCGTCCGGCCGGTTCGATCCACGTGGATTGCGGGAACTGCCGGTCGGCAAGGGCGAGAAGCCGGGGACCGGCGACGGCGGCCACGCCGGCGGCAAGCCCGAGCAGGCCGATGGCGAGGGCGAGCCAAGCGAGGCCGCGGCCGGAGCGTGCCGCCACGGGCGTTTCGACCGCCGCCGGCGGCGGCAAGATCGGCTTGGTCGGCTCGACGACCACCTTGGCATCCGGCTTGCCGGGGGCCGGGGTCGGCTGCGGCGTCGCCTTCGCCGGATCGGCCGCCGTGCCGGGCACCGGCTTCCCCAGACCCGGCGACGGAGGCAGCGGCGGTGCCTTGGGCGCGAGGTCGGCCGGCTTCGCCGGGGCGGCGGATGGCGACGGCGGTGTCGTGGCCGCAGCATCGCCCGGCGTCTTGGCCCCGGCCGAGGCAGCCGCGGCAATCTGCGATGCCGGCGGTACCGCCGGCCCCTCCCGCTTCATGTCCTCGCTCATGCCACGCCCCCCTGCGATCTCATCTCAAGGGACCATTATTCCATCAGCGGGCAACGGGAGGGTAGCCCTACTTCGACGCAGGGCGGGTCATCGACCCGACAGCAGACTCTCGATCTCGCGGGCGAGCGCGCCGATCTCCTTCGCCGCGGGGGATTTGGGCGACAGCACGGTCGGCGCCGAGCCGTGGAAGGAGGCTTCCTGATAGACGGCCCGATCCGGCAGGGTCGCCTCCAGGGGCGCCGCGCCGAAAGCCACGAGCTGCTCGCGCGTGTGGCCGGTCACCGCCGCGCGCTTGGTCCGGTTAAGGAAGGTGCGGGCGACGATCTTGCGCCGGGACAGCTTCGCCGCGCTATCCACCACCTTGCGCATGCGCAGAGCCTCGAAGAGATTGGCCTCGTCCGTCATCACCGGGATCAGCACGAGATCGGCGGCGCCGACCGCGAAGATCGTCGCCTGGGTGTTGGCGCCGGCGCAATCGACGAGAACCAGGTCGTTGCGAGCCTTCAGCGCCTCGATCGCCGGCAGCACCTCGTCGATCTCGGTCTCGGTTCGAATGGGCAGCTTCGAGAGCAGGGAGCCTTTGCTGTGCCAGCGGGTCAGCGTCTGGTTGTCGTCGGTGTCGACCAGGCCGACCTTGCGCCCCTGCATGCTCCAATAGATCGCAAGGCAGGCGATCGAGGTCGATTTCCCCGCGCCTCCCTTGGCCGTCGCCGCGACGATGACCTTTCCCGCCATGCCTCCCCGACTACTGGGCTACACTTGGACAGTGACACCTAGCTATAGTCTTTCGGTAGACGGTGAAGCAAGCCGCCCTCCCCGGAGACCACCGATGCTCGCTGCCTTAGGTCGGATATTCCGCTATCGCACCGGCGCCAAAGATGAAGATGACGACCGCCGCCAGGGGCCGCGCCCCGAGCGCGTCGCCTACGGCATCGGCGGCAACATCCGGTTGTTTTCGGACCGAATCGAGATCCATCGCTCGGGCCTCCTGCTCAACATTCTCGACATGCTGTTGCATGTCGAACGCGAGATCGAGACGACCATCTTCCTCGAAGACCTGGCGGCCGCGCATATCGTCCGGTCGCTGCTGCTGGTCGAGTATGTGCGGTTCTCCTATCCTGGCAGCCCGCAACCGACCGGACGCTATTTCAGGGACGCCTTCGCGGAGAATGCACTGATGCTGCGCTGGACCGACAATCGCGATCTCCGCAGCCTGATCCATCGCATGAACGAGCTGCGGGCGCTGCGCGACGCCCCTCGTCCGCTTGCGGCGGCGACAGCTTCGACCAGCCTGCGGCCGGAGCTGTGATCATGCCTCGTCTCCGCGCTTGGCTGCGGCTGGTCCTGATCGGCGCGACCCTCGCCGTGGCGCCGCCGGCGGCGCGGGCCGAGACCTGGCTCGAGTGGTTCAACCACACCATGTTCGGCTTCAATGCCGATCTCGCCGCCCGCTTCGAGCCCGTGCTCAGCGTAGGCCCGGCCGCAGCCGTGCCGGACTGGGTCAAGGACGGCGCGGCCAACATCCTGATCAACCTTGTCAACGAGCCGTTGACCGTGGGCGCCTATGCCATCGCCGGCGACGGCGCGCGCTCCTGGCATGCGGCCAAGCGCTTCGCCATCAACACGACCTTCGGCTATCTCGGCGCCGTCGACCGGGCGAGCGAGTGGAACCTGCCGCCGGACCAGACCGATATCGGCCTCGCGCTCTGCACCTGGGGCGTGCCGGCCGGCCCTTACGTGGTGCTGCCCTTCACCGGGCCCCGCACGCTTCGCGACGCGGTTTCCGACGTCGGGTTCGCCAACCTGCTGATTTACGGGATGCTGTCGCCGTTCGTCGGCTTTCCTCCCACCGTCCAGGCCTTCGCGATCGTCGAGATCCTGGACATCGCCGCCACCCTCGCCATCGCCCGGCAGATCGAAGGTCCGCCCGAGGCCTGGCGGGAGACCTCATATGACGGCGTCCGCGAGACCTACCTCGTTCAAAGGCAGCAGCGCTGCGCGGCCGTCGGTCCTCCCTGAAGATGCCTAGATCTGGTTATACCAGCGCCGGCTGAAGGGCGGCCACAGCACCGGCCGCGGCCGTATCCCCTGGCGCCCCATGATGCCTTTGACGCGCTGGCGGGCGGCGATGCCGTCGATGCCGGTCTCGTTGCCCATCCGCAGGAGCCGCGCCGCCGCCTCGAAATCGGCACGGGACACACGGCGGCGGCGCCCGGCGCGGGAGAGCAGGAAGCTCTCGACCGCCAATTCGGTATCGCGGCCGAGGCGGCCGTCCGACTCGGCCACGGTCGAGCGGAGGACGGCATCCGCCTCGTCGGCGGCCAGGCCGTGCTCGGTGACGCCGAGCCGCAGCAGATCGAACTGGGCCGCGCGATCGATCGGGCGTCCCGACAGCCGCGCCCGCACGCGTTCGGTGAACGCCGCCCGGCGATCGGGGGCGGCGATCGGCGAGGACGTCGCGCCGGCGCGGGGCGGCTGGGTGACGATGCGCTGGACCCGCCCGTCGAGCTCCATGAAGCCGCATTCGACCTCGAGCGTCGGATCGCGGCGCATCGCCTCGTCGACGACCTCCTGGCAGATGCGGACGTGCAGACGGAACTCGGCATCGGGATCGGCGACGGCGGCGCGCCCGAAGCGATGGGCGACGGCAGAGCAATCCCGGTGATTGATGACCAGCAGCCGGCGAACGCCGTGGATCTGCCGCGACAGGGCCAGGTTCTCCCACACCGTGCCGACCCAGTTCGGCCGGGTGCCGTCGACCGCGGCGAGGCCGCCGCCGGCAATCCGGACCTCGCTGTAGCGTTCGTCGAGTCCGCGCTGGGTCAGGTAGGCGGTGACGTCGTCGACCAGGCGGTAGTCCATGCAGCTCAGCACGAAGACGTCGGCTTTCGCCGCCGCGCGCCCGGCGGGGCGCCCACGGCGCGGGCTATCGAAGTTCGAAGGCGATGTCATCTATGGGTCCGGCGGCATCATGGAAGGTGGCTCGGCTAGACCGCAGCACGGATCCGGACGAGACGACGCCCGAAGCCACGACGGCTAGAAGCGCGCCACCTCCTCGGTGTGGACGACGCCGGCGAGCCGGTGGCTGATATGCGAGAGCGACATGCCGACCGTCAGCAGCACGACCGCCGTGACCAGGCCGACATTCACCCATGTCGACCAGAGCGAGAGATCGATCAGGCCGGCCTGGGCAAGGACGAGACTCGCCGATCCGCAGGCGATGACGACGTAGGCGACCCGCGACGGCTTGAGCGCGGAAACGGTCGTCTGCAACAGATAGATCAGCAGGCCGAGGAGGAGGATGCCGGCGAGCATCTTGATCTCCCACTGGTCAAGGGACCATGCGGCGACCCAGTGAACGTAGGAATAGCCGCTCGGATTGTAGGTAGCGAAGATCAGGAAGCCGCTGAAGAGCAGCCGCGCGACGACGCTGCGGTAGTCGAAGCGGCCCATCGTCATCGCGCCATCTCCGCTCTTCCCCGCTCCGCCGGGTCAGGCGCGCTTGGCGGCGAGGCGCTTGGTCGCCAGCTCGGACAGCCGCGAGAGCGCATCCTCGGCCGCAGCCCGGCGGGACGCCGAGACCAGCCACGGCTGCAACGTCGCGCGCGCGGAGGAATCAATGTCCTTGACCGCGTCCAGCGCCGCCTTCAGGTCGTCGCGGCCGAGCGCCGCGTTGGCAGCCTCCAAAGCCCTGCGGGTCGGCGGCGAGAAGGTCTCGATCGGCAGCTGCGCGCTGATCTTGGTGGTCCAGCCCGCCACCCGCGCGAAGGTCTGGGAGATCCACGACGGCTCGCCCGGAAGCGCGCTCGCCACCAGCGCCGGCCCGGCCAGGCTGCCGAAATCGCTGTTGAGCTGGCGGAGGGTCGGAACGCCGGTCCGTGCCAGCGGCTTCAGCACCTCGACCAGGCTCTGCGCTTCCGCATCGCCGCCGACGACCGAAGCGATCCCGGCGACCACCGGCTCGAACGGCGCCGACGAACGCTGGATCGCCATCCGCGTCTGCTCGACCGCCAGCGCCAGAGTCAGCGCGCGCCCCTCGTTCTTCAGCTGGGCGACGTCCTGGCGGAGCAGGTAACGCTCGTCGCCGACGGGGCCGGCGATGAGCGCGGCCAGCGCCACCGCCGCCGCGAGGGCGGCGACCCCGATGGCCGAGCCCGCCAGCGACTTGGCCGCGACCACCTTGTTGGGCAGGTCGTCGTTTGCGGCGGCCGGCTGGTCGGTCTTCGTCTCGGTCTTCGTCATGGTTCGTCGGTCCTTGTTGGTCTCGATTGTCCGGATCGTCGAGGTCGCGGCCGCTCGCGCTTCGGCAGGCGCCGACGCCGACGGGCGGGCGCCTTCCGTTGCCGAGGCGGCCAACTTCGCCCGGGATGATGCAATTCGTTCCTGCGCGCTCTCGTCGAGGCCGGAGACGTCGGCCGAACTCAACGAGGGCAGCACCTTGCGGCGACTCCGCGGCGTCGTCGCCGCGTCGTCCTTCCGGCCGTTGTCCCCCTGGGGACCTTTGCCCTTCGACCCTGTCGCCATTCTGCCTCGCTGGCGGAAGCCTCCCTCGGACGCCTCCCGCTCAATCCCCCGTCCCGGGCCCCCGCCGACGCCTCGGCGGGGAGCCGGCATCTCATCAGCCACCCCGACGCAAGTCAAGGAAACGCTCGCTCATCGCGGCCTCGAGCGCCGCGAACCTAGTGTCGATCTCGGCCCTGAACGCGGTCGTCAGCCGCTGGCGCGTCTCCGCCTCCAGGGCATCGACGAAAGCGAGCGCGTGCGATTCGAGTGCGTCGCGATGGAGCGCGGCGTCGATGCTGTTGATGACGTAGTCGATACCCCAGACCAGGCCGATGCCGATGACGCCGACGGCGAGGCCGGTCAGGGGACCGAAGCTGATGCCGAGCGAGCCGACGATGGCGGCGACCGAGCCGACCTCGGTGAGGCGCAGCACCAGGATCCCGGCGCGCGCCGCCATCGGCCGCGCCGACCTCACCAGGATCGTGTCGATATCCGGCGTCTCGGCCGCGAGGCTGCCGCGGTCCTGCGTCGGAACACTTGACGATCGCGGCAGCCCCGCCGCCGGAGGCGACGGCACCCGGAGCGCCGCCAGCGCCTCGTCCTGGCGACGCGCGACACGCGCGAATTCCTGGTCGAGCAGCTCGGCGACGCGGCTCCATTCCGCGTCCAGCGCCTTCTGCGTCCTCCCCGGCTGGACCACCTGCTCGCGGAAATGCTCGCGGACGACGCCGCTCACCTCGGCGGTCATCGCATCGATCGTGCTGCCCGGCTGGCCGGAGGTCAGATGCTGGAAGCCGCCGGCAAAGCCCCGGCCGATGATCTGGTAGGAGGTGACGTAGCTCTGCACCCAGCCATAGGCCCAGCTGGCGTAGCCGGGCGCCCGCATGCGCATGGCCCCGAACTCGATCGCGGTCGCGGTCGACACCGCCTCGCCGGCGAGCTGGTGCATGCGCTCGCGCTCGGCGGCGAGGAAGGCGCGCTGGCGCGCCAGCAGATCGCGATCGTCGGCGGCGGCCTGGGCCTCCTGCACCGGCGGCGAGGCCGCCGCCGCGGGCTCGGCCACCCAGCTCATCGACGTCGGCGTGAACACCGGCGACAGGACCAGGGCCGCGAGGAAGACGACGGCGAACGCGACGCCCCCGGCCAGGATCGCCGTTCGACGCCTCGTCGGCGGCGGCGGCGACCCGCGTTCCGGATCCGATCCGGCCGGCCGTTCCGCCGCGATGTCCTGGCTATCCTGCATGCCCTCTCGACGTCCCCCCGATCGCGTACCCTGCGCCCGCTCGCGGCCACATTAGCAGGGCGCCGGGACGCCCGCATGGGCGTTCGCTTGCCGCAGCGGCGAGAAGGAGGATCGTGCGCGCCCGGCGGCGGCCTGCTAGACAACGCAAATGTGGGACGTGATCCAGAATGCGCTCGTCGCCATGCTCACCGCGGTGGCCGCCGTCGGCATTCCGGTGATCGCGACGGCGCTGCTCTGGGGCGCCGTCGGCCGGCTCGCTCCCCACGACTACCATGACGTGCCGATGGTCCAGCGCCTGGCGGTCATCGCCGGGCTGCTGTTCGCCATCGGCGTCGTCCTCGGCGGGCCGACGGCCCGCTCCTATGCCGAGTCCCGGATGTTCGAGATCGGCGGCCCGTGGGACCTGGCGTTCGGCGAGTTCCTGCTCCGGCGCATCGCCGTGCCGTTCCAGGTCGCCGGCGAGATCGCCCGAAAGGCCGCCGACGGCCAATGGCGGATCATCTATCCCGCCGCGACCGGGCTCCTGCTCGCGGCCGCCAGCGCCTTCCTCGCCTTCCGATTCTGGCGCGGCGCCATGGCATCGCGCGCCGCCGCCGGCACGCTCATCCTCGCCTTGGGCGTCGCCGTCATCGCCTTCTACGTCGCCGAAGCGACGCTCTGGCTCGTGCACAAGCTGAACTTCTGGGCCTTCGCGGTCCTGACCGTGCTCTACCAGCGGCATCGCAACGCGCAAGGACACTGACGCCGAGGCGTCAGTTCATCAGCGTCAGGAAGGTCCCGGGCGTGACCAGGGCTTCGCCGGCGAAGGGATAGGCGAGCTTGACCGCGACCAGGATGACGCTGGTCATCGTCACCGAGGCGAGCGCCCCCATGATCGACTGGGTGATCTGGTTGGGGCTGCCGAAGAACCACGGGAAGACGAAGACGATGCCGGTCGAGGTGATGACCAGAAGCCAGAGCAGCCCGGTCAGCGTCCGGGACACGCTGCTCAGCCGGTTGATGCGAAGCTCGCTCACCTGCATCAGCCATTGCGAGGTGTTCTGCTGCAGCGCCTGCTGAGCCGCGGTCCTGGGCTCGACGTCGAGATAGGCCCGGACGAGTAGGTTGAACTCCGGGTCGGAGCCGCCGACGGTGCGCCCGCGGCGCATGTTGTCCCAGTCCTTCTCGACCACGGCCTTGGCGTAGTTGCGGACGCCCAGCTCCATCGCCTGGCGAGGCCCCTCCTGCCCGGGCTCGCTGTAGACCGGCGCCGCCTGCAGAAGGAAGTACATTGTCGCCGCCTCGCGCTGCACGGTGTCGCGGGCGCTCTGGTAGATCTCCCAGGAACCGACCAGGCAGAGGGCCACGGTGACGGCGTAGACCTCGGCGATGAAGGAATACTTGAAGCCGCCGACGAGGTTGTTCGGCTGCAGCTCGGCCACGGTGAAATACTGGCTGACGATGTAGTGCCCGAGCAGGGAGATCAGGAAGCCGGCGCCGATCAGCGCCACCGCCGACTGCGCCAGCGGCTGGCTCGCGAGCCAGAATGCGAGGGAGAAGCTGCTAGACACGCGAGATCCGCCTCTACCGCGAGAAAGTCACGAGCGCGGGGTACCTGCTCGCCAGCGTCAGTTGTCGTCGTCTTCGCGGTAGGTGGCGTACCACCAGTTCCCGACCAGGACGCCGGAGATGCCGCCGATGACGGCGCCGACCGAACCGCCGACCATGGCCGAGCCGGCGATCGCGCCGACGAAGAGGCCGGCCCCCAGAGCCGCGGTCTGCTGGACCGTCATGCCGGCGATCAGCGCCTTCGACTTGGCGGCCGGCATCGGCGCCGCAGGGGCGGGCGTGGGCAGCGGCGCCGCGGGCGCGGCCTGACGGGGCTGCGCCAGAGCCGGAGCTGCCGCCAATACCAGGGCCAAGGCCAAAGCCGATCTACGCATCCCACCCACTCCTTCAAGCTTCGACGACCGCCACGCCCGCGCCACGCCTCGGGTCAGATCGAACGATACCAGCGCCGGGTCCGCAGGATCAGCCCGCTCCGCTTCGGCCTGAGCTCCAGATCGCCGACCAAGCCCTTCACCCGCTTGCGGACATCCTCGTCGCTGAGCGCGCCGCGGGTGCGCGACCTGTAGTAGGCGACAACCTGGTCGAAATCGCGCCGGGCGATACGTTTCTTGGTGTCGGCGGAAGTCTGCAGCATCTGCTTGGCGGTGCGCTGCACCTCGTTTTCGAGGGCGATGTCGTTGGCGTCGGTGACGCTGAGGAGGATGCCCCGGCTCTCGTCGAGCGTGATGCGGAACCTGGACACGCCGTCTTCCAGGATCTTCATCTCCTGGTCGCGGGTGATGAAGTTCGAGTTGTAGGCGTGAAGCTTGATGAGTTCGGCGTATTTGCGCCGATCCTCCTCGCCGTCCCGCCGAAGATCCTGCCACTCAGCCATGCGCTCCCCTCTGCTGAGCCCGACTTTTTCGGGCTCTCACGCAGTGCGTAATAGATCCCGATAACTGCTGACTGTGCAATAGGAATTCATCACCTTCGGGGAGCTCCACCTGCCCAAGGCCTGGGCATGACGACCGGCCGGCGGGCACCGACCGCGGCTCGATATTCTCGCCTCGGCAACCTGAAGCGAGCCGCCCGGCGTCGGTGACCGGCGCCCGCGATCCCGGGAACGCAAGCGGAACCGCCGGCCCGACGCCCCTGCGTCGCCGGCCCGCGGCGACAAGTCGCGGCACCGCCGGGACACCCGGTTGCGCCTTTCCGAGCCCAATGCGGCATTGTGCGGCCGCGGCAGACTAGACGATGGTCGAGTCTCGACGATTTCATCTGCCGCAGGTAGAGTGATTTGGAGATCGGCAGAATGAAGGGGGCGAAGGTGCTTGGCAAGTTCGTCGCGACGTCGGTGATCGGCGCGTTTTTCGTGCTGGCGCAGCCTGCTGCCGCGCAGGGGTGGAGCGAGCGCCTGCTCTCTTCGGTGAGCGCGTGGACGCCCTGGGCGAGCCCGGCCGTGCCTTCGTCCGAACCGCTGCCTGATGGCGAGAGCGCCGGCATGTTCGGCCGGGCGATGACCGCCACCATGGCCTATATGCCTGCCCTGCCGCCGCTCGCCTCCAACGTCGCCGGCCAAGCGTCCGGCCTGTACGACCGCGCCGTCCTCTACGCCAAGTCCTACGGTCCGAGCTTTCCGACGCTTGAGCCGGACGCCTCGCAGAGCGAGGGTTGGTCGGACACGGCCAAGCAGAGCATGGGATGCCTGCTCGGCGGGACCAGCGGCACCGCCGCCGCGCTGATCGCCGGCGGCGAGAACCTGGTGAACGTGATCGCCGGCGGCATCGTCGCCCCGGCCAATCCGATCGCCCTCTATGTCGGTCTCTTCGGCGTCGTCTTCGCCTCGTTCTGCGCCGTCGGGCAGGCGCTGACGCCGCTTTACATCGAGTATTTCGAGGCGCCATCGCCAGTACCGTCGGGAATGAACCCGCACGTCCCGGCCCGCCCGTCGATGCTGCCGGACGCGCGGTTCTACTACGTTAACGCCCGCTAGCCTCGGTTTTCCTCTCAGGAAAATTCGTTTCCGGCAGTTGACCGTCCCGCCGCCCGCCGTATCATCGGGCGGGGCCAGGATGGGAGCCAGCCGGACATGTGCGGAATCGTCGGACTTTTCCTCAAGGATCCGAAGCTGGAGCCCGAGCTGGGCAGCCTGATGGCGGGCATGCTCGGGGTTCTCTGCGACCGCGGCCCCGACAGCGCCGGCTTCGCCGTCTTCGGTCCCGGCGCCGCCGGGACCACCAAGCTGACGGTCCGCGGGCCTAAGGGCACCGACTTCGGCGCCGTCGCCCGCCGGCTGTCCGACGCGCTCGGCATCCAGATCCCGGCGATCGGCCGCGACACCCACGGCGTCCTCTCCCTCCCGGCCGCCCGCGAGGCCGAGGCCCGGGCGGCACTGACGCGCATCGCGCCGGAGATCGCCGTGGTCGGCGCCGGCCGGCGCATGGAGCTCTACAAGGAAGTCGGCCGCCCCGACCTGGTCGCGACCCGCTTCGGCCTGGAACGCATGCAGGGCACCCACGGCATCGGCCACACAAGAATGGCAACGGAGTCGGCGGTGACCACCGACGGCGCGCACCCCTTCACCACCGGGCTCGACCAGTGCCTGGTCCACAACGGCTCGCTCTCCAACCACAACGCCGTCCGCCGCGAGCTCTTGCGCGAGGGCCTCGAGTTCGCCACAGACAACGACAGCGAGGTCGCCGCCGGATACCTGACGGCGCGGATGCACAAGGGCGCCAGCCTGAAGCAGGCGCTGACCGATGCGCTGACCGATCTCGACGGCTTCTACACCTTCGTCGTCGGCACCGAGTCCGGCTTCGGCGTGCTGCGCGATCCCATCGCCTGCAAGCCCGCGGTGATGGCCGAGACCGACCGCTACGTCGCCTTCGGCTCGGAGTACCGGGCGCTCGTCGACCTGCCCGACATCGGCAATGCGAGGATCTGGGAGCCGGAGCCGGCGACCGTCTATTTCTGGGAGCGGCCGAATTGACCACGGCCGATCGCGCGCACGTCGTCGACCTCGCCTCGACCCGGCTCCGCCAGCTCAACCAGGCGCTCCACCAGCTTAGGCCCGACACCAACGAGACGCTCTGGCGCATCGCAAACCCGCGCGGGCGGCATTCGGTCGCGGTCGGCATCGACGCCCCGATCGCCATCGAGATCGACGGCCATGTCGGCTACTACTGCGCCGGCATGAACAAGCACGCGACGGTGGTGGTGAACGGCAATGCCGGCGTCGGCGTCGCCGAGAACATCATGTCCGGCACGGTGCATGTGAAGGGCGATGCCAGCCAGTCGGCCGGCGCCACCGGCTGCGGCGGCCGGCTGATCATCGACGGCAACGCGTCGGCCCGCTGCGGCATCTCGATGAAGGGCGTCGACATCCTGGTGAAGGGCGGCGTCGGCCACATGTCGGCGTTCATGGCCCAGGCCGGCACGCTGGTGGTGCTGGGCGACGCCGGCGAGAGCCTCGGCGACTCCATCTACGAGGCCCGCCTCTATGTCCGCGGCAAGGTCGCCAGCCTCGGCGCCGACTGCATCGAGAAGCCGATGACCGATCACCACAAGGCCAAGCTGGCGCGGAAGCTGGCGGCGGGCGGAATGACCGGCGTCGACCTCGGCCGGTTCAGGCGCTACGGCTCGGCCCGGCGCCTCTATCACTTCCACGTCGACAACGTGTACTGACGATGAGCGCGCCCAACACCACGCCCCGGAAGTCGGCGACCTTCGACGACTACACGCTGTCGGAGATCCGCCGCGCGGCGGCGACCGGCATCTACGATATCCGCGGCGGCGGCGCCAAGCGCCGGGTGCCGCATTTCGACGACCTGCTCTTCCTCGGCGCCTCGATCTCGCGATATCCGCTGGAAGGCTACCGCGAGCGCTGCGGCACCAACGTCGTCCTGGGCTCGCGCCATGCGTCGAAGCCGATCGAGCTAAAGATCCCGATCACCATCGCCGGCATGAGCTTCGGCTCGCTCTCCGCCAACGCCAAGGAGGCGCTGGGACGCGGCGCCTCCACCGTCGGCACCTCGACGACGACCGGCGACGGCGGCATGACCGAGGAGGAGCGCGGGCACTCCTCGCTGCTGGTCTACCAGATCCTGCCGTCGCGCTACGGCATGAACCCCGACGACCTCCGCCGGGCGGACGCGATCGAGATCGTCGTCGGCCAGGGGGCCAAGCCCGGCGGCGGCGGCATGCTTCTCGGGCAGAAGATCACCGAGCGCGTCGCCGGCATGCGCGTGCTGCCGGTCGGCATCGACCAGCGCTCGGCCTGCCGCCATCCGGACTGGACCGGACCCGACGACCTGCAGATCAAGATCGAGGAGATCCGCGAGATCACCGACTGGGAGAAGCCGATCTACGTCAAGGTCGGCGCGTCCCGCCCCTATTACGACACGGCGCTTGCCGTGAAGGCCGGCGCCGACGTCGTCGTGCTCGACGGCATGCAGGGCGGGACGGCCGCAACCCAGGAAGTCTTCATCGAGAATGTCGGCCTGCCGCTTCTGTCGGCGATCCGGCCTGCGGTGCAGGCGCTGATCGATCTCGGCCTGCACCGGAAGGTGCAGCTGATCGTCTCCGGCGGCGTCCGCAACGGCGCCGACGTCGCCAAGGCGCTGGCGCTCGGCGCCGACGCGGTCTCGATCGGCACCGCGGCGCTGGTCGCCCTCGGCGACAACGACCCGGCGCTGGAAGGCGAGTACGCCAAGCTCGGCACCACCGCTGGCGCCTATGACGACTGGCACGAGGGCCGCGATCCCGCCGGCATCACCACCCAGGACCCAGAGCTGATGCGCCGCCTCGATCCGGTGAAGGCCGGGCGCCGGCTCGCCAACTATCTCTCGGTCATGATGCTCGAAGCGCAGACGATCGCGCGTGCCTGCGGCAAGAGCCATGTGCACAATCTTGAGCCCGAGGACCTGGTGGCGCTGACCATCGAGGCTGCCGCCATGGCACGGGTGCCGCTCGCCGGCACCGGATGGATTCCCGGAGGCGGCGCCATCTGACGACGATGAGATAAGGAGGGGGACGATGACGGATCTGGCGAAGGTCGCGAAGGAGAAGGGGATCAAGTATTTCATGATCTCCTATACCGACCTCTTCGGCGTCCAGCGGGCCAAGCTGGTTCCAGCGGCGGCGATCGGCGCCATGCAGAAATCGGGCGCGGGCTTCGCCGGATTCGCTACCTGGCTCGACATGACGCCGGCCGATCCCGACCTCTTCGCCGTTCCCGATCCGGCGAGCCTGATCCAGCTTCCCTGGAAGCCCGAGGTCGGCTGGCTCGCCTCCGACCTCGTCATGGACGGCAAGCTGGTCGAGCAGGCGCCCCGTAACCTGCTGAAGCGCCTCGTCGCCGGTGCCGACGCCAAGGGCTTCGAGATGAAGACCGGCGTCGAGTGCGAATATTTCCTCATCACCCAGGACGGAATGGGGATCTCGGATGCCGCCGACCGCCAGTCGAAGCCCTGCTACGACCAGTCGGCGCTGACGCGGCGCTACGACGTCATCACCGAGATCTGCGATGCGATGCTGTCGCTGGGCTGGAAGCCCTATCAGAACGACCATGAGGATGCGAACGGCCAGTTCGAGATGAACTGGGAGTACGACGCGGCGCTGGTGACCGCCGACCGCCATGCCTTCTTCAAGTACATGGTCAAGACCATCGCCGAGAAGCACGGGCTCCGCGCCACCTTCATGCCGAAGCCGTTCATGAACCTGACCGGCAGCGGCTGCCACGCCCATGTCTCGCTGTGGAAGGGCAGGAAGAACCTGTTCGAGGACCCGAAGGGCGAGCTCGGCCTCGCCCCCCTTGCCTACCAGTTCATCGGCGGCGTCATCCACAATGCCGAAGCGCTCTGCGCGCTGACCAACCCGACGGTGAACTCCTACAAGCGCATCAACGCGCCGGTGACGCTGTCCGGCGCGACCTGGTCGCCCAACACCGTCACCTACACCGGCAACAACCGCACCCACATGATCCGCATCCCCGAGCCCGGCCGCTTCGAGTTCCGCCTGCCGGACGGCGCGGTCAATCCCTACCTGCTGCAGGCGGCGCTGCTGGTCGCCGGCCTCGACGGCATCGACAACCGCCGCGATCCCGGCAAGCGTCTCGACATCAACATGTACACCGACGGCCACACGGTGAAGGGCGCCAAGCGGCTGCCGCTCAACCTGCTGGATGCGCTGCGCGCGCTGGAGGCGTCGACGGTGCTCAAGAACGGTCTCGGCGCCTCCTTCATCTCTTCGTATCTCAAGCTCCGTCGCGCCGACTGGAACGACTACGCGCGGCACCTGACCGAGTGGGAGCGCCAGACCACGCTCGACTGCTGAAGAGGCACGGCATGGCCGGCAAACGATCGCAGGTCGAGAGGGGCGGATCGGAGACCGGCTCGAACGCCCCCTCGTCATCCGGACGGCGGACGGTCGAGGAGGCCGTCGGCGCCCGCGTGCGGGCGCTTCGAAAGCAGCTCGGCATGACCGTCGCCGAGCTGGCGGGACAGGCCGGGCTCTCCGTCGGCATGCTGTCGAAGATCGAGAATGCCGCCACCTCGCCGTCGCTGACGACGCTGCAGGCGCTGGCCGACGCGCTGAACACGCCGATCTCCGCCCTCTTCGCCGAGCTGGAGGAGGCCCGCGACTGCTCTTATGTCCCGCGCGGCCAGGGCGTCACCATCGACCGCCGCGGCACCAGGGCCGGGCACCAGTACCAGCTTCTCGGCCACTCGCTCAGAGGCGAGGTGGTGGTCGAGCCCTACCTGATCACGCTGTCCAAGGAAGCGCAGCCCTACGCCAATTTCCGCCACGCCGGCGTCGAGTTCATCTACATGCTGTCGGGCGCCATCGCCTATCGCCACGCCGACAAGCTCTACGACCTCTCGCCCGGCGACGCCCTGTTCTTCGATGCCGGCGCGCCGCACGGCCCGGCGACGCTGACCCGGCTGCCGAGCCAGTTCCTGTCGATCATCGTCTATCCGCGGGAGGCGTGAGGCTCACGCCGCCTTGAGAAAGCGGCTGGAGGCGGCCGAGCCCAGGATCACCAGCCCGACCGTGACGATGTGGACGCCGAGATCCATGAACGTCACGTCGAAGGGGTGGAAGAACTGCAGCAGCACGGCGGCGATGGCCGCGACGCCGAGGCCGCCGGTGACCGCGACCGGGACCGGAGCCAGCGGCCGCGCCTGGCGGAGCACCAGGAAGAGCCCGATCCCGAGCGGGACGCTGACGGCGAGGATCATGCCGAAGCACTCGGCGCTCTCGCCGAGAGACCATCCCTCCGGCCCGAAGGTCAGCCAGCGCCGCCAGCAGCTGTAGCCGCTGCTGGCGATCCACAACACCAGCGGCGGCAGCGGCAGCAGCGCCCATACGGCCGGCCGGTCGGGGAGGCTGAGATGGAAGGCGGCGACGATCGCGGCGATGCCGGTCAGCAAGGTCCCGATCAGCTCGAGCTGCAGCTTGCGGTCTCCGGCGCGGGACATGAACAGGCCGGTATCGGCGAAGGCGAGAACGGCGACCGTCGACAGTGTGGCGACGCCGAGGAGCCAGACGATGGCGCGCGTCACCGGCGGCCGGAGGCGGCGGACCGGGCCGGCATCGCCGGCCAGTCTCTGGATCAGCTCGTCTACCCGTTCAGCCATCCTTTTCGCCCTTCAACCTGGCGCGGAGCGCCTTGATCGCCCGATGCACGTTGACCTTGAGCCCGCCGACCGACTGGCCGCTGGCGGCCGAGGCCTCGAGGAGCGACATCTCCCGAAGCTTCACCAGCTCCAGCGCCTCGCGCTGGCCGCGGGGCAAGGCGGCGATCGCACCGGCCAGGATCTCGGCCGCCTCTCGCCCCTCTGTCTCCCGGTTCGCAAGAGGATCGGCAAAGGTTTCATACGAAGTCTCGTCGCGGACCTCCATCGCCTCGGTCCGGATCCGGCGGCGGAGCGCGTCGATCGAGCGCCGGCGGGCGACCGCGATCAGCCAGGGCATGAAGGGCCTGGCCGGATCATAGGTGTGGCGGACCCGGTGGATGGTCAGCAGCACGTCCTGGACGACGTCGTCGACGCGGTCGGACGCCCGGTGGTGATGCGCGGCGACGGCACGGATCAGCGGCACGATCTCTTTCAGAAGGCGGGCGTAGTCGGCCTGGCTGCCGTCCTGGGCAGCCGCCATCAGCCGCGCCCATCTGGGCCCGTCGTCCCTCCGCCCCGGCGTCTCCGCTGGCGCCATCCGCTCCTTCCAGGCCTCACACGCGCGTGACCGGATCGGTGCCCTTTGACCTCGGGCGTCCGGCGACGAACCGATGGGCATGAGACGCCAGCAGGTGCCGCGCGCTCCCACCCATCGAAGCATAGGAGGAGTACGTCACAGGCAGAAGCCTTCGCTCAAGTCCGTCGCCGGTTCGACCCTTCTCGGCGCGCTCGCGGTCGCCGCAATCGCCGTCGCCTCCGCCCAGGCGGCGCCCGCCGTCCAGACGGCCGGCTCTGAGAAGTGCTTTGGCATCGCCAGGGCGGCGAAGAACGACTGCGCCGGAGCGGGCGATTCCTGTGCCGGCCAGTCGACCAAGGACATGGACTAGTCGACCTATGTCTATCTGCCAGCCGGCGCCTGCGCGAAGATCGCCGGCGGCAACACCAAGGCCTCCTGCGCTAGGATCGCCTCCCACCCGGGAGGCGCCGATGCTGTTCGAAGGCTTCGCTCTGGAGACGGTCGAGGCCAACGGCCAGCGGCTCCGGTTGCGCCGCAGCGGCAAGGGACCGCCGCTCCTCTTGCTGCACGGCAACCCGCAGACCCACGCGATGTGGCACAAGCTGGCGCCGGCTTTGGCCCGGCGCTTCACCGTCGTCTGCCCGGATCTCCGCGGCTACGGCTTCTCCTCCTCGCCGCCGGCGACGGCCGACCACGCGCCACATGCCAAGCGCGAGATGGCCAGGGATCTGGTCGGGCTGATGGCCGGCTTCGGGTTCAAGCGCTTCGCCGTCGTCAGCCATGACCGCGGCGCCCGCGTCGCCCATCGCCTCGCGCTCGATCATCCGGACGCGGTCGAGCGCCTTTGCGTGATGGATATCGTGCCGACGATCGAGCACTTCGAACGCACCGACATGTCGTTCGCGCTCGGCTACTATCACTGGTTCTTCCTGGCCCAGCCGCACGACAAGCCCGAGCGCATGATCCTGCGCGACGTCGAGGACTGGTTCGACATCCAGACCGGGCGCGAGCCGAAGGGGAAGGACTTCTTCCATCCGGACGCACGCGCCGACTATCTCGCGGCCCTGCACGAGCCCGGCCGGATCACCTCGATCTGCGAGGACTATCGCGCCGCGGCCTCCATCGACCTCGTCCATGACCGCGAGAGCCGATCGGCGGGGCGGCGCATCCGCTGCCCTCTGCTGGTGCTCTGGGGTGCCAAAGGCCGCATCGGCAAGTGGTACGAGCCGCTGGACCTGTGGCGCCGCTACGCCGACGGGCCGGTCGCCGGCGGCGCCGTCGACAGCGGCCACTACCTCGCCGAGGAGGCGCCGGAGGAGACGCTGGCCCGGCTCGACGCCTTCCTCTAGACGACGCGGGCCTGTCGCCGCTACCCGGCAACCGACGAGCGGTCGCCGACAGCGCGACGCCCTTGCTGCGGCCCGGCCGGGCGTGGACAATCCACCGGGGCATCGGCCCCGCCGCCGGCGCCGCCTCCAGCATCAGGACATGCCATGCCTCACGCCCCTTCCGATCGCGCCGAAGACCTCGCGACGCAGGTTTCGGCCTTCATGGACGCCCACGTCTACGAGGCAGAGAAGCCCTACAAGCACCATGTGCAGACCGCCGCCGACCGCTGGACGGTGCCGCCGGTGATGGACGAGCTGAAGGCGAAGGCGAGGAAGGCCGGCCTCTGGAACCTGTTCCTGCCCGAATCCGAGCGCGGCGCCGGGCTGTCCAACCGCGACTACGCCCCCCTCTGCGAGATCATGGGGCGCTCTCTGATCGGTGCCGAGGCCTTCAACTGCAGCGCCCCCGACACCGGCAACATGGAGGTGCTGGAGCGCTACGGCACGCCCGAGCAGAAGAAGGAGTGGCTGGGGCCGCTGCTCGACGGCCGCATCCGCTCGGCCTTCTGCATGACCGAGCCGGACGTGGCGTCGTCGGATGCGACCAACATCCGCTGCTCGATCGCCCGCGAGGGCAATAGCGACTACGTCATCAACGGCCGCAAATGGTGGGCGAGCGGGGCGCTCGATCCGCGCTGCGAGATCTTCATCGTCATGGGCAAGACCGATCCCAACGCGCCCCGCCACCTGCAGCAGTCGATGATCCTGGTCCCGCGCTCGACGCCGGGCATCAAGATCATCCGCCCGATGCAGGTCTTCGGCAGCGACGACGCTCCCCACGGCCATGCCGAGATCGTCTTCGACAACGTCCGTGTCCCGGCCGAGAACATGCTTCTTGGCGAAGGCCGCGGCTTCGAGATCGCGCAAGGACGTCTGGGCCCGGGACGCATCCATCACTGCATGCGGCTGATCGGCTGCGCCCAGCGCGCGCTCGAGCTGATGTGCACGCGGGCGCAGTCGCGCGTCGCCTTCGGCCGGACGCTCGCCGAGCACGGGTCGGTCAGGGAAGACATCGCCCGCTCGGCCTGCGAGATCGAGCAGGCGCGCCTGCTCACGCTCGCCGCCGCGGAGAAGATGGACAAGGAAGGCAACAAGGCGGCGCGCGACGCGATCGCCATGATCAAGATCGTCGCCCCGGTGATGGCGCAGACGGTGATCGACCGCGCCATCCAGATCCACGGCGCCATGGGCGTGAGCCAGGACACCTTCCTCGCCGACGCCTGGAAATACGCGCGCACCATCCGCATCGCCGACGGCCCCGATGCCGTCCACCTCGCGAGCCTCGGCAAGCAGGTGATCGGGCGCTACGGAGCCAAGGCCTGATGACGGGGACCGATCTGGTCGCCCTCGATCGGCTGGTCCCCTATCTGGAAGCGAACCTCGCCGGATTCCGCGGCCCGGCGACGGCGCGGAAGTTCGCCAGCGGCCAGTCGAATCCGACCTTCCTCCTGGACGCCGTCTCCGGGCGCTATGTGCTCCGGCGGAAGCCGCCGGGGACGCTGCTGAAATCCGCCCATGCGGTCGAGCGCGAATACCGGGTGATGAAGGCTCTGGCCGGCACCCGGATCCCGGTGCCGAAGGTCCATCATCTCTGCGAGGACACGTCGATCCTCGGCACGGCGTTCTTCGTGATGGAGTACCTGGACGGCCGCATCTTCTGGGACCCGGCGCTGCCCGAGGTCGCGACCGGCGACCGCGGCGCCTACTACGCCGAGATGGCCCGCGCGCTGGGCGAGCTGGCGAAGCTCGATCCCTCCTCGGTCGGGCTCGGCGACTACGGCCGCGCCGGCGGCTATGTCGAGCGCCAGATCTCCCGCTGGGTGCAGCAGTATCGGGCATCCGAGACCGAAACCGTCCAGGACATGGAGGATCTCATCGCCTGGCTCACAAGCCATGCGATCGAGGACGAGGGTGTCTCGCTGGTCCATGGCGATGTCCGCTTCGACAACGCCATCTTCCATGCGAGAGAGCCACGGATCATCGGCATCCTCGACTGGGAGCTGTCGACTCTCGGCACGCCGCTGGTCGACATCACCTACTTCTGCACCATGCTGCGGCTGCCCCGGACCAACCGGGTCAAGGGGCTGGTCGGGCTCGATCGGAAGGCGCTCGGCATCCCCGGGGAGGACGCGTTCCTCGCCGACTTCCTCGCGCACGCCGGGCTTCGAGGGCCGGTCGACCTGCCGTTCTGGGTCGCCTTCCACGCGTTTCGCTTCGCCGCCATCACCCAGGGGGTGAAGAAGCGGCGGATCGACGGCAACGCCTCGAGCGCGTCTGCCGATGCCGTCGGCGACATGGTCGCCGTCTCCGCCCGGCTCGGCCTGGAGGCGGCCAGGGGCGCCTGAGTCCCCCGTCTCTTGATGGTCCGATCGCGGCGACGAGGCCCCGATCGAGTCACGCTCTCCGGATCGGCAAGGTCAGCACCAGGAACGACAGCGACTTGCCGTGGCCGTCGAGATTGAGGCTGCCGTTCACCCCGCCCTCGAGCACATCGTCGATGACGAAGTTGAGCGCCTTCAGAAGGGGCAGCTCGTAGCGGCGAACGGTGCCGGCGCCGCGCGCCGCGAACAGCGCCTGCAACCGCTCGGCCGTCACCTGCTCGACCAGCAACGGATAGTCCCCGGCGCGATAGGCGATGACGCTGACGTTCACCCGGTTGCCCTTGTCGCCGGTACGCGCGTGCGCGATCTCGTGCAGCGGCACCTCGGCCATGCTCAGCGTCCTCCGGCCGAGAGGACGGCGACGCGCGGCTGGATGATCTCCCCCGGCACATAGGCCGAAACGGTGCGGACCCGGCCGGTCACGCCGGTGCGGACGCCGGCGCCGCCTGCCGGCCCCGTCGGATAGAGCGACAGGACCTCGCGCGCGATGCGATCGGCGGTCGGCCGGTCGTCGGTGGTGGCGGACAGCCGCACCCGATAGTCGCCGTCCCTCGCGGCCGGCGTCACGCGCCGCAGAGCGCCGGCGTCGCCGTCGAAGACGCTGACCGCGCCGATGATGTCGCAGCGGACCGGAAGGTTGACGCCGAGCGCCTTCACCCGCTTCAGCAGCACCTCGGCCGCCAGCTCGGCCCGGGCCAGCGCGTTCGGGCCGGCATAGGAGATCTCGCCCTCGGCGAGGAAGCCGCCTTCCAGGCTGACCGTCACCTTGTAGGTCGGCGGCGGCGGATGCCCGCGGACGCCGCGGATACGCACGCGGTCCTTGCCTTCGGCCTCGAGGCTGACGCCGGTGATGTCCATCGTCACATCCGGCGTCAGATAGGCCGCCGGATCGTGCAGCTCGTAGAGGAGCTGCTCGGTCACCGTCGCCTCGGACACCAGGCCGCCGGTTCCGGCCGCCTTGGTGACGACGACCGTTCCGTCACGTCCCACCTCGACGATGGGAAAGCCGACGCGGTCGAGATCCGGCACGTCCTTCAGGCCGGGATCGGCGAAGTAGCCGCCCGTCACCTGGGCACCGCACTCGATCAGATGCCCGGCGAGGATTCCGGTGGCGAGGCGATCCCAGTCGGGAGCGGCCCAGCCGAAGGCGTGCATCAACGGCCCCAGCGCCAGCGCCGAGTCGGTGCAGCGGCCGGTGATGACGACCTCCGCATCGGTGGCCAGCGCCTGGGCGATGGGGGCCGCCCCGAGATAGGCGTTGGCGGCGAGGATGTCGTGGCCGGCGAGGTCGAGCTTCTCGTCGTTCGGCCAGCGGCGGACCCCGTCGGGGCCGAGCGCCGCCAGCAGGTCGTCGCCCTCGACCACCGCCACGCGGAGATCGGGGATGCCGAGCTCGTCGGCCAGGGCCAGCACCCGCCGGCCCGCCGCCATCGGGTTGGCGGCGCCGAAATTGGAGACGATGCGGATGCCGGACTCGACGCAGCGGCGGAGGACCGGCCTCAGGAAGTCGGCGAGGTACGGCGTGTAGCCGGCCGACGGGTCGCGCCGGCGATCGAGCTGGGCCAGCGCCAGCGTCCGCTCGGCGAGAGCCTCGTACATGAGATAGGCGGGCCTGCCCGATGCGATCAGGGTTTCGACCACCGGTCCGGCGCCGTCCGTGCGATCGCCGGAGAATCCCGCGCCGCAGCCGATATGAACACCATCAGGCGCCGGCATCGCTCGCTCGTCTCCTCAAGGAGGGGGCGGTTTACCTTTGTATTTACTGTGTATGCAGAGGCGCCGGGGGTCAATCGCCGCAAATGCCGGCGCGAGTCCCGTTCTGTACCCGCCGATGCCAGCTAAACCCCGGACAAGCCATTGAAACGCCCCAGGCCCTGGTCATCTGTTGTCGGCGTGCCCCACTCCAAGACCGACACGCACCGTTGAGCCGCGTCACCCGCTGACCACCGGGCTCATCGGCGCGCCGATCCCCGCGCTCATCCTGATCCATTTCCTATTCGACGCGCCCGGATGAAAGAGGCCGACCAGGCATCCCCGATCGGCCCCTTTTCAGATGAGAGGACGTCGTCAGCGGCGCCAGACGGGCTGGCCGAGGTCGACCTGCTTCTCGTCTGTCACCACCCCGGTCGTGCCGCCGGCGGCGGCGCCGATCAGGGCGCCGGGGATCGCGCCGACGCCACCGAAGAGCGCGCCGACGGCCGCGCCGCCGGCCGCACCGATGCCCGCTCCGCCGGCGGCGCGGTCACCCTGCTGCTTCGCGCTGCCGCAGCCGGCCAATCCGACGGCCGATACGATGAGGCACGGAAGCAATAGATGCCTGGGACTGATCATTGCTGGCTCCTGTTGGCGATGGTCGATCCATTTATCCATACAGCCGATGGCTTCGCTTGCAAACGGCCATCGCCCGTGAGCGACGCGACCCGCAGACGCCCCCTCCAGCGACCGGGGACCTCATGGGGCCCCGCCGCACCGGCTCTGCTCGGCTATGGGACGTGAGGTTGGCCGGGCGACGACACTCGCCCGAGCTGCTTTCGGGACTCAGCGGCCGACGAAGACGGGCTTTCGCTTCTCCATGAAGGCGCGCCGGCCCTCGACATAGTCCTGGCTGTCGAAGCAGGCCTTCACCATCCGCGCCACCAGGTCGAGGTCGCGCGACTCGGGGTCCTTCGACGCTTCGACCACCGCCTGCTTGACCGCCCTCACCGTCATCGGCGCGTTGCCGGCGATGGTCGCCGCATAGCCGCTGACGTAGCTCTCGAGATCCGCCTCCGGCACCACCCGGTTCACCAGGCCCATGCCCGCCGCCTCCTGGCTCGAGAACTGACGGGCGGTGAAGAAGATCTCCTGGGTGAAGGCCGGCCCGACGAGGTCGATCAGCCGCTTAATGCCGGAATAGCCGTAGCCAAGGCCGAGCTTCGCCGCCGGCACGGCGAATTTCGAGCCTTCGCTGCAGATGCGGAGGTCGCATCCCAGCGCCAGCGCCAGGCCGCCGCCGATGCAATAGCCCCGGATCATGGCGATGGTCGGCTTGGACAGAGCGTGCAGCTTGCCATGGGCACGCTCGGTGACCTTGCCATAGGCCTCGACTGCCTCGGCCGAGGCGCGCTCGCTCTCGAACTTCGAGATGTCGGCGCCGGAGACGAAGGCCTTGCCCCCTGCCCCGGTCAGGACCACGACCTTGACTGCGTCGTCCCGGGCGAAGTCGTCGAGGATCTCGCCCATCGCCTGCCACATCTCCAGCGAGACGGCATTGTGGCGCTCGGGATTGTTGAAGGTCATCCAGCCGATCGCGCCGTCCTTGCGCGCGATCATCTTGTCGGTCGCCATGCGTCGCCTCTCCATGAAGGGTCCCGATCGGCAATATACCCTCAGGCTGCGGCGCGGATATCATGGCATCCATGAACAAAAAACATCGCGCCGCCCTCATCGGCCTCGGCATGGCCCACAAGCAGCATCTGCAGAGCCTGAGGGAGCTCGACGACCGCGTCGAGATCGCCGCCGCCTACGCGCCGAGCCCGGCCCGGCGGGAGGCCTTCAAGGCGGCCAATCCCGATCTGAACGTGACCGACAGCCTGGACGCGATCCTCGCCGATCGGTCGATCGACGTGGTCCTGCTGCTGACGCCGCCGCGCTCGCATCTCGACCTGGTCGAGCGCTGTGCGGCCGCCGGCAAGCATGTGCTGCTGGAGAAGCCGGTCGAGGTCACCGCCGAACGGGCGCGGAAGTCGGTCGAGGCCATGGACCGCGCCGGCCGCCGTTTCGGCATCATGCTGCAGTATCGGTTCAGATCGGATTCGCGCAAACTGGCCGAGACCATCCGTTCGGGCCGCCTCGGCGCCCTCCTCTCGGGCTCCGCCTCGGTCCGCTGGTGGCGGCCGCCGGAATATTTCGCCCAACCGGGGCGCGGCATGAAGGAGCGCGACGGCGGCGGGGTGCTGCTGACCCAGGCGATCCATACCCTCGACCTGTTCCAGAGCCTGACCGGCCCGATCGCCCGCGTCGCCGCCATGGCCGCAACCTCGCCGCTCCGGCGGATCGACACCGAGGACGTGGTGGCCGCCGCCGTGGGATTCGCCAACGGCGCCATCGGCACCATCGACGCGACCACGGTCGCCTATCCGGGGTTCCCCGAGCGCATCGAGCTGGCCTTCGAGAAGGGCACGGCCGTGCTTTCCGCCGGCACCCTGGTCATCCACTGGAAGGAAGGCGGCGAGGAGCGGCATGGAGAGACACAAGGCAGCGGCGGCGGTGCCGACCCGATGGCCTTCTCCCACCATGCCCACAAGGCGCTGATCGCCGACTTCCTCGACGCCGTCGACCAGGGCCGCGAGCCCGAGGTCAGCGGCCGCGAAGCCCTCAAGGTCCACCTCCTGATCGAGGCGCTGCTCGCCTCGGCCGAGAGCGGCAAGACGGTGACGCTGGAAGGGTAGGCGTCGTACACCCTCTCCCGCTTCGCAGGAGAGGGTTCTCAGATCAAGGCACCTGGACGTCGAACAAGGGCGCGTATTGCTGCGAGCCGAAGACATCGCGCTCGCCCGGGCTGCCGCTCGGCTTCAGGCGGCGAATGGTGAACTTGATGGCGTTGGCCGGCTCGAACACGCAGTAGTGGCTGATCCGCTTCGGATCGAGGCGGAACAGGCTGGCGATGCGATCCTCGGCGAGCACGCCGGAATCGCGCACGCGCTCGAAATTGGCGCGCTCGCGGAAGATGACGTCGAAGGTGATGTGGTCGACGCCGGCATTCTTGGAGCGGATCGTCGAGGCGAGGTCGCGGAGGCGGGTCGTGGCCATCACGCGGCCTCCTTCAGAGCGCCGCCTTCGACGACGAGATGGCGGAGTCGGAACAGTTCCATGGGCGTCTTGACCTCGATCACGTGGTTGAGCGTCCACTCGTAGCCAGGCTCGCCGATCAGGATCTCGTCCGACATCAGCGCCGCGGTTCCGGCGGTGCCCTTCACTTCGGGGATGCGGGCATAGAACAGGTTGCGGGCGGCAAGCGCGCAGATCTCCTGGGCACGGCCACCGTCCTTGGCGACGACCTCGACGACGATGCCGAGCTCGTGCGGCTGCAGCTCCGGCGCCGGGTCCAGCTCCTCCATCACCGCGTCGCGGCCGTAGCGGTGATAGAAGACGTCGTAGTCGCCGCCGATCGGGCCGAAGCGCTCGGTCAGCTTGCCCTTGGCCCAGTCGATGGCCTTGTCGATCAGACGGATGGTGTTGGGATCGCGGATGCCGACCACCGCCAGGCGGCGCTGGCCGACCAGGCCGGCGCCCTCGACCTTCACCTTGCAGACCTCGTCGACGACGAAGGTGGCGCCGTTGGCAAGCGTCGTCTTGGGATCGGTCTGGGTGTAGACGCAATGGCTCATGTCGACATAGCCGCCGGCGACGTATTCCCGGTACGGGTTGGTACGCTCGTACATGGAATGGCTGGCGATCGAGGCCGGCGTGCAGCGCTGGCCCGGATGCATGGCCGTCACGTAGACGTCCTCGCCCTCGATGCGCCCCAGGATCGACTCCTTGCCCATGAACGGCTCGGCGCAGAAGGACGCGCATTCCATCAGCTTGCCGGCATAGTAGGAGACCGCCGGCGAAAGGCCGGCTTCGAGCAGGGGGGCGGCGAAGATGGCGCAGTCGCTGCTGCGCCCGGCGATGACGACGTCGGCGCCGGCGCGGAGCGCCGCCCGGATCGGCTCGGCATTCATCACCGCGACGGCGCGGCTGGTGCGGTCGAGCACCTTCGGATCCGCGTCCGCGCGGCCGTCGAGGCCGATGATGCGGGCACCCGAGGCCTGGCGGCGCTTCAGCTCGGCGACCGGGATCTCCGAGTAGATCGCCGCCAGCTTGAACGGCTTCAGCTTGTGCTCGCGCGCGATGTCGGCGATGAGCCTGACGAACTGGTCGACGCCACGGTCGGTGCCGGTGTCGGAGGCCGAGCCGATGATCATCGGCACGCCGAGCTTCCGCGATTGGATCAGCATGATCTCCAGGTCCTGCCGCTGCCAGGCTTCCAGGCTGACATGCTGGTCGGCGCCGAGCGGGCGTGGCCCCATGTCGCAGCTGCCGGCGTCGGCGATGATGAAGTCCGGGTTCTCCTTGCAGCCGAGGAGGAAGCTGTCCTTCTCGAGCGGCGTGAAGCTGAGGTGTCCGGTCGGACAGAGGATCTTGACCGAGGGCATGTGAAAACTCCGTTAGGACGCGAGACGGGAGGAAGCGGCGCGGTCGCCGAAATCGAAGTGCCGCCAGTCGGCCTGGCATGGATTTCCGGCGGTGAAGGTGAGCGTGCGCGGCCTGGTGGCGTAGAGAGCGCAGGAGATGGTGTTGCCGAGGTCCTTGGCCCCATGTCGGCAGAACCCCTCCCCGCCCTCCTCGCCGTGATACGAGGCGAGACGCGCCGCATCGGCGAGGCCGAAGGGCGACGAGGCCGCCGCCAGGCGCTGCTGCAGCGTCGGATGGCGCCGGTCGGAGTGACAGGACTGGGCCTCGCTCTCCGGTGTTCTCAGATTGGCGGCGGCCATGTCGTTGGTGACGAAGTGGTTGGCGCGGCCGACGCGGCCGCGCACCTTGCGCTCGTGGCCGACGCGGCGATGGCCGAGCTCGACCGCGGCGACGGTGCCGGAGGCGTCGCCCAGGATCAGCAGCCCGCCGCCGACATGCGGCATGCCGAGGATGCGGTCGAGCGCCTCGTCGGTCGAGCCGCAATTCACCAGGAGCCAGGTCAAGAGGAAGTATCGGTGCATGCCGACGCCGTGGTCGGTGGTGCGGCTGTTGGTGTCGGTGACCGCGAGCCCGTCGGAGTTGATGCCGCTGGAGAAGTTGCCGGGGCTGCCGAGCGATCCGAGGCACAAGACTTCGCGCGGGCCCCAAGCCGGGTCACGGTGATGGAAGGCCCGCTGGATTGGGATGTGCTCGGGCCGGTAGTCGCGGTTCTTGGCGACGACGGCGCCGAGCTCCGGATTGGCGACGGCGAAGGAGGTGCAGCCCTCGGGCTGGCGCTCCGCCATCATGCCGATGTCGGAGGCGACGGCGCAGTGCATGTAGTCGAACAGCGTATCCAGCGTGAGGCCGAAGCCGTCGCAGATGCCCTGCATCTCCTCAAGGATCGCCGGGTAGTGGCGCTCGGTGTAGATCCGGTCGCCCTTGATCAGCGCCTTTGCCTCCGGCGTCGCCAACGCGGATCTGGTCTCCTCCATGCGCGCGGCGACGGCCGTCCGCACGAAGTCGATCATGTCCGGACACAGCGTCGCCTGCATCCGTCCGCGCTCATAGGCGGTGCCGGTCAGGCTGAGAGGCTCGCCGGGCCGGGTCTTCAGCGGGATCATCGGACATCCTCCGTGAGATGACAGGAGACCAGATGGCCGTCTGCCGCCGGGCGCAGCGGCGGCGCGGCCTCGCGGCAGACGGGCATGGCGTGGGGGCAGCGGGTGTGGAACCGGCATCCCGGCGGCGGCGTCAGCGCCGAGGGCGGATCGCCGGCCAGCCGCGGCCGCACCTCGCCCGCCGGCCGGTCGGTGCGCGGCACGGCGGCGAGCAGGGCCTGGGTGTAGGGATGACGGGGCCGCTCGACGATCTCACGCGCCGGGCCGGTCTCGACGATGCGCCCCAGATACATGACGGCGATGCGGTCGCTGAGATGGGCGACGACGGCGAGGTCGTGGGAGATGAACAGATAGGTGAGACCGAGCTCGCGCTTGAGCTCGCCCAAGAGCCGGATGATCTGCGCCTGGACCGAGACGTCGAGGGCGGAGACCGGCTCGTCGCAGACGACGAAGGACGGCCGGAGGATGAGGGCGCGGGCGATGCCGATGCGCTGGCGCTGTCCACCGGAGAACTGGTGCGGATAGCGGCGGAGGTGTGCCGCTCCCAGGCCGACCCGCTCGAGCATATCGACGACGCGGTCGCGGATCTCGCTTGGCGACAGGCGATCATGGACGCGAAGGCCGAGGCCGACGATCTCCTCGACCGCGTGCCGCGGGTTCAGCGAGGCATAGGGGTCCTGGAAGATGATCTGCATCCTCCGGCGCAGCGCCGCTATCTTGTCCGGCTCGACGGTGGCGAGATCGACGCCGTCGAAGCGCACGGTGCCGGAGGTCGGGGCCTGCAGGCGCAGCACGACGCGTCCGAGGGTCGACTTGCCGCTGCCGCTCTCGCCGATCAGGCCGAGGGTCTCGCCGGTCCGGATGTCGAGATCGACGCCGTCGACCGCATGGACCAGGCTTCCCGCTGCCGGCGGGCGCAGGCGCTGCAGCCCGCGACGGAGGTCGAAGGTCTTGCTGACCGCATGGGCTGTGAGCAGCGTTGTCATGGCTCGGCCCCGGCCAGGACGCAGCGCGCCGCGCGAGCGGGCGAAACCGGGCGAAGCCGGATCGGCTGCAGGCACTCCTCGATCGCCTGCGGGCAACGCGGCTGGAAGCGGCAGCCCTCCGGCAGCCGCGTCGGGTCAGGCACCTGACCGTCGATCGGCAGCAGCGGCGCGTCCAGATGCGACAACCGCGGCATCGAGCGCAGCAGTCCTCGCGTATAGGGATGCACCGGGGTCTCGACCACCTGCCGGGTCGGCCCGGTCTCGACCACCTGCCCCGCATACATCACCGCCACCCGCTCGCAGCGTTCGGCGACGATGCCGAGGTCGTGGGTGATGAGGACGACGCTCATGCCCAGCGTCGCCCGCATGTCGTCGATCAGATCCAGCACCTGGCTCTGGATGGTGACGTCGAGGGCGGTGGTCGGCTCGTCGGCGATCAGCAGCTTCGGCCGGCAGGCGAGCGCGATCGCCACCATCACCCGCTGGCGCATGCCGCCGGAGAACTGGTGCGGGTACGCCGAGAGCCGGCGCTCGGCATCGGGGATGCCGACGAGGCGCAGCATCTCGATCGCGCGTGTCCTCGCCGCCTTGCGCCCGACCGAGGGATCATGCGCCTCGATGGTCTCGACGATCTGGGTCTCGACGGTGAAGGACGGGTTGAGAGCCGTCAGCGCGTCCTGCATGGTGACGGCGATCTCGCGGCCGCGGACGGCCCGCATCTCGGAAGGCGAGAGGCGCGAGAGGTCGCGGCCGAGAAAGCCGATCGCATCGGCCTCGACCCGGCCGGGCGGCCGCACCAGCCCCAGCACGCTGAGGAAGGTGACGCTCTTGCCCGAGCCGGACTCGCCGACGACGCCGAGGCATTCGCCGGGACGCACGTCGAGGTCGACGCCGTCGACGGCCTGCACCAGGCCGCGGCGGGTCGGGAAGCTGGTGCGGAGCCCCCGGATGCTGAGCAAAGACGCGTTCAACGGGCCAGCCGCGGGTCGAAGGCGTCGCGCAGGCCCTGGCTCGCCACGTTGATGGCGAGCACGAGGGCCAGGATGGCGAGGCCGGGGAACGTCGAGACCCACCAGGCATCGAGCAGGAAGGCGCGGCCGTCGGCCACCATCGAGCCCCAGGAGGCGGTCGGCGGCTGGACGCCGAGACCGAGGAAGGAGAGGCTGGCCTCGGCGATGATGATGTGCGCCATGCGGAACGTCGCGACCACGATCACCGGCGACAGGATGTTGGGCAGGATCTCGCGGCCCATGATGTGCCAGCGGGACGCGCCGAGCGCGCGGGCGGCCTCGACATAGTCCTGCTCGCGCGCCGCCAGCGTCTCGGCCCTGACCACGCGGCAGGGCAGCACCCATTCCTTGTAGGCCAGCGCCAGGATGATGTTCTGCAGGCCCGGACCCATCATCGCCATCAGCGCGATGGCGAAGATCAGGTAGGGGAAACCCAGCAGGATGTCGCAGACCCGCGAGATGACGACGTCGACGGGGCCGCGGAGATATCCGGCGAGCAGCCCGGCGCAGGTGCCGATCACCGTGGCGATCAGCACCACGGCGATGCCGATGACGATCGAGATGCGGGTGCCGTAGATCATGCGGGAGAGGATGTCGCGGCCGAGCGCATCGCAGCCGAGCAGGAAGCCGATCTCGCCCCCCTCCTCCCAGGCCGGCGGCTGCAGGCGGCGCAACAGGTCGCTCTCATACGGGTCCTGCGGCGCCAGCAGCGGCGCCAGCAGCGCCAGCAGGCAGAAACCGAGGCAGACCAGCGCCGAGATCGTCGCCAGCCGGTTGGCGGCGAAGGTCTTGAGGTTGCCGACGAAGATCGACTCCTCGGCCGCTCGCAAGGCTGGTAGCGCCACGCTCACAGCCGGACCTTCGGATTGAGGACGCTGTAGAGCAGGTCGGCCACGAAGTTCAGCAGCACATAGGTCACGGCGTAGAGCAGCACCGCGGCCTGCACCAGCGGGTAGTTGCGGGTGAAGATCGCCTCCACCACCAGCCGGCCGAGGCCGGGCCAGCCGAACACCGTCTCGACGATCATGTTGCCGCCGAGCAAGGAGCCGGTCTCGATGGCGGCCACCGTAACGGTCGGGATCAGCGCGTTCTTGAGTGCGTGCCGGCCGATGACCCGCGCCCGGCTCAGCCCCTTGGCCTCGGCGAAGACGACGTAGTCCTGGGCCAGCGCCTCGACCATCGCCGTGCGGGTGACCCGCATCAGGAGCGCCGCCATGCCGAGGCCGAGCGTGACGGCCGGCAGGAGGATGTGCCGGAGCGCATCCAAGAAGCTGTCGAGGCGGCCGGCGATCAGGGCGTCGACCAGCACGAAGCGGGTGACGGCCGGCACCTCCTGGCCGAAGCCGATGCGGCCGGAGACCGGAAGCCAGTGGAGCTGAACCGCGAACAGCAGGATCAGCAGGATGCCGAACCAGAAGCCCGGCATCGAGACGCCCAGCATCGAGCCGACGGTGGCGAGGCGATCCAGCAGGGAGTCGCGGCGGACGGCGGCGATGACGCCGAGCGGGATGGCGACCAGGATGGCGATGACCAGCGACACCAGCGTCAGCTCGATCGTCGCCGGCAGCCGCTCCAGGATGATCTCTCCCACCGGACGGCGATGGAAGAAGCTCAGGCCGAAATTGCCGGTGACCGCATTGCCGAGGAAGCGGACGAAGCGCTCCATGACCGGCAGGTCGAGCCCCATGTCGCGGCGGAGCGACTCCTTCTGCGCCTCGTTCGCGAGCGAGTCGCCCAGCATGATCTGCACCGGATCGCCCGGCGTCAGCGCCATCATCGCGAAGACGATGACGCTGATGCCGAGCAGAACCGGCACGAGCTGCAGAAGCCGCTCGAGGAGACGAAGCGGAGTCACGAGACGTCAGTCGACGCGGGCGTCGTGCAGTTTGACCACGCCGCGCGGCGACGGCCGCCAGTTCTTCAGGCGCGCGCTGGCGCCGTAGACGTCCTGCGGCAGCCAGAGGAAGATCAGCGGCACGTCCTTGGCCACGATCGCCTGCGCGTCCTCGTACATCTTCGAGCGCTTGGCGACGTCGGTCTCGGTGTTGGCCGCGACCAGCAGCGCGTCGACGTCCTTGTTGGCGTAGCCCGAGTAGTTGCCGCGGTCCTTGCCCTTGAGCACGGGGACGAAGATGCCGACCGGATCGAGCGCGCCGTCGCCCCAGGACTGGAAGACCATGTCGCGGCCGTTGGTCTCGGGCTTGGCCCAGGTCTGGCTGAGCGTCGTCTGCTCCCAGAGCTGCACCTTGGTGCGGATGCCGGCGCGGGTGAGCTGGGAGGCGACCGCCTCGGCGACATCCTTGAAGGCGTTGGCGACATCGAGGGCCGCCTCGACGCCGTTCGGGTGCCCCGCCTCGGCCAGAAGCTTCTTCGCGCGGTCGACGTCGAGCGCGAGCGACGGCAGGTTCGCGTTGAAGCCGTAGGACTCCGGGCTGAGCAGCCCGTTCAGCGGCGTCGCCAGGCCTGAGAGCACGCGGTCGATGATCAGCTTCCGGTCAACGGCGAGATTGGCCGCGAGCCGCACGCGGGCGTCGTTGAACGGCGGCCTGGTGTTGTTCATCGGGATGAAGAAGCTGCGGGTGCCGTTGGTCGCCAGCACCTTGGTGCGCGGATTGGCCTCGATCTGCTTGATCGAGTGCACCGGCAGCTCGTCGATCAGGTCGACCTCACCGGCAAGCAAGGCGGCGACGCGCGACGCGCTTTCCGGAATGATCTTGAAGACGACGCGGTCGACGCCGGCCTTGCCGACCGGCGCCAGGTCCGGCGAGCCGCCGTAGTAACCATCGAAGCGCTCCAGGATGATCGAGTCGCCGCGGCGCCAGTCGACCAGCTTGAAGGGGCCGGTGCCGTCGGCCTGGGTCGCCATCGCCGGCGTGCCGACCTTCTCGACGAAGGCCTTGCTCACCACCTGCTGGAACGGCAGGTAGGCGGCCAGGATCGGCCAGGGCTCGGCGAGGTGGAAGCGCACCGTGGTCGGGTTGACGACGCTGGTGTCCTTCAGCGGCCCGAGCAGGCTCTTGCGCGGGCTGGTCTGGCCGCCCATGGCGCCGTCCTTGACCAGGCGGTCGAAGGTGAACTTCACGTCGTCTGCCGTCATCTCGGATCCCGAGTGGAACTTGACGCCCTTCCGCAGCACGAACTCGTAGGTGGTGGCGTCGATCTGCTTCCAGGACTCGGCCAGCTCCGGCACGATCTTCATGTCGTCGGTGCGGGCCAGAAGCGCGTCGTAGAGATTGAGGATCAGGCCCTCGGTGACGCGGCTTCGGTGATTGGCCGGATCGAGGGTGGTGATGTCGGCGGAATAGCCGACGCGAAGCTCGGCGGCACCGGCGGCGGAGCCGACCAAGCCGATGGCGGCCGCCAGCAGAACGCGGGACACGGCATGTGTCATGTGAATCTCCTCCCTTGGCAGATCTAGGCGAGCCGGCGGTTCCTGGGCGCGCTTCGGGCCGGCCGGTCGAGGCGCGTGGTGATCGCCGCC
>CAMBVS010000039.1 GCA_945871425.1 Rhizobium sp. Q54 | reverse complement strand
TATTCACAGCGACTACCCGCGTCGGCGCTCCACCTGTCGCCAATCTGTAGCTAGATAGCAAACAAGGGTTCAGCCGTTCCCAGCTAAACCCTTGTTTTTATTGGTGGAGCCAAGCGGGATCGAACCGCTGACCTCTACAATGCCATTGTAGCGCTCTCCCAGCTGAGCTATGGCCCCGAAGACTCGTGGCGCCCTGGGATCGACGCCGGTGTTGAGATAGTTCGCTCGCGCCCGGGGCGCAACAGGAAACTCCGGGGAAGCGCCCGTCGAGGGCAGGGCGGCGCCTAGCGCTCCTCCTCGTCCTCGACGTTCTCGATCACCTCGGCCATGTCGTCCTCGTCTTCGCCGAGGTCCGAGGCATCCTCGATCAGCGCCTCGTCCTCCTCCTCGGCCTCGCCCTCGGCAGGCGCCTCGGCTGCCTCGGCCGGAACCTCGACCTCCTCGACGACGGGCGCGCGCGCCGCCACCGCCTTTTCGGCTGCGGGCCGGGTCCGGCGCGATTTGGTCGCCGCCTCCGGGTCATAGACCGTCCCGCATTTCGGGCAGGCGATCTCGGGCTTCATCAAGTCGTAGAACCTGGCGCCGCAGCTCGTGCACTGGCGCTTGGTTCCCCATTCCGGCTTGGCCAATTCTAAATCCTCCGCGGCCCGGCAAAGACGTCAGCTTGGGCCATTCGTCAGGGCGGCGGGATTGCCATGATCGCGCCCACCTGTCAAAAGCAAAATCGCTTCGATCCCCTCCGCCCGCCCCGATCCAGGTGAGATGCCCGCCTCCTCCTTCGTCGTCGCCATCGACGGTCCGACCGCTTCGGGCAAGGGCACCCTCGCCAAACGCCTGGCCCGCCATCTGGGTTTCGCCCATCTCGACTCGGGCCTGCTCTACCGGGCGGTCGGCCTGGCGCTTCTTCGCGCCGGAAAGGACCCGGCCGACCCCCAATCCGCAGCCGCGGCGGCCCGCAGCCTCGATCCCGGCGGCCTCGGCGACCCCGCGCTCCGCGCCGAGGCGACCGGCCGGGCCGCCTCGGTGGTGGCGGCGATCCCCGAGGTCAGGGCCGCCCTCCTCGATTTCCAGCGCCGCTTCGCCTCCTCTCCTCCCGGCGCCGCCGCAGGCGTGGTCATCGACGGACGCGACATCGGCACGGTGGTCTGCCCCGCCGCCGACGCCAAGATCTTCCTCGACGCCGGGGTCGAGATACGGGCGGCCCGGCGCGAGAAGGAGTTGCGCGACAAGGGCGCGGCCACTATAGAAGGGGCCGTTCTGCGGGATCTTCAGGAGCGGGACGCGCGCGACCGCAATCGCGCCGCATCACCGCTCATGCGTGCAGACGACGCCTTCGTCCTCGATACGACGGACATGGATGCCGATCAGGCATTCGCCGAGGCGCTCGCCTACATCCGCTCGCGGAGCTCTGGCGGTCCGGGGGGTCCGGTCGCCGAGATGTGATGACCCGAAAGCCCGGCTCGAGATCCAAGAGCAAGACCGGGCAGGACGGGACGGCCGCCCCTCAACAGTGAGATCGGGGCAGAAGGCCGGACCCGAATACAGAGAAAGAGATTCAAATCATGCCCAATGCCACCGCGGCCGCTGGCGCCGTCAAGGAAAGCTTCGCCGCCCTTCTGGAGGAGTCGCTCGGCAAAGCCGACAACCTCGAAGGGTCGGTTCTGAAGGGCCGAGTCGTCGCCATCGAAGGCGACACGGCGGTCGTCGACGTCGGCCTCAAGAGCGAAGGCCGCGTCCAGCTCAAGGAATTCGCCGCCCCCGGGCAGGCGCACGAGCTCAAGGTCGGCGACGAGGTCGAGGTCTACCTCGAGCGCATGGAAGACAAGAACGGCGAGGCCCAGCTGTCGCGCGAGAAGGCGCGGCGCGAGGAGGCCTGGTCGCTGCTCGAGCGCTCGTTCCAGGAGAACCAGCGGGTCACCGGCGTCATCTTCGGGCGGGTCAAGGGCGGCTTCACCGTCGACCTCTCCGGCGCCGTCGCCTTCCTGCCGGGAAGCCAGGTCGACATCCGCCCGGTCCGCGACATCACCCCGCTCCTGGGCACCCAGCAGCAGTTCCAGATCCTCAAGATGGACCGCCGCCGCGGCAACATCGTCGTCTCGCGCCGCGCCGTCCTCGAGGAGAGCCGCGCCGAGGCCCGCTCCGAGCTGGTCGCCAACCTCAAGGAAGGCCAGATCCTGCAGGGCGTCGTGAAGAATATCACCGACTACGGCGCCTTCGTGGATCTCGGCGGCGTCGACGGCCTGCTGCACGTCACCGACATCGCCTGGCGTCGCATCAACCACCCGTCCGAGGCGCTGCAGATCGGCCAGAACGTCAAGGTCCAGGTCATCCGCTTCAACCCGGAGACCCAGCGCATCTCGCTCGGCATGAAGCAGCTCGAGGCCGATCCGTGGGAAGGCGTCGAGTTCAAGTATCCGGCCAACGCCAAGTTCACCGGGCGGGTCACCAACATCACCGACTACGGCGCCTTCGTCGAGCTGGAGCCCGGGATCGAGGGCCTGGTCCACGTCTCCGAGATGAGCTGGACCAAGAAGAACGTTCACCCCGGCAAGATCGTCTCGACCAGCCAGGAGGTCGAGGTGATGGTGCTGGACGTCGATCCGCAGAAGCGCCGGATCTCGCTCGGCCTCAAGCAGTGCCTGGCCAATCCGTGGGAAGCCTTCCAGGAGAAGTACCCGCAGGGCGCCGAGCTCGAGGGCGAGGTCAAGAACATCACCGAGTTCGGCCTGTTCGTGGGCCTTCCCGGCGACATCGACGGCATGGTCCATCTCTCGGACATCGACTGGAACCGCGCCGGCGAGGACGCCATCAAGGACCATAAGCGCGGCGACATGGTGAAGGTGAAGGTCCTCGACGTCGACATGGAGAAGGAGCGGATCTCGCTCGGGATCAAGCAGCTGAGCTCCGATCCGTTCGAGACCGGCGTGACCAAGCTGAAGAAGGGCGAGGTCGTGACCTGCACGGTCACCGCGATCAACGAGGCCGGACTCGACGTCCTGGTCGGCGATGGCGTAGCCGGCTTCATCCGCAAGTCCGAGCTCTCCCGCGAGCGCTCCGAGCAGCGGCCCGACCGCTTCGCCGTCGGCGAGAAGGTCGACGCCAAGATCACGCAGATCGACCCGAAGACGCGCAAACTCACGCTCTCGGTCAAGGCGAAGGACACGGACGAGGAGAAGCAGGCGATGGCCGAGTACGGCTCGACCGACTCGGGCGCGCGCCTCGGCGAGATCCTCGGCGCCGCGTTCAAGAAGCGCGAAAAGGAGCGGGACCAGTCCGATCCGGAGTGACCGATCGGACCCAGGTTCGAGGCATCAGCGAGGGGGCCCAGACGGGCCCCCTCGTCGTTTCTACGAGGCGCGACGGAAAAGGCAGCAATCCGAGAGGCTTAGACCTTGACGGACCGGGGCCGGTCGGGCACGCTCCTCGACCGCGGGGTCAGGGTCCCGCCAGAAGACTTGTGCACCGACGAGAGGGACGCCTGGAGCGACCGGGGGAACGGCATGACCAAGTCCGAACTGATCCTGCGTCTGGCTGAGATGAACCCGCACCTGTTCCAGCGTGACGTGGAACGCATCGTCTCGACCATCTTCGACGAGGTAGCGAAGGCTCTTGCGCGCGGCGATCGCGTCGAGCTGCGCGGATTCGGCGCCTTCTCGGTGAAGCGCCGGGCCCAGCGCACGGGCCGCAATCCCCGTACCGGCGAGGCCGTCGACGTCGCCGCCAAGGCCATCCCGTACTTCAAGACCGGCAAGCAGCTGCGCGACCGCCTGAACGGCGAAGAGTCGTCCGACGACGCCGAGGGCGCGGCGAACTAAAGCCATGGCCCGCCGCTCGGCGCCGGCTCGCGCGCTCGGGGCCATCATCACCATCCCGCTGACCCTCATCGTCATCGCCTTCGCGCTCACCAATCGCGGGCCGGTCGTCGTCGGCCTCTGGCCCTTCGACGAGCTGGTCGAGATGCCGGTCTACCTTCTCGCTCTCGGCCTGCTGGCTCTGGGGTTCCTCGCCGGCTCGGCATTCGCCGGCTTCGGGACGCTGGCGGCCAGGCTCCGCGCCCGGCGCGAGGCGAAGCGGGCCGAGGCGGCAGAGCGGAAGCTCGCCGATCCAGGCCGTTCCCCTGCCCTGCCCCCGCCCTCTCGTTAGCGTAACCTGAGCCATGCAGACCCTGGATGCGACGGAGGTCGAGCGCCGCCTCGACTTCCCCACCCTGATCGAGCGGCTGCGCGACATGTTCCGCGCCGGCTGCGAGCTTCCGACCCGCCATCACCACCCGGTCCGGGTGCCGGAGGCGCCGGAGGCGATCCTGCTGCTGATGCCGGCCTGGCAGGTCGGCAAGCACATCGGGGTCAAGACCGTGACGGTCTTCCCCGGCAACGGCGCCAAGGGCCTGCCGGCGGTCATGGGCATCTACACGCTCCTCGACGGCACCACCGGGCAGCCGCTGGCACTGATCGACGGGCGGATGCTGACGCTCCGGCGCACCGCCGCCGCCTCGGCGCTGGCCGCCTCCTATCTCGCGCGCGAGGATGCCGGCCATCACCTGATGATCGGCACCGGGGCGCTCGCCCCCCACCTGATCCAGGCCCATGCAGCGGTCCGGCCCATCCGCCGGGTCTCGGTCTGGGGCCGCAATGCGGAGACCGCGCGCACCCTCGCGCGGTCGCTCCAAGCCAAGGGCCTCGCGGTCGATGCGACCGAGGACCTCGAGGCAGCCGCCAGGAGCGCCGACATCGTCACCACCGCCACGCTGTCGGCCGATCCGGTGGTGAAGGGGGCCTGGCTCAAGGCCGGCGCCCATCTTGACCTGGTCGGCGCCTATACCCCGAAGATGCGCGAGACCGACGACGACTCGGTTCGCCGGGGACGGGTCTATGTCGACACCCGGGCCGGCGCGATGAAGGAAGCGGGCGACATCGTCCAGCCGCTGGCCTCGGGCGCCCTCAAGGAGGTCGTCGGCGACCTGTTCGAGCTGACCCGAGGCCAGATCGGCGGCCGGGTTTCGTCCGGCGAGATCACCGTCTTCAAGTCGGTCGGGACGGCGCTCGAGGATCTGGCAGCGGCCCAGCTCGCCATCGAGGCGCGCTGACGGCTACGTGGCGTCCGTCGCCAGCCGCGCGATCCCGTCGGCATCCATCCGGCAGCGGATGTCGGTCAGCAGGCCGAAGCCGACCCGCCGGTAGAAGGCCTGCGCCGGGTTGTCGGCCTCGACCTGCAGCTCCAGCCGCCTGGCCCCCATCGCCAGCGCCCGCCGAGCCACGGCCGAGACCAGTCGCCGGCCGAGCCCGGTCCGGCGCTCGTCATGCGCGACATAGAGGTTGGCGATCGAAACCGCGCGTTCGCCGCGCCAGGCGGCGTAGATCGGGTAGAACTGGGCGAGGCCGACCGCCTCTCCGCCACGGAAGGCCAGAATCGCCTCGAAGCAGGGCTGCGGGCCGAAGCCGTCGGCGATGACCGAGGCCTCGGTCACCGGCGCGATCATCGGCGCCCGGCGCTCGCCAGCGGCGGCCAGGGCCCGGATCAGCCTGACGATTTCCGGAGCGTCGGCCGGGATGGCGGAGCGCAGGATGAGCGGGTCCATGGCCGACCATACCCGGGCCATCCGGGGTCTGCTATAAGCCGGCGCCATGACCATGACCGCCCCGATCCGGCGCGTCTTCTGCGCCCTCGACACCACCGATCTCGCCTGGGCCCGGCGCATGAGCGCCGACCTCGCGGCGACCATCGGCGGCATCAAGCTCGGCCTCGAATTCTACGGCGCCCACGGCCCCGACGGCGTCCGCCGGGTGGCCGAAGCGAGCCAGGCCCGGATCTTCCTCGACCTCAAGCTCCACGACATCCCGAACACGGTCGCCGGCGCCGTCCGCGCGATCGTCTCCAGCTGCCGGCCCTATCTCCTCACCGTCCACGCCTCCGGCGGCCGGGAGATGATGGAAGCGGCCCGCGACGCGGCCACCGAAGCCACGGCCAAGGCCGGGGTCGAGCGCCCGCGCATGCTGGCGGTCACCGTGCTGACCAGCCTCGACGACGCCGATCTCGCAGAGGTCGGCCAGAAGGGCCCGGCCCTCGACCAGGTGAAGCGGCTGGCCGACCTGACCCGTCAGGCGGGCCTCGACGGCGTGGTCTGCTCGGCCGAAGAGTCGGCGGCACTCCGGGCCATCCACGGCCCGGACTTCCTGCTGGTGGTGCCGGGCATCCGCATGGCGGCGGCCGGCGACGACCAGAAGCGAGTGGTGACGCCGGCTGAAGCGGTCCGCCGCGGCGCCAGCTACATTGTCATCGGCCGCCCGATCACCCAGGCCAAGGACCCGGGCCGGGCAATCGACGAGATCGCCCGCCACATGGCCGAAGCGGCGTGACCGTCGCGGTCAAGATCTGCGGACTCAATACAGCCGAGACGATCGCCGCGGCGGTCGAGGGCGGGGCGGCCTATCTCGGTTTCAACTTCTATCCAAGTTCGCCGCGCGCGGTGACGCCCGAGACGGCAGCGTGTCTCGCCGCGGCGGTGCCGGCGAACGTCGCGAAGGTCGCCCTGGTGGTCGATGCCGAAGACCGGCTGCTTGACGAAATCGCCGAGGCGCTGTCGCCGGACATCTTCCAGCTCCATGGGCGCGAGACGCCCGAACGCGCCGCCGCGATCAAGGCGCGCAATGGCCGGCGGGTGATGAAGGCGCTGTCGATCGCGACCGAGGCCGACGTGGCCGCCGCCCGCGCCTATGAGGGCGTTGCCGACCTGCTGATGTTCGACGCCAAGCCTCCCCCCGGCGGGCTTCCCGGCGGCAACGGGCTGCCTTTCGACTGGCGGCTGCTGAAGGACGCGCGCTGGTCGGTGCCGTGGATGCTGGCCGGCGGACTCACGCCGGACAACGTCGCCGAGGCGATCCGCTCGACCGGCGCCACGCGGATCGATGTCTCCTCGGGCGTCGAGGACCGGCCGGGCGTCAAGTCGCCGGAGAAGATCCGCCGCTTTCTCGCCGCCGCACGGAGCGTCCGGGCATGACGATCTGGAAGACCCCGGTGACGGCGGCGGTCCTCGCCGACATCCACAAGAAGACCCTGGTCAACCATGTCGGCATCGAGTTCCTGGAGGTCGGCGAGGACTTCATCCGCGCCCGCATGCCTGTCGACGAGCGCACCCGCCAGCCGATGGGCCTGCTCCATGGCGGCGCCTCGGTGGTGCTGGCCGAGACGCTCGCCTCCTGCGCCGCCAACTTCGCCGTCGACCTCAGGAAATCCCGCTGCGTCGGCCTCGAGATCAACGCCAACCACATCCGCTCGGCGACCGACGGCTACGTCACCGGCGTCGCCCGTCCAATCCATCTCGGCCGCACCACCCAGATCTGGGAAGTCAGGATCACCGGGGCCGACGACAAGCTGGTCTGCGTCTCGCGGGTGACCATGGCGGTGCTCGACGCGCCGGGCCATCCCGGCGCGTGAGCGCGCTTGACGCCGCATTAGGTGTATCTACACTCGATGCCATGAACGTGGACCTGTCGCTCTGCGTCGATTGCCGCTGCCTCGCCGCCCGCCGGACCGCGCGCGCGATCACCCGGCATTTCGAGACGAAGCTGCGCCACCATGGTCTCAAGGCGACGCAATTCTCCCTCCTCGCCTCGCTCGCCCTCGCCGGGCCGAAGCCGATGAGGGATCTCGCCGCGCTGCTCGGCCTCGAACGCACGACGTTGACGCGAAATGCGGCGCTGCTGGAACGGAATGGCTGGATCGACGTAGATCGCCCGAAGGACCGTCGCGAGCGGCCGCTCCGGCTGACGGCGTCGGGTCGGAAAAAGCTGGAGTCGGCCTATCCGGACTGGAAGGCGGCTCAGGACTCGCTTGCAGAAAGGATCTGATCGATGGCCACCAAGAAACCGGCGCCCCGCGCCAAGCGCGCGCCCTCGAAGCCGCGTTCTGTCGTGCTGGTCGCCACACGAAAAGGCGCCTGGATCTATCACGGCGACGCGGCGCGGAAGACCTGGCGGGCCGACGGACCGCATTTCCTCGGCCACATCATCAGTCACATGATGCTGGACCCGCGCGACGGCCGCACCTTGCTGGCGGCGGCGAAGACCGGGCATCTCGGCCCGACCGTCTTCCGCTCGACCGATCTCGGCCGAAGCTGGAAGGAGGCCAGCCGCCCGCCCGCCTTCGCCAAGGCGCCGACGGGCCAGACGGGTCGCACCGTCGACCACACCTTCTGGCTGACCCCGGCACATGCCAACGAGCCCAACGTCTGGTATGCCGGCACCTCGCCGCAGGGGCTGTTCCGCTCCGAGGATGGCGGCGTCACCTGGGAGCCGTTCTCGACCATCAACGACGACCCGAAATACCGCGAATGGATGGGCACCGTGCAGGACGGCACGCCGGACGGGCCGAAGCTGCATTCGATCATCATCGACCCCCGCGACCCGGCTCATCTCTACTTCGCCATGTCGGGCGGCGGCGTGCACGAGTCGCTGGACAAGGGCCGCACCTGGGCGCCGCTGGTCGACGGGCTCGAGGTCGTCGGCGGCTTCGATGCGACCAACATCGCCTTCCACGACCCGCATTGCATCCGCATGTCGCCCGCCAACCCGGACCGGCTCTACCAGCAGAACCATTGCGGCATCTACCGGCTCGACAGGCCTTCAAAGACCTGGGTCCGTGTCGGCAAGGCCATGCCGAAGAAGGTCGGCGACATCGGCCTGCCGATGGCGGTGCATCCGCGCGACGACGACACCGCCTGGGTGTTCCCGATGGACGGCACCGACGTCTGGCCGAGGACGAGTCCCGACGGCATCCCCGGCACCTTCGTCACCCGCAACGGCGGCAAGACCTGGAAACGCCAGGCGGCCGGCATGCCGGCGACCGACGCGTGGTGGACGGTGAAGCGACAGGCGCTGGCGACCGACGCCGCCGACCCGATCGGCGTCTATTTCGGCACCACCTCGGGCGAGCTGTGGGGAAGCCGCGACGAAGGCGAGAAATGGCGCCTGATCGCCCAGCACCTCCCGGAAATCTATGCCGTGGAGGCCGGAGAGCTCCGGTGAAGGTGCTGATCCCGACGCCGCTCCGCTCCTACACCAAGAAGAAGCGCGAGGTCGAGGCGGCCGGCGCCACTTTGTCGGCGCTGCTCGCCGACCTCGACCGGCAATATCCGGGCATCCGCTTCCGCATGGTCGACGAGCAGGACCAGGTGCGCCGGCACATGCGCGTCTTCCTCAACGGCGAGCAGGTGTTCGACCTCGCCCGCCCGCTGAAGCCGACCGACGAGATCGCCATCGTCCAGGCGCTGAGCGGGGGATAAGGCGGGCGGTACCGGGCAGCGGCCCCGCCCTGCCTTGAAGGCCGCCCTCGCCGCTTGCGCCTTGCCCCCCTCTTCCGCATAGTGCCGGCCGCTCCGGCGACCGGGGCCTCCCAGACGACAGCGATGGATTCGTGAGCACGGTCAACAGCTTCCGCACAGGCCCGGACGAGGGCGGGCATTTCGGCATCTATGGCGGCCGCTTCGTCGCCGAGACGCTGATGCCGCTCATCCTCGATCTCGAACGCGTCTACACCGAGTGCAAGGCCGATCCCGGCTTCCAGAAGGAGCTGGCGGGGTTCCACACCCACTATGTCGGCCGGCCGAGCCCGCTCTACTTCGCCGAGCGCATCACCCAGGACCTCGGCGGCGCCAAGGTCTACTTCAAGCGCGATGAGCTGAACCACACCGGCGCGCACAAGATCAACAACTGCCTGGGCCAGGCGCTGGTCGCCAGGCGCATGGGCAAGACCCACATCATCGCCGAGACCGGCGCCGGCCAGCACGGCGTCGCCACCGCCACCGTCTGCGCGCGCTTCGGCATGAGCTGCACAGTGTTCATGGGCGCGGAAGACATCGAGCGCCAGAAGCCGAACGTCGAGCGCATGCGCCTCTTGGGCGCCGAGGTGCGGCCGGTGACCTCCGGCTCGTCCACGCTGAAGGACGCGATGAACGAGGCGCTCCGCTACTGGGTCGCCAAGGCCGAGACGCATTTCTACATCATCGGCACGGTCGCAGGCCCGCACCCCTATCCGGCGATGGTGCGGGACTTCCAGTCGGTGATCGGCATCGAGACCAAGCAGCAGATGCAGGAGGCCGAGGGCCGGCTTCCCGACACGCTGGTCGCCTGCATCGGCGGCGGCTCGAACGCCATGGGCCTGTTCCATCCCTTCCTCGACGATCCGTCGGTCCGCATCGTCGGCGTCGAAGCCGGCGGGCATGGCGTCTCCACCGGCAAGCACGCGGCCTCCTTGACCGGCGGCCGGCCGGGCGTGCTGCACGGCAACCGCACCTACCTGCTGCAGGACGACGACGGCCAGATCATCGAGGCGCATTCGATCTCGGCCGGCCTCGACTATCCCGGCATCGGGCCCGAGCATGCCTGGCTCCACGACATGAAGCGGGTCGAATACGTCAGCGCCACCGACGAAGAGGCGCTTGAGGCGTTCCAGTACTGCTCGCGGCTGGAAGGCATCATCCCGGCCCTCGAGCCCAGCCATGCGCTCGCCTATGTGAGGAAGATTGCGCCGAAGCTGCCGAAGGACCACATCCTGGTCATGAACATGTGCGGACGCGGCGACAAGGACCTGGCGGCGGTGCTCGGCCATCTCGCCAGGCGGGGCCGGCCGGTATGACCACGCGCATCGCCGACCGTTTCACCCTCCTCAAGAAAGAGAACCGGGCGGGCCTCATCATCTTCATCACCGCCGGCGATCCCGAGCCCAAGACCTCGCTCGAGATCCTGAAGGGGTTGCCCGCGGCCGGCGCCGACCTGATCGAGATCGGCATGCCTTTCACCGATCCGATGGCCGATGGACCGGCGATCCAGGCGGCGAGCCTGCGCGCGCTGAAGGCAGGCATGACGCTGAAGAAGACGCTCGACCTGGTCCGCGGCTTCCGCGAGGGCGACAAGGCGACGCCGCTGGTGCTGATGGGCTACTTCAACCCGATCTACATCTACGGGGTCGAGCGCTTCCTCGACGATGCGATCAAGGCCGGAGTCGACGGCCTGATCATGGTCGACCTGCCGCCGGAAGAGGATGCCGAGCTCTGCCTGCCGGCGATCAGGAAGGGCCTCGCCTTCATCCGCCTGGCGACGCCCACCACCGACGATGCACGCCTGCCCAAGGTGCTCTCCAACACCTCGGGCTTCGTCTACTACGTCTCCATCACCGGCATCACCGGCACCGCCTCGGCCAACAACGCGCACATCGAGAGTGCGGTGACGAGGCTCAAGCGCGCGACGCCGCTGCCGGTCGCCGTCGGCTTCGGCATCAACACGCCCGAGCAGGCGGCGACGGTCGCCCGCGTCGCCGATGCCGCCGTGGTCGGCACCGCGGTCGTCAAGATCATCGCGGACAACGCGAAGATGCCCGCCGACGCCGTCGCCAAGACCCACCGCTTCATCGCCGACCTCGCCGCCGGCGTGCGAGGCGCGCGGGTCAACGCATGAACTGGCTCACCAACTTCGTCCGCCCGAAGCTCAGGGCGCTGGTCAAGCGCGACACGCCCGACAACCTCTGGCACAAGTGCCCGGGCTGCGGGCAGATGATCTTCCACCGCGACCTGGAGGCGAACCTCCATGTCTGCGACAAGTGCGGCCATCATCTCCGTCTGCCGGCACTCAAGCGTCTCGGCATGCTGTTCGACGACGGCGTCTTCACCCGCATCGAGCTGCCGAAGGTGCCGCTCGACCCGCTGCGCTTCCGCGATCGCCGTCGCTATACGGAGCGGCTGAAGGAGGCGCAGGCGGCGACCGAGGAGCAGGATGCGCTGATCGTCGCCCACGGCTCCGTCGGCGGCCAGCCGGCGGTAATCGCCGTGTTCAATTTCGATTTCATGGCCGGCTCGATGGCCACAGCCGTCGGCGAGGCCTTCCTGGCCGCCGCCAAGCTCGCCAAGCTGCAGCAGGCGGCCCTGGTCGCCATCCCGGCCTCCGGCGGCGCCCGCATGCACGAGGGCATCCTTTCGCTGATGCAGATGCCGCGCACGGTGCTGGCGGTCGAAGAGGTCAAGTCGGCCGGGCTTCCCTACATCGTCGTGCTGACCGATCCCACCACCGGCGGTGTCACCGCCTCCTTCGCCATGCTCGGCGACGTGCATCTCGCCGAGCCCGGCAGCCTGATCGGCTTCGCCGGCCAACGCGTCATCCAGGACACCATCCGCGAGAAGCTGCCCGAAGGCTTCCAGCGCGCCGAATATCTCTACGAGCACGGCATGGTCGATATGGTGGTGCCGCGCCCGGAGCTGAAGGCGGCTCTCGCGCGCATCCTCGGCCTGCTGATGCAGCCCAGGCCCTCGGCCGAGGTGGTGGTGCTGCCGACGCCGGAGGTCGAGATCCCGCAGCAGCCGCGGGCCTGACGTCCTCCATGGCGACACCGGACGAGCGCATCCACCGGATCCTCGATCCGCTGAAGACGCAGCGAACCCATCCCGGCAAGTTCTCCCTCGACAAGATGCGGGCGCTACTCGCCCGCCTTGGCAATCCGCAGGCGCGCACTCCGCCGGCGATCCACGTCGCCGGCACCAACGGTAAGGGCTCGCTGGTCGCCTTCCTCCGCGCCATGTGCGAGGCGGCGGGCCTCCGCGTCCACATGACGATCTCACCCGACCTGGTACGCGTGAACGAGCGCATCTACCTCGCCGGCCACGACATCGAGACCGAGTTGATGGCGGATCTGCTGGAAGAGGTGGCGAAAGCCGGCGAAGGCGTCTCCCCGCAGCATTTCGAGCTGATCACGGCAGCCGCCTTCGTGGCCTTCGCCCGCGTGGCGGGCGACGTCGTGCTGCTCGAGACCGGCCTCGGCGGCCGGTTCGACGCGACCAACATGGTGGACGCCCCCGCCGCCGCCGCGATCACTCCGATCTCGTTCGATCACATGGAGTTCCTCGGCGACACGCTGGCGAAGATCGCGGCTGAGAAGGCCGAGATCATGAAGCCCGGCCGTCCGGCGGTGATCGGACCGCAGCCGCCGGAGGCGGAGGCGGTCTTCGACGCGAAGGCCGCTACGATCGGGGCTCCGATCTTCCGCGCGGATCGCGAATGGCGGGCCTGGAAGGAGCCGGACGGGCGCCTTGGCTACGAGAGCGCGGGACGCCGGCGGCTCCTGCCCAAGCCCGGCCTCCTCGGTGACTACCAGTACCCGAACGCCGGTACCGCCATCGCCGTGCTCGAAGCCTGCCCGGAACTCAAGGTGCCGGAGAGCGCGATCGTCGCCGGGCTCGGCACTGTGCGCTGGCCGGCGAGGCTGCAGCGCCTGACCCGCGGTCCCCTGGTCGCGGCGCTGCCGTCGGGATGGGAGCTGTGGCTCGACGCCACCCACAATGAAGGGGGCGCCCAGGTGGTGGCAGCGACATTGCGGAGCTGGCCGAAGCGTCCGCTGCACATGATCTTCGCGACCCAGAAGCAACGCCGGCCCGAGCCGATCTTCCGGCCGTTCCTCGGCCTCATCGGCAGCGTTCACGGCGTCGCCATTCCCGACCTGCCGTCAAGCCACGAGCCGGAGGCGATCGCTGCCGCCGCACGATCGCTCGGCCTGCCGGCTACGGCATCGCCCGGTGTCGACGCGGCGGTCGCCGACATCGTCGCCAAGGGCGGACCGCCGTCACGCATCCTCATCTGCGGCTCGCTCTACCTCGCGGGCTCGGTGCTGGCCGGGAACGGCTGACCCGCGACGTCCGTTGTCGCTTTGTCAGGGAGGCCGACATGAAGCTCCACTGGGCACCGCGGACGCGCTCGATGCGGGCGCTCTGGATCCTGGAGGAGACCGGCAGACCTTACGAGACGCAGCTCGTCGACTTCCGGGCCGGCGATCATTCGACGCCCGCCTATCACGCGATCAATCGGATGGAGAAGGTACCGGCGCTCACCGACGGCGAGGCGGCGGTCGCAGAGTCCGCGGCGATCTGCGCCTATGTCGCCGAGCGCTGTCCGGAAGCCGGCCTCGCCCCAGCGCTCGGCGATCCGACGCGCGGACGTTATCTGCAATGGCTGTTTTCCATGCCAGCATCGAAGCGGCGTTCGTGCAAAAGGTCGCCAATGTGCAGATGGCGCCGGCGACGGCCGGCTGGGGCGACTTCGACCGGGTGTTCAACGTCATCGAAGAGGCGCTGGCGTCCGGCGGTCCGTGGATTCTGGGCGAGCGTTTTTCTGTCGCCGATGTGATGGTCGGTGGCGACCTCTACTTCGGCAGCGAAGGGCTGAGGATCGTTCAGCTCAAGCCGGCGAGCGCCGCGTATGTGGCGCGCTGCAAGAAACGCCCGGCGTTCAAGCGCGCCCAGGTCCTCAACCAAACGGGCGCCTGACGGCGCCCGTTCGCATGCCTGGAACGCGGTCGATCGTCAGATGACGGAGTCGACCCACTCCTTGATCTTGTTCTTCGGCATGGCGCCGATGCGGCTGGCAGCGACCTGGCCGCCCTTGAACACCATCAGCGCCGGGATCGAGCGGACGTTGTAGCGGCTGGCGACGCCCGGGCTCTCGTCGATGTTCACCTTGGCGATGGTGACCTTCTCGCCGTACTCCTTCTGCAACTCCTCGAGCGAGGGCCCGATCATCTTGCACGGGCCGCACCACTCCGCCCAGAAGTCGACCAGGACCGGCCGGGACGAGCGCAGCACGTCGGCCTCGAAAGTGGCCTCGCTGACTTTGGTGGTGGCGTCGGACATGTCGGTTCCCCGGGGTGAAAGCTTTGAGACGGCAAGGGCGCCGTCGAGCGGCGCCCTGGTATCTCCCAATCTAGGAACGAGGCTGGGGAGCGTCAAGGACACCTCCTCGACCGTTCCAAATCATTCATGCCTTTCAACCATATACGATGAATGACCGCTTTCGGCCCGCAAGCCGGACCCGTCATCAGAACATCCCGTTCGGGTGAGCGGCCGTTTCCGGGACCGTCTGCAGCACGTCCCAATGCTCGACGATCTTTCCGCCCGGCGTCAGGCGGAAGATGTCGATGGCGGCGAAGTCGGGATAGCCCGGCCACTCCTGGCGGTTGTGCAGAACGACGTGATCGCCTTCGGCGATGATGCGGACGACGTGCATGCGCTTACCCGGATAGTCCCGCGCCATGCGCTCGAAATAGTCGATGAAGCCTGCCTTGCCGTCGGCGACCTCCGGATTGTGCTGGATGTAGACGTCGCCCGCATGGCGCTCGATCGCGTCGCGCGGGCGACCCTGGTTGAACATCAGGTCGTAGAAGGCGAGAACCGCCTGCTTGTTGCGCTCGATATCACCCATATTTTGCGCCCTTCATCGGCGGATCATGCGTGTTTGACGACGGGCGCCGGTCACCGTATGCTCTTTGTTCCGTGGCAATCACGGAAAAATTAATTAGGACTTTCAATAGCTTAGGGTCGAGAACGCCCTGGCGGAGCCTTCACTATGAGCCAGGTCGCGGCGATCTCCCAGCAGATCTGGGACATGAAATACCGGTTCAAGGGAGCCGACGGCCAGCCGGTCGACAAGACCCTCGCCGACACCTGGCGCCGCGTCGCGATTTCGGTGGCCGAGGCTGAGGCGCCCGAACTGCGCGTGGCATGGGCGGAGAAGTTCGAGGCCGCCATGGCCGACCTCGAGTTCCTGCCGGCCGGGCGCATCATCGCCGGCGCCGGGACCGAGCGGCAGGTGACGCTGTTCAACTGCTTCGTCATGGGCACGATCCCCGACGACATGGGCGGCATCTTCGCGCATCTGCGCGAGGCGGCGCTGACCATGCAGCAGGGCGGCGGCATCGGCTACGATTTCTCCACGCTGCGGCCGAAGGGCGCGCCGGTGAAGGGCGTCGGCGCCGACGCCTCGGGGCCGCTGTCGTTCATGGACGTCTGGGACGCCATGTGCCGCACCATCATGAGCGCCGGCAGCCGGCGCGGCGCGATGATGGCGACGCTGCGCTGCGACCATCCGGACATCGAGGCGTTCATCGAGGCCAAGCACGAGCCTGGCCGGCTCCGCATGTTCAATCTCTCGGTCCTGGTCACCGACGCCTTCATGCAGGCGGTGCGCGAGGACCAGTCCTGGGAGCTGCATTTCGGCGGCGTCACCTTCAAGACCGTCCATGCCCGCGCGCTCTGGGACAAGATCATGCGCGCGACTTACGCCTATGCCGAGCCCGGCGTGATCTTCATCGACCGCATCAACCGGCGGAATAATCTCTGGTACGCCGAGACCATCAGCGCGACCAACCCCTGCGGCGAGCAGCCGCTGCCGCCCTACGGCGCCTGCCTGCTCGGCTCGATCAACCTGGCGAAGCTCGTCACCAACCCCTATGAGCCGGAGGCCGCGCTCGACCTCGACCGCCTGTCGAAGCTGACCGCCGTCGCCGTCCGGATGATGGACGACGTCATCGACGTCTCCAACTTTCCGCTGCCCGAGCAGGCCGAGGAGGCGAAGGCCAAGCGTCGCATCGGCCTCGGGGTCACCGGCCTCGCCGACGCGCTGCTCTACTGCCGGGCGCGCTATGGCAGCGAGGAGGCCGTCCGGCTGACCGAGACCTGGATGTCGACGCTGAGGCGGGCCGCCTATGCCGCCTCGGTCGAGATCGCCAAGGAGAAAGGCCCCTTCCCGCTGTTCGATGCGGAGAAGTACCTGGCCGGCGAGTCCGTCGGCGAGCTCGACGAGGAGCTGAAGGCCGCAATCGCCCGGCACGGCATCCGCAATTCCCTTCTCACCTCGATCGCGCCGACCGGCACCATCTCGCTGCTCGCCGACAACGTCTCCTCCGGCCTCGAGCCGGTGTTCAGCTACAGCTATACCCGCTCGGTGCTGATGCCCGACGGCAGCCGCCGCGAGGAGGAGGTGACCGATGCCGCCTACCGCGCCTTCCGCCGCCTGAAGGGCGAGGCGACGCCGCTGCCCGACTACTTCGTCAACGCCCAGACGCTGGCGCCCGGCGACCATGTGGTGATGCAGGCGGCGGTCCAGAAGTACATCGACAGCTCGATCTCGAAGACCATCAACGTCCCGGCCGAGCTCGACTTCGAAGCCTTCAAGGATATCTACCGGCAGGCCTACGATCTCGGCTGCAAGGGCTGCACCACCTACCGCCCCAACGACGTCACCGGATCGGTGTTGACGGTCAAGGCCGAGGACGCGGCCGGCCAGCGCGAGCTGCCGCTGGAGACGCCGCGGCCCACCCATGCGACCGCCAAGCCGTCGGACTCCCTCGATGCGGGCGGCGTCGTCTACATGACCCAGCCGCTCAACCGGCCGGAGGAGCTGCCGGGCAAGACCTACAAGATCAAGTGGCCGGAGAGCGACCACGCGATCTACATCACCTTGAACGACATCGTGCAGGACGGCCGCCGCCGGCCGTTCGAGGTGTTCATCAACTCCAAGAACACCGAGCACTACGCCTGGACGGTGGCGCTGACCCGGATGATCTCCGCGGTCTTCCGCCGCGGCGGCGACGTCTCCTTCGTCGTCGAGGAGCTGAAGGCGGTGTTCGACCCACGCGGTGGCCAGTGGATGGGCGGGCGCTACGTACCCTCGCTGCTGGCGGCCATCGGCGACGTGATTGAGCGGCACATGATCGACATCGGCTTCCTGCAGCCCTCGGGCTCGGAGATCGAGGCGGCGAGCGAGCGCAAGGTCGTCGGACTGCCGAGCCCATCGGGAGCCCGCCCGCGCCAATGCGTCAAATGCGGCCAACCCTCGCTGATGCGGCAGGAGGGCTGCGATCTCTGCACGAGCTGCGGTTACTCGCGCTGTGGATGAGGCGGCAGCACCGACCGACATCCTCCGGGCGCCGAGGGAGGGGGCATCCGAAATAGCTCGCCGGGTCTTTGCCGAGCGCGTCCGCCTCTTCTACCGCCAGCTCAGGGCCGCGCTCGGCGCGAGCACGGTCATCGCGATACTCCTCGTCACCGTACTCTGGTCGGAATCCGGGCCGTCCATGCGCCTTCTCGGCTGGATCGCCGCCATGATCCTGGTCCAAATGGCCCGCCTCCTCCTGCATGCCGCCTTCATGCGCGCCTCTCCCGGGGTCGAGGCCGCACCGAGATGGGCCCGCTTCGCGGTCACCTCCACCGCCATGTCCGGCGCCTGCTGGGGCGCCTCCATCCTGCTGTTCTTCGACCCGTCCTCGCCGACGAACCTCATCGTCATGACGATGACGGCGACGGGCATGGCCGCCGGCGGCATCGCCGTGCTCGCCACGCTTCCGCTCGCCTACGTCCTCTACCTGGCGACGCACCTGCCGCCGCTGATCATCCTGCTCGCCGCCGCCGGCGGATTCGTCAACCTGGCATTCGCCGTCGGGTTCATCTTCTTCATTCTCATCCTGCTGTCTGCGGTCCGGACGATCGGCACGACGCTGGATGAGTCGCTGCGGCTCCGTTTCGAGCGCATCGGCATGATCGAGCACCTGGAGGAGGCCCGGGCACAGGCGGAGAGCGCGAGCCGGGCCAAGTCCGAGTTCCTGGCGATGATGACCCATGAGCTGAAGACCCCGCTCAACTCGATCATCGGCTATGCCGAGCTCATTACCGAGCAGCCGTCGGCGACGCGCGGCGACAAGTTCGGCGACTACGCGCGGGACATCCACAGCGGCGCCCACAACCTGCTGGCCCTCATCAACGACATCCTCGACCTTTCCAAGGCCGATGCCGGGAAGCTCGACCTGCAGGAAGGTCTGTTCTCCGTCGGCGCGACGATCGAGCGCTGCCGGCTGATGATTCAGCCGCGTGTCGACGAAGGCGGGATCGAGCTGAGGCTGGAGCTCGCCCACGACCTGCCCGCGATTCGCGGCGACGAGCGCCTGATCCGCCATGCCCTGCTCAATCTTCTGTCGAATGCCGTCAAGTTCACCCGGCCGGGCGGCCTCATCAGGATCGGCGCCCGACGGTCGCCGGACGGCGGCGTCGTCATCGAGGTCACCGACAGCGGCATCGGCATGGCGCCCGAGGACATCCCGCGGGCCTTGGAGCCGTTTCAGCAGATCGATAACGGCCTCAAGCGCGAGCGCACCGGCTCCGGCCTAGGCCTGACGCTCGCCAAGCGCTTCGCCGAACTCCACCGGGGCCGGATCGAGGTCGCCAGCCGGCCGGGCGTCGGCACGACAGCCCGCCTGGTGATGCCCGCGGACCGTGTCGTTCCGTGACCACCGGTCCGGCCGGCCTTGCCATCAATGTGCAGATCGAAGCCGAGCGTATCCGTCTTTTCTATCGGCAGCTCCATCTCGCGGTCGCCTTAACCGTCTTCGCGCTCGCGCTCGTCGCCGTGACCCTCTGGCACGACCAGAGCAGCCGGACGGCGCTCCTCGTCTGGATCGCCGTCATGCTCGCTATCCAGGCGGGCCGTTTCGCGCTCGCCCTCGCCTTTCAGCGGACCCGACCGGCTCCGGAGGCGATCGGGCGGTGGCGGCGGTATGCGATCATCGCCGGCGGAGCGGTCGGCCTGGGCTGGGCCGGGTCAGCATTCCTGGTCTTCCGGCCCGAGGACCCGTTCCACATGATGATCATGCTGGCCACCGCCGCCGGCGTGGTGGGGGGCGGAGCGGCGATCATGACCGCATTGCCGGAGGCCTACTACGCCTATGCCGGCCTCCACGTGTCGGCGCTGGCGCTGACCTTGGCGAATCTCGACCGGCCGGAAACGGATGCGCTCGCCGTCGGCACGCTCATCTTCGGCATCCTGATGCTTGCGATCACGCGGATCGGCAAGGCGACGATGGAAGAGTCGCTCCGTCTCCGCTACGAGCGCATCGGCATGATCGAGCATCTGGAAGAGGCCCGCATCCAGGCGGAGAGCGCGAGCCGGGCCAAATCCGAGTTCCTGACGCTGATGACCCATGAGCTGCGAACGCCGCTCAACTCGATCATCGGCTATGCCGAGCTGATCTCGGGCCTGCCGGCGTCGAAGCGTGGCGACAACCTCGATGCCTACACGAAGGACATTCGCGAGGGTGCACACAACCTGCTGGCCCTCATCAACGACATCCTCGACCTGACCAAGGCCGACTCCGGCAAGCTCGTCGTGCAGGAGCGCCTGTTCGCCATCCCGCCCGCACTGGAGCGCTGCCGGCGCTCGATGCTGCCTCGCGCCGAGCAGCGGCGCATCGAACTGAGCATCGAGGTTCCAGACGGTCTTCCGGCGCTCCGCGGCGACGAGCGGCTGATCTCGAATGCCGTCCTGAACCTGATCGCCAACGCGATCAAGTTCTCGCCTTCCGGCGCCCGCGTACGGATCGGCGCAAGACCCACCGAGGCCGGAGAGATCGCCATCGAGATCGCGGATGAGGGCATCGGCATGGCGGCCGAGGACATCCCGCGGGCGCTGGAGCCGTTCCAGCAGCTCGATCACGGCCTCAAGCGCGAGCGCGAGGGATCCGGCCTCGGCCTGCCGCTCGCCAGGCGCTTCGCCGAGATCCATGGCGGCAGGATCGAGATCTCGAGCCGACCGGGCCAGGGCACCACGGTCCGGCTGCTGATGCCGGCGGATCGGGTGGTCGCATGATCCGCCGCGCTCTCCCCTGGCTCGCCGCAGCGGTTGCCGCCTCGACGGCGGCGATCTTCTTCCTCTGGCTGATCTTCGCCAGCCGGGTCGAGGAGGGCGCCGGCCTCTGGGCGGAGGCGCGGCGGGCCGAGGGCTTCGCCATCTCCTGGCAGCGCCTCGACATCGGCGGCTTTCCTTTCTACTTCGATCTCGGATTCGTCGAGCCGCGCATCGCCAAGGACGGATGGTCTGCCGAGGCGCCGCTGCTGACAGCGACCCTGCTCCCCTGGCGCCTGGACAAGATCGATCTGGCCGCGCCGCGCTTGGCGGTGGCCGGTCCCGCAGCAGCAGTCGGGCTCGAAGCGTTGACGGCTCAGCTGCTGCTCGAGGATGGCCGCGCCCGGGGTCTGATCGTGGAAGGCGGCGCTGTCTCCGCTCGACTTCGCGGGGAAGATCTCGGCCGCGCCGACCGGGCGGCGCTCGTCATCGAGCACTTCGACCCCGCCGTGACCGACTGGCAAACCGAGAGCGTTGCCGGCAAGGTGAGTTTACGCGGGACCAAGCCCGCTTCGCGTTTCGCACCGCGCATGCTGTTCGAAGAGCCCTACGATCTCGATCTCGACGGCGCGATCAAGGGACCGATCTCCGACCTCGTCCGCTGGCGGGACGGCGGCGGCACGGTCGATCTTCGCCGCGTCCTCCTTGCCTGGGGGCCGCTCAAGGTCGACGGCAAGGGCACCGTCGCTCTCGACGGCGAGATGCGGCCGCTCGGCGCCGGCACCGCCAAGCTGCAAGGCCTGCCCCCCACCCTCGACCGCCTCGTCGCCCGCGGCCAAGTCAAGGCGCAGGATGCATCGGTCGCCAAGATCGTGCTCGGTCTCCTGGCGCAGCCGACGGCCGATGGCGGCAGCGAGGTCACGGCGCCGATTACTGCCCAGAACGGCCGGCTGTTCTTAGGCCCGGTGCCGCTCCTGACATTGCAGCCGCTGGGGGAACCGGCCGGCTCCTAGAACGTCACGCCTGCTTCGCCTCGATGATGCTGCGGCGGATCGAGCGCGTGCGGGTGAACAACTCCTCGAGCTTGTCGCCCTCGCCCCAGCGGATCGCCCGCTGGAGGTGCGAGAGATCCTCGCTGAATCGCTGCAGCATCTCGAGCACGGCCTCGCGGTTGTTGAGGAAGACGTCGCGCCACATGACCGGATCGGAGGCGGCGATCCGGGTGAAGTCGCGAAAGCCGCCGGCGGAGAACTTGATCACCTCGGACTGCAGCGTCGTCTCCAGGTCGGTCGCCGTGCCGACGATGGTATAGGCGATGAGGTGCGGCAAGTGCGAGGTGATCGCCAGCACCAGGTCGTGGTGCTCGGCATCCATGGCGACGACGTTCGAGCCGAACGCCGTCCACATGGCGTTGACCTTCGCCTGCGCCTCGGGATCGGTGTCGGCCTCCGGCGTCAGGATGCACCACCGCCCCTTGAACAGCGCGGCGAAGCCGGCGTCGGGGCCGGAGTTCTCCGTGCCGGCGACGGGATGGCCGGCGATCCAGCGGGCATGCGCTGGCAACCGCGGCTTGACCGACTTGGTCGCCGCCTGCTTGACCGAGCCGACATCGGTGACGACGGCACCCTGCTTGAGAGCGGGAGCGATCTTGTCGGTGATCGCCTCGTAGGTCGACATCGGTGTGCACAGGATCACCAGATCGGCACCGGCCGCCGCCTTGGCGACGTCGGTATGGGCGGCGGCGCAGAGACCGAGCTCGAGCGCCCGCTTGCCATGGGTCTCGCTGACGTCGCCGACGACGATCTCGCGGCAGACCTCGTGCTCCTTCAGCGCGCGCGCGATCGAGGAGCCGATCAGGCCGATGCCGACGATGGCGACACGATCGAAGATCTCAGCCATGACCCAGGCATTCGGCGAGCGTATCGACTAGGGCCTGGTTCTCTTCCTCGGTCCCGATCGAGAAGCGGAAGTAGCCCGTCATCCCGTAGGTCTTCATCTCGCGCATGAAGATGCCGCGCTCGGCGCAGAAGGCCAGGATCTCGTCGGGCGTCTTGCCGAGCTTCGCCGGCACCTTCACCAGCATGAAGTTGGCGACGGTCTGCTGCGGCTCGAGGCCGAGCGCCTTCAGCTTCTCCTGAACTCTGGGCACCCAGATCCGGTTGTGGGTCTTGGAGCGATCCTGGAACGGCACGTCCTCGAGCGCGGCGACGCCCGCCGCCTGGGCGGCGGCATTCACGTTGAAGACGCCATGGACCCGGTTCAGCACGTCGACCACCGCCGGCGCGCCATAGCCCCAGCCGAGCCTCAAGCCCGCGAGGCCGTACATCTTGGAGAAGGTGCGGAGCATGATGACGTTGGGCGCGCGTTCGGCGAGGTCGGCGCCCGACGAGTAGTCGTTGCGCTCGACATACTCGGCATAGGCGGCATCGAGCACGAGCACGACATGCCTCGGCAGCGCCGTCCACAGGCGTTCGACCTCGGAGCGGGCCAGGTAGGTGCCGGTTGGATTGTTGGGGTTGGCGAGGAATACGATCTTGGTCTTCGGCGTGACCCTGGCCAGGATCGCGTCCACGCTCGCGGTGATGCCGTCGTCCGGAGCCGAGATCGGCGTTGCACCCGATGCCCGCGCGCAGGTGGGGTACATGACGAAGCCGTACTGGGTATAGACCACCTCGTCGCCGGGCCCGGCGAAGCAGTGGCAGAGCAGCTCGATCAGCTCGTCCGAGCCGTTGCCGATGACCAGCTGATCCGCCTTGAGCCCGTGATGCTTAGCGATCGCGGAGACGAGAGTGCCGGAACCGCTCTCGGGATAGCGGTGGATCTCGCCGGCCGCCGCCTTGTAGGCCTCGATCGCCTTCGGGCTGGGGCCGAGCGCGCCCTCGTTGGCCATCAGACGGATCAGGCGTCCCGGGCGCTTTGGCTTGGCGAACGCCTTGTACGGCGTCAGCTCGAGAATGCCGGGTTGGGGGATGGGCGCATCGGTCATAAGGGTCTCCGGAACCACGTCAACTCTTCGACAGCGGCAGCGCGTAGCCGCCGATCAGGACGACGCCCTGGAGGCTCGGGTGCTCCCTGAGAGCCGCCAGCCGCGCATCCCCCTCGCCGACGAAGCCGTCGACTTCCAGGAGATGCGCCGGGCGTCCATCCGTCTCGTGCCGGGCGAGCCAGCGTGCATGGAGATCGGCTTTGCGGATAGCGGCCATCAGCGATGCCCGGCTCAGCTCGGGCGCCGCCTCGACGACGATCAGGCTGTGGTCGCTGCCGGAAGGCTCGAAGGCCACCCGGGCGATCGCCAGGGCCGCGCCGACGCTGCGGCCGTTGCCGGCGCCGGCGAAGGGCAGCTTGGCGACGATCCGCGGAGAGGACGGGGTGCGGCGTATCAACAGCGGCCACCAGGGGTCGGCCTCGCCGTCGGCCGGCGACGGCAGCACGCCGATGGTCGCCTTGCCCTTGGCGACATCGCGCACGACCTGGCTCGGCGAGGGGGCGGCCCCCAGCGGCACCACGGCACCGAAGTGATCACGGGCGAGATCCCAGCAACCGCTTTCGGCGCCGTTCGCGACCACGGTGACGGACACGGCTTCCTGCAGCGCCAGCGATCCGCCGATGATCATTTCCCGCCAGATCCGGGCGAGGACGCCGATCGGCATCTCGCCCCGGTGACGGGCGGCCAGGCGGCGGAAGAGCGCCGCCTCGCGGGCAGGCCGCCATTTGGGCGCAGATCCGCTCTTGAGGCCGCCGATCCCACGCACGACCTCGACCCGGCGCATCAACAGGTCGTGGATCGCCTGGTCGATGCGGTCAATCTCGGCGCGGATCTCATCAAGGGTAGGTGCGGGCGCGGCCATTGTCGGGGAAGCGCGGTTCAGGGCCGCTAGGTGTAGTCGGGGATGCGGATAAAATCAAAGGCTTCCGGCAGCGAGAGCCGTGCCCCCGGGTCGCCCCGCATTGCCGTCTTTCCAGGCCCCGCGACAGATGACCGCGGCCTTTGGCTCCCTCGCCGGCCAGGCGATCTTCAAGCCTCGTCGGGCCTGGTCGACTGATGGCTTTCGGTCGCGGCGACGGCGCCGCCCTGGATCGGCACCAGCACGCGCTTGCGTTTGCGCCCGGTCTGCGGCACCGCGGTCCCGGCATAGATCTGCTTCGCCGCCTCGACCACCACGACGCCGGCGAAGGTGGACGCCCAGCGTTCGCCGATGTTGTCGAGGTCTCGGGCCCAGCGGGCAAGCGGCACGACCGCCTGGGGCGGGAGGAACAGCGCGGCCGCGCTCTGCACGGGAGTGAACAGGGTATCCCTCAGCAGCCTCGAAAGCTGCCCCAGCGAATAGGGTTGGCCGTGGCCGAAGGGCGTGCGGTCGCTGCGGGCCCAGACGCCGCGGCGGTTGGGCACAACCACCATCAGCCGCCCGCCGCCGGCCAGCACCCGCCAGGCCTCGCGCAGCATCGGCCGGAGCTGCTCGGTGCCTTCGAGCGCATGGACCAGCAGCACCCGGTCGAAGGAGAGGTCGGGGAACGGCAGGTCGGTCTCGTCGGCCAGGGTCACGACATTGGGGCCGGGCCGGGGCCACGGCAGCACGCCCTGGCTCGCCGGCATGGCGGCGACCACGCGCTGGGCCTCCTCGCGGTAGGGCCCGAGATAGGGCGTGGCGAAGCCGACGCCGAGAACCGACAACCCCCTGGCATCCGGCCAGAGGCGGCGGATGCGGGCACGGATCAGGCGGCGCACCACCTGGCCGCGGCGCGATGCGTAGAAGTCCCGGAGGTCCACGATGTCCGTGAACATGGTCTTAGCCTAGCATGGTCTGGTATCGTCCGCCGCCCCCGAGCCCAGGCGATCCCCGTGAGCCATATCGACGTCGAGCAGATCCCCGTCCTCAAGGACAACTACGTCTATCTGGTGCGCGACCGCGCCTCCGGCAACGTCGCCGTGGTCGACCCGGCGGTATGCGAGCCGGTCGTCGAGCGGCTGAAGGCGCTCGGCTGGCAGCTGACCCATATCCTCAACACCCACCACCACGGCGACCACGTCGGCGGCAACCTGGCGCTCAAGGCGGCGACCGGCTGCACTATCGTCGGCCCCCGTGCCGACCGCGACCGCATTCCCGGCATCGACGTCATGGTCGGCGACGGCGAGACCTATCTCCTGGGCGAAGCCGAAGCCAAGGTCTTCGACGTGCCCGGCCATACCCGCGGCCACATCGCCTACTGGTTCGCCGACGCCGACGCGCTGTTCTGCGGCGACACCCTCTTCGCCTGCGGCTGCGGCCGCCTGTTCGAGGGCACGCCCCAGCAGATGTGGACCTCGCTCGGCAAGCTGCGCCGGCTGCCGGATGCGACCCGGGTCTACTGCGCGCATGAATACACCCAGTCCAACATCCGCTTCGCGCTCTCGGTCGACGGCGGCAACGCCGCGCTCCAGGCCCGAAGCCGCCAGGTCGATGCGCTTCGTGCCGAGGGCAAACCGACGGTACCCTCGACCCTGGCAGAGGAACGGGCGACCAACCCGTTCCTTCGCGCCGACGATCCGGCGCTGGCGGCCGCCGTCGGCGGCGACGATCCGGTCGCCGTCTTCGCCGCCGTCCGCAAGGCCAAGGACGTCTTCTAACCCCCCGAGAGGATTCCCGATGAAGCTCTACTACTCTGCCGCCTCCCCCTATGTCCGGAAGTGCATGATCACCGCGATCGAGGCGGGCATCGACGGCCGCATCCAGCAGGTGCCGGTCGCCGTCATGCCGACCAAGCCGAACACGGATCTCGCCAAGGACAATCCCTTGATGAAGCTTCCGACCCTGGTCACCGACGACGGCATGGCGCTCTACGACTCCCGCGTCATCTGCGAGTACCTGGATTCCCAGCATGCAGGCGTGAAGCTGATCCCGCCCGCCGGCCCCGACCGCTGGCGTGTGCTGCGCTGGCAGGCGATGGCCGACGGCATCACCGATGCCGGACTTCTCTGCCGCTACGAGACCGTGGTCCGCGCCGAGGACAAGCGCTCGGCCGAGTGGACCTCGGGCCAGATGACCAAGGTGACCCAGGGCCTCGACATGGCGGAGAACGATTCGGCCCTGCTCTCCGGCCCGATCAATCTCGGCCAGATCGCGCTCGCCTGCTCGATCGGCTGGCTCGAGTTCCGCAACGTCGCCGGCGACATCCGCAAGACCCGCCCGAAGCTCACCGCCTGGTACGAAGCCTTCTCGCGCCGGCCGTCGATGCAGGCGACGACGCCGAAGGGATGATCGCCGCCGACGTCCTGATCGCCCGCCTCGACCTCGGACCGCATCCGGAGGGTGGGCGCTACAAGGAGACCTTCCGCGACCGTCCACCCTCGGGCGGTCGCGGCGCTCTCTCGACCATCCTCTACCTCCTGAAGGCGGGCGAGGTGTCGCACTGGCATCGGGTGACCGATGCGGTCGAGGTCTGGCATTTCCACGACGGCGAGCCGCTGGCGCTGATGCTCTCGGCTGACGGAAAGACGGTCGAGCGCCACGTGCTCGGCCGCGATACCCGGCATCAAGTTGTGGTCCCGACCGGATTCTGGCAATCAGCGGCACCGCTCGGCGCCTGGACCCTGGTCGGCTGCGCCGTGGCCCCGGCCTTCGAATTCAGCTCCTTCGAGATGGCGCCTCAGGGCTGGTCGCCGGGCTGACGGCCGAGCACGTCGAGGGTTGCGAGCGCGGCACCGCCGACGATCAGCAGCGTGGCGCCGCCGATCACCCAGCTTGCCTCGCCCTTGCCGAACAGGATGAGGAGCGCCGTCGAGCCCAGCGGCGCCAGATAGAAGAGGCCGCCGAGGGCCTGGATGTCGCCCCGCTTCATGCCGACGTCCCAGGTGAAGAAGGCGAGGCCGATCGGGCCGATGCCGAGTCCCAGTACGGCCAACCACTCGCCGCCCGAGGGCCACATCGTCGACTCCAGAGTGAGATGGCAGGCTGCGGCGAGCATGGATGTCACCAGGCAGAAGCCGCCGACGGCGGAGGTCGGCACCTCCCCGAAGCGGCGGCTCAAGACCGAATAGCTCGACCAGATCAGGGCGCAGGCGAAGGCGGCGGCGTAGCCCAGCGCGTACTCCGCCTTGAAGGCGACGCGGCCGCCGTCGGTCACCACCAGCGCGGTGCCGGCGAGCCCGGCGAGCGCGCCGGCCAGATGGTACCAGCGCAGCCGCTCGCCCGGCAGCAGCGCCGAGAACACCACGATCAGCAGCGGCGAGAGATAGGCGATCAGCCCGGCCTCGACCGGCGGTGCGGCGCGAAGCGCGACGAAATAGGCGAAGTGGTAGCCGAAGAGCCCGTAGATCCCGAGCGCCCAGACCGCCGGCGGCTGCTTGAGCGGGCTCAGTCCCTGGCCACGGACGATCCAGAGGACCAGCGAGGCGCCGCCCGGGATGGCGAAGGCGAGCGCCACCAGCTGGAACGGCGGCACCGGGCCGGCGAGCGTGGTCAGCAGCGCCAGCCCACCCCACATCACGATGGCGGTGAAGCCGATGAGGGTCGCGCGGCGGCGGGTGATCATCGGCACCGATCCCCCCATCCCATCCCTCTCCCACAGAGGAGGGAGGGGGTACGAAGCGACGGAGATCGGATCCCCTCCCCCCTCTGTGGGGGAGGGTTAGGGTGGGCGGCGATCATGGAATTCGCTGATGGACCCGCTTCGCCCGCGCCAGCTCAATCACGCGGGTGGTTTCAGACCAGAGGCCGAGAGCCGGAATGCGCTCCCGCGAAACCCATTCCGCCAACTCGGCGTCGTCACCGGCCACCGGCTCGCCTGATCGCCACTCCGCCAGCACCTCGACGATTGTGTAGTGGTACTTCGGCCGCCCGGCATCATCGCGCCAGATTGAATCGACCGCCGTGATGATGCCCACCGGCTGGATCTCGATTCCGGTTTCCTCCCTGACCTCGCGGATCGCCGTCTCGAATATCGTCTCGCCGACGTCCTGCGCCCCGCCGGGAAGCGTCCATTTGCCTCTGATCGCGGCCTTGCGCGAGCGGATCAGAAGGACGTCATCACCGCGAAACACGATCCCGCCGACCGCGGTCCAGGGTCGGCGGGGATACTCGCGTGCTTCCGACGTCACATCAGTACATGTGCTGGCCGCCGTTGACCGACAGCGTCGAGCCGGTGATGAAGCCGCCCTCCTCGTCGACCAGGAACAGCACGGTGCGGGCGATCTCCGACGCCTTGCCGAGGCGGCCGACCGGAATGCGCGCCACGATCTTCTCCAGCACGTTCGGCGGCACGGCGCGGACCATCTCGGTGTCGATGTATCCCGGCGCCACCGCATTCACCGTGATCCCGACCGCCGCGCCTTCCTGGGCAAGCGCCTTGGTGAAGCCGTGGATCCCCGACTTGGCCGCAGCGTAGTTCACCTGGCCGTATTGCCCGGCCTGGCCGTTGATCGAGCCGATGTTGACGATGCGGCCATACTTGCGCGCGCGCATGCCCTCGATCACCGACCGGCACATGTTGAAGCACGAGGAGAGGTTGGTCTGGATGACGGCGTTCCACTGCTCGAAGGTCATCTTGTGCATGGTGCCGTCGCGGGTGATGCCGGCGTTGTTGACCAGCACGTCGACCGGGCCGAGATCGGCCTCGATCAGCTTGATGCCGGCCTGACACTGGTCGAAGTCGCTGACGTCCCACTTGTAGGCCCTGATCCCCGTCGCCTTCATGAAGTCGGCGGCGACCGCGTCGTTGCCTCCGTAGTTGGCGGCGACCTTGTAGCCCTTCTCCTTGAGCGCGATTGAGATCGCGGCACCGATTCCGCGCGTGCCTCCGGTGACGACTGCGACCCGAGCCATGAAACCTCCCAGAGCTTCTTATGATTGGATGACTTCAGTCAGCGTTCGACGCAGAGCGCGATTCCCATGCCGCCGCCGATGCAAAGCGTAGCGAGGCCCTTCTTGGCATCCCGCTTCTGCATCTCGTAGAGCAGCGTGGTCAGGATGCGGGCGCCGGACGCGCCGATCGGATGGCCGAGCGCGATGGCGCCGCCGTTGACGTTGACCCGGGCATCGTCCCATCCCAGATCCTTGTTCACCGCGCAGGCCTGCGCGGCGAAGGCCTCGTTGGCCTCGATCAGGTCGAGGTCGCCGACGCTCCAGCCTGCCTTCTCCAGCGCGGCGCGGCTGGCCGGGATCGGGCCCGAGCCCATCACGGAAGGATCGACGCCACGGGTCGCCCAGGAGGCGATGCGGGCGAGCGGCTTGATGCCGCGCTTGGCGGCGTCGGCCGCCGTCATCAGAACCAGCACCGCGGCGCCGTCGTTGATGCCCGACGCGTTGCCGGCCGTGACCGTGCCGTCCTTGGTGAAGGCGGGGCGGAGCTTGGCCAATACCTCGGCAGTCGTGCCGAAACGCGGGAATTCGTCGGTGTCGACCACCTGGTCGCCCTTCCGGGTCTTGATGGTGATCGGCACGATCTCGTCCTTGAAGCGGCCGCCCTTGATCGCGGCCTCGGCCTTGGCTTGGGAGGACGCAGCGAAGGCGTCCTGGCGGGCGCGGTCGATCTGCCATTTCTGGGCCACGTTCTCGGCGGTGTTGCCCATGTGGTAGCCGTTGAAGGCGTCCCAGAGCCCGTCCTTGATCATGGTGTCGACCATCTCGGCCGGGCCCATCTTGGTGCCGTTGCGCAAATGCATGCAGTGCGGCGACAGGCTCATGCTCTCCTGGCCGCCGGCGACGACGACCTTGGTGTCGCCGTTGCGGATCGACTGGAAGCCAAGAGCCACGGCGCGGAGACCGGAGCCGCAGACCTGGTTGATGCCCATGGCGGTGGCGCCGATCGGGATCTTGGCGGCGATCGCCGCCTGGCGGGCCGGGTTCATGCCGGCGCCGGCCCCCAGCACCTGGCCCAGCAGCACCTCGTCGACCTCGGCCGCCTCGACCTTGGCGCGGCCCAGCGCCGCGGTGATGACGGCCGCTCCCAGCTCATGGGCTGGGAGCGTCGAGAGACCGCCGGAGAAGGCGCCGATGGGCGTGCGGGCGGCTGAGGCGATGACGATGTCCTGGGCCATGAGGCTCCTCCGGGGCTTTGGGGCCGAGGCGGCCCGTCCGCAGAGATTAGGCTCCGGTCGACGACTATTTCAATTGCCGCCGCCTCTGATCAGCGGCCGGCCATGGAAATGCCCAAAATCTCTGCTATGAGACGCGATCCATGCCCTCGGGAGCCGCTTCCGTGCCCTTCCGATCCGTCACGCTGATCCTCGCTGCCCTACTTGCCGCGCTGCCCACCGAGCCCGTCCATGCCCAGACGGGAGAAGCATCGGCGAAGAAAGCCGCCTCAACGGTGCTGCCGATTGCGCCCGATCGCCCCGGACGTTGGCGCGAAGCCATTTTCCTCGACGATCCGCACCGTTACCGATGCCTCCGCGGCCCGGCATCGACCGCGCTCTGCGCGATCGCCAATAGAATGACGTGCGAGACCTATTGGGGCCTGCTCGACGACTCGAGGGACGGCTTGCAATTCTGCCGCAACGCCTATGTTCACCTGCCCGTTCATGTCGACAGAGACTACGTGAACGAGGAGTGGGCGCTGGCCCTGAACTACCGCATCGAAGCCGTAAGGACCGCGACGGTCGCGGACATCGAGGCCGCCAGACGGAAGTTCGATTGGGCGCCCCTGACACCCGAGACCCGACCGAAGGTCGGGGACTTTCTGGTAACGGTCTTCCGCCGCAGATGCGGAGGCCCACCGCCTTGTCCTGACCCGCTTGGCGATCAATCGTCATGGCACCCATGGTGGACGTGGACGTGGCCCTATGAGACCAGAGCGACCTATGCCCTTCGCCAAGAAGGCGCGCTCTGGCGGCTGGTTTGGTGGCCGTGGGAGCGCCCTGATCCGGTCGAAAAGTGACGGGCTCGTATCTCACTCAAAGCGCGCGATCCTCGGCCACCATCCGGTGTAGCGCCGTAGCTTCTCCCGACTTTCGGTCTCGGAGAGGAGGGCGTCCCCGCGGATCTTTTCTTCCCTATCTTGAACCCATGCCCGCCGCCGGTCGGCGATGGCGGTACGAACTTCTTGCGCATAGCCGTTGTTGGAGAGGGTCTCCAGAATTTCGATTATCGGGCGCGAGTCCAGGCCCTGAAATGGACCGATCTGGTCTCGCGCTTCCGGCGGGAGATTCCTCAGAAGATCCCGCGCGGCGGCGGCGAGCATCCCACTCCCGCGCGCGCGCCCGTGCGCGAAAACCGTGTCGGCGATTGCGATGGCCGTACGCCGATCCGAGAAGCTGTCCAGACGCCGGGATCCACCCGACTCCTTCAATGCGTCACTGATCAAGACATTGTAGACTAAGACGATCTGATCCTTGTTGAGATCAGAAGGGCTCTTGACGCTTTGCAGGCCGGGTGTTCCGAGATTCTTGGCCTGAGTTAGACCAATTTGCGTGATGCCGGCCACTGCACCACTGTTGCTGTCGATTGCCCCGCGGCCCTCAGCATCGAAGATCTCGATGGTGGCGTCGCGGACCGCCGCCGGCAAGTCGCGGCGGCGGTCGATCGCTTCCTTCATACGCTGAAGGTTCTCGTCCCTTTCGCGCCGGGTGAGCGCGACGGTGGTGGCGCCTTCGCGGCTGGCGAACTGGCCACCGGTGCCGCCCGGCGAACCGGCCGGCAGGTGATACGGATTGAAGGCGACCGACAAGCGCGGCGGCAGTGCGACCTCGTAGGAGACACGCGGATTGAAGCCGCTCTTGCGGCCGTGGCCGAGGGTGCGTGAAAGGGTGCCGACGGCGGACGCGCGCTCGAAGTAGCCGAGATGAGGAAAGCGGAGACGATCGGCGAGGACATCGGCAAGATGGCGCTTGCCCTCCGCGCGGGCGTCGACGGCGAGCTGGAGGACGAGATCGCGGTCGCCCAGGGAGAAACGCGGGCCATAGACCTCCTGGAGCGCGGCTGTCAGCGCCTTCAAGTCGATCAGCCAGGGCTGCGAGCGGCGGACGCCGCCGAGGGCGAAACCGAGGAAGGTCAGCTCGTCGCGCTCCCAGCGGCAGGAGGCGCCGTCGGAAACGGCAAAGGACCAATCCGGGCGCGGGCGGGCGCCCGGTTGCGGGAAACCGGTCATGTAAGGCTCGTATTGCTGAAGAGGTTGCCGGGGCGCCGCGTCAGCCAGTTCGCCCAAGTCTGGGGCGAAACCTGTCAGAAACCGCGGATTTTGTCAAGGACAAAATTCCGCAAAACGACAACCCCCTGAAAACAAACGGGCGCGCCCAAGGCGCGCCCGTCGATGGCGACGACAGCGGAGCTAGGCGTCAGCCGCCCTTGCTCTCGGTCTTCGGCTCTTCCTCCTGCTTCGCCGGCTCTTCCTTCTGGACCGGCTCCTCCTTCAGAACCGGCGCTTCGGTCTTCGGCGGCTCTTCCTTCTTCTCGGTGACCCGCACCGGCTCGACCAGGTCGTCAAATTTGCGCGACAGGAAGTTCTGCTTGTACTCGGGCAGCTTGTAGGCCCAGCCGCCGAGCTTCTTGTTGAGGGCGGCGGCCTCGTCCTTGATCGCCTGCGCGGCCTCGGCCGTGGTCGAGGCTTCGAGGATCGCCCAGCTGGCATCGCCCTTCTCGACCAGGCGCGACTTCATCATGAGGCCGTCGGTCGCCAGGAACTCGGCGGAGGCCTTGAGCGTGCCGTCGGCGACGTCCTTCGAGGGCTTCACGTCGTCGAGGTTCAGGAAGTCGAAGGCGGACGCGGTCGAGTTGACGGTCGCCGGCGGCTTCAGATTCCGGTCGGCGGGGCGCCCCTCGACCTCCCAGACCTCCTGCGGCATGCCGTCGTTCGCCGGCGGCTTCCCGTCCTTGCCGAGCGGCGGGTCCTTCCGGTTCATGACCGCCTTGCTGCCATCGGGATGGGTGAAGGTGAGCGTCTTCCAGCGCTCTTCCTTGAGGCCGGAGATCTCGCGGACCAGCCATTCCGGCGCCGGCGTGCGGATCTCGAAGGTGCCCTCGGCGAGCCAGGAGCGGGCCTCGCCGGGCTTCCGGACATAGACCATGTCCTTGCCGCCGATCGGGGCGTAGCGCTTGCGGCCGACGATCATCGAGGCGATGACCTTGCCGTCCTTGTCCTTGAAGGTCATCTGCGCCGACTTGCTCTCGGCGCCGGCCGGGTCCTCGACCTCGATGCGGCTGTAGAGGTCGGCCTTGGCGGTCTTCGGCTCGACCGTCTTCAGCTCGGCCATGGTGACGATGTTCTGCTTCACGGTCTCGAACTTGACCGGATAGCCGCCGCGGTCGGGCATGATCCAGCCGTCGGCGCTGCGCTGCACCGTGACCGTATCCTTGCCCTTGACCACCTCGATGGTGGCGACGTCGTTGACCCGGTCGATCAGGCCGGGAACCACCGTCTCGGCCGAGATCGAGCCCAGCGTGGCGGCAGCCCGCTGCCAGGCGGTGAGGGCCGCGGCGGAGGTGACGATCACCGTCGCGCCGAGAAGGATGTAGAACGCCCTAGGCTTCATCGTCGTCTCCTCAGCTCAAGGCCGTGGCGCGCCGGCGGCGACGGGTGATGCGGACGATGCCGAGCCCGATCGCGAGCACTGCGACCAGGATCGGGATCAACCCGATGTTGACGATCCGGAGCGTGGCCTCGAGCTTGTCGATGTCCTTGCGGAGGTCGTTCTGGACGAGCCGGAGCTCGCGCCGGAGCGTCAGGATCTCCTTCCGCGCGTCCTCGATCGCCCTCTGCTGGTCGGCCGAGAGGATGGTGGCGCCGCCCGACTGCTCCTTGGTCTGCAGGTCGGAGAGCTTCTTCTCGGTCTCCTTCAGCTTCTCCTGCAGCTCGCGCTCCTTGGAACGGAAGCGGCGCTCGGCGTCGCGCTGGATGTCCTGCACCAGCTCGAAGGGCCTGGACGAGATGCCGCGGCTCCTGAGGCTCATCAGGTCGCTGCCGCCGGCCAGGTTCTCGATCGCGTTGACGACGAAGTCGCCGTTGTTGGCCGAGGGCTGGACCACGCGCTGGCCGAAGAACTCCTGGGCCGAAACCCAGAAGCGGTCGTCCAGCATGTCGGTGTCGGCGACGACGATGACGCTGATCGGCCCCTGGCTCTCGGCGACATGCGGCTGCAGGTCGGGCTGCTGGGGCCGCCCCTCGACCTTGGGCGGGCCGTCGGGGAAGGCGGTCTTGGCCGGACCGGTGATCCGGGCCGCCATGGTCAGGATCTCGCTGCCGGCCTTGTAGTCCTTGAGCAACTGGGCCGGATCCGGCGCGAACTTGATCTTGTCGGTCTCGACTTCCATCGCCCCGGGGCTGGCGGTGATCAGCGGCGCGAAGGTGGTGGTCGCCTCCGCCTTCCGCTTCAGGATGCCGACCGAGGCGGCATTGAGCATCTGCAGCTCGCCGGTGACGACATCCTGACGGTTCAGGTTGCCGGCCTTGAAGCCGTTCCAGACGATATAGTCGGTGACGCGCGGGCGTTGGGCGGTGCCGGCGTTGACCCGGGTCGCGGTCAGGCGGTCGCCGATCACCCGGTCCTTGACCAGCTCGACGCCCCAGGCGTCGAACAGCTTCGGCAGGTTGGAAGCCGTCGGGCCGGGAATGGCGTTCGGATCGCGGCTCGGGCGCGCGGCGTCGACCTCGGAATTGGGATCGACGAAGACCAGCAGCTTGCCGCCGCGCAGCACGAACTGGTCGAGGGCGTATTGCCCCTCCTCCGACAGCTCCTTCGGATGCACCAGCATCAGGAGCTGCAGGTCCTTCGGCAGCGAGCCGGTGTCGCCGCCGAACTGGCGCACCTGGAACACCTGGCGCATCTGGTCCATGACCACCCAGGGCTGCGGCATGCGCATGCCCTGCATCGGCATGACGTCGCCGGCGATCGGCAGTTGCGAGATCAGGCCGACCTCGCGGCGCCTCGGGTTGGCGAGGTTGAAGACGACCTTGGTCAGGTCGTATTCGAGGAAGCGCTCGCGCTCCGGCTGGAAGAAGGCGAGGATCTCCTCGTCGTCGGTCGAGTTGGTGCCAGCGAGGCCGAAGAACACCTGCTCGCCGCCCTGCTCGAGCGGCACGCCCTGCAGACGATAGGCGACGGCGCGGTCCTCGACGTCGGAATAGGGCGCGGGATCGTAGAACTCGAGCTTGATCTTGCCGCCGGCGCGGCTGGTGTACTCGTCGAGCAGGTCGCGCACGCGCTGGTGATAGTTGGCGTAGAGCGGGATGTCGCGGCCGAGCTTGGGCGAGAAATAGAGCCGGAGCGTGATCGGCTCCTCGATCTTGGACAGGATGTCCTTGGTGCCCTCGGACAGGGTGTAGAGCTTGCCCTGGGTCATGTCGACGCGGCCGGCCCGCAGCCAGGCGTTGGAGAGCACGTTGACGGCGAGGAAGAGGACGACGCCGGCGGCGAGCGCGGCCCAGGCATAGGAGCGGCGCGCCCGCGCGCTCACGCCCTGGGGCCGCTTGGCGACCGCTTCGCCTTCGCCCGGACGGGAGATGTCGTTCGGCATTTGGGTCAGCCCGCCTTCTTGAGGTCGACTAAGATCACGTTGGCGAACAGGAAGAAGCTGATCACGGACGCAAAGTAGACCATGTCGCGGGCATCGATGACGCCGCGAGAGATGGCGTTGAAATGGGTCATGAAGCTCATCTGCGAAACGGTATCGACCACCAGCGTCGGCGCCCACCCGGTGAAGAAGTTGAGGACGACGCCGGTACCGCCGACGGTGAAGATGAAGCACACCACCGAGGTGACGACGAAGGCGATGACCTGGTTCTTGGTCAAGGGCGAGATCGCCGAGCCGACCGCAAGGAAACTGCCCGCCATCAGAAAGCTGCCGGCATACCCGGCGAGGATCGCGCCGTTGTCCGGATAGCCCAGCACGTTGGCGGTGATCCACATCGGGAAGGTCAGAGCCAGCGCGATGCCGGTGAAGCACCAGGCGGCGAAGAACTTGCCCAGCACCGCGGCGGTCATCGAGATCGGCAGCGTCAGCAGCAGCTCGATCGAGCCGGTCTTCCGCTCCTCCGCCCACAGCCGCATGGTGATGGCCGGGATCAGGAAGAGGTAGAGCCAGGGATGGAACTGGAAGAACGGCTGCAGGTCAGCCTGGCCGCGGCCGAAGAAATTGCCGACGAAGAAGGTGAAGGTGCCGGCCATCGCCAGGAAGATGACGATGAAGATGTAGGCGAGCGGTGTGAGGAAGTAGCTGGTCAGCTCGCGCCGGAAGATCGTGTAGATACCCATGTGACGGAGCCCCTACGCCTGCGTGATGCGACGGAAGACTTCGTCGAGATGGCCGCGTTCGACGCGGATCTCGGCGACCCGCCAGCGGCCGGACCGCATCACCTGCCCGACCTCGCCGATCAGCGAGGCCCCGTCCTTCGGGTAGACGGTGAGGTGTCCGGAATACTTGTTGGCCTCGACCGAGAGCGCACCGTCGATGCGCTCCAGCGCCGACTTCACGGCATCGGTGTCGGCCTCGTCCTCGAGGCGGACGGCGACCGCGTTGTAGTGGCGCGACAGCTGCTCCAGCTCGACCGGCGTCCCGTCGGCGACGACCCGGCCGCCGGAGATGACCATGGCGCGGGTACAGATCGCGTCGACCTCTTCGAGGATGTGGGTCGAGATGATGATGGCCTTGTCGTAGGACATCGCCTTGATGAGGCTGCGGACCTCGTGCTTCTGGTTGGGGTCGAGGCCGTCGGTCGGCTCGTCCAGGATCAGCACCTCGGGATCGTGCAGCAGCGCCTGGGCGAGACCCACCCGGCGCTTGAAGCCCTTCGATAGAGTGTCGATCGACTGGTAGAGAACGTCCGCTAGCTGCGTCGTCTCGACCGCGTCGGCGATGCGGCGCTTGCGCGTCCCGGCGTCGAGGCCGCGCACGCGGGCGATGAAGTCTAGGAACGCCGCGGGCGTCATGTCCGGATAGGCCGGAGCACCCTCGGGCAGGTAGCCGATCTTCTTCTTGGCGTCGATCGGGTTGTCCTGGACGTCATAGCCGCACACGCGCGCCGTGCCCGCGCTCGGCGCAAGGAAGCCCGTGATCATCTTCATCGTGGTCGACTTGCCGGCGCCGTTCGGCCCAAGGAAACCAAGCACCTCGCCGCGCTTCACCGTGAACGAAATATCGTCGACGGCCGTGATCGCGCCGAAACGCTTGGTGAGCCCGTCGATCGCGATCATCTCGGAC
>CAMBVS010000038.1 GCA_945871425.1 Rhizobium sp. Q54 | reverse complement strand
ATGGACCCGCGTGCCGATGCGCATATTGCGGAATCCCGAGAATACCTTTGTTGCCATGACACCGATCTCCTTCGTTGAGCTTGGCGCGGTGGACGAGCAAAGTGCCGGTCGCTCGGGGCGCCGAATGTTGAGGAACTTCGACAATGGAGACTAATCGGCGGCGGTCTCGATTTGCCCTATACGAAGGGATGAGGTGAGACGGCTCGGCTCTCTTCGGGCTCGGACTACCCGCCCGCCATGAAGCCGGCCAGCAGGACGACGGCGGCGACCGCGAGCATGGCGCCGCTCAATGCCCCCGGCCGGTCGCCGGACGGTGCGCGCCCCAAAAAAAGATGCCGGTCCGTCGGCGGCTGAGCCGACGGACCGGCGGGGGCGCGGCGAGGGAGGGGGGCTACGCCGCGCGAACCTTTGCCAGGAACTCGTTGACCTGGCCGCGGAGAGTCTCGGCCTGCCTGGAGAGCTCGCCGGCCGAGCCCAGGACCTGGCCGATGCGCTGGCCGATGTCGTCGGCGCGCTCGAGAAGCTGCTCGAGGGTGAGGCCGTCCTCCGTGTCGGTCACGCGCTAGGCGAGACGGCTGTGATCCGGGATGATGCGAACCGATGTGGCGCCTGGGGACATTGCAGGTCTCCAGCGGTTCGGGTGTCAGTCGAAGGTGCCGATGACGCTCTGCATCTTGGTCTTGAGCGTCTCGGCGTTGAAGGGCTTGACGATGTAGTTGTTGACGCCGGCCGCCTTGGCCGCGACCACGTTGTCGGTCTTGCTCTCCGCCGTGACCATGATGAACGGCAGAGCCTTGAGCTTGGCGTCGGCGCGGATCTCCTTGAGGAGCTGCAGCCCGGTCATCGGCTCCATGTTCCAGTCGCTGATGACCAGGCCGGCGGCCTTGGTCCTCAGCTTGTTGATGGCGTCGCCGCCGTCGGCGGCCTCCGTGACGTTCTTGAAGCCGAGCTGGACGAGAAGGTTCTTCATGATCCGGCGCATGGTCGCGTAGTCGTCGACGACCAGGATCTCCATGTCCTTGCTGACGCTCATGGCACATTTCCTCGATAGGGGTTGATGACTTGAGTCGAAGGTAGCTGGTGATGGATGCCGGCCCCATCAGCCGAAAGTATGAGCCGGCTGATTTTCCTTCCAGGCGGCGATCCAGCCGGCGAGAGCCTCGGCCGGCATCGGGCGCGCGATGTGATAGCCCTGGGCCTCGTCGCAGCCCCAGGAGCCGAGCAGCTCGAGGGTCTCGCGATCCTCGACGCCTTCGGCGACGACCTTGAGGCCGAGGCTGCGCCCGAGATGCACCGTCATCCTGGCGATGGCCTTTGCTTCCTCGTCGCGAAGGAGCCGGCTCACGAAGGACCTGTCGACCTTGATGACCGATACCGGCATGCGGTGCAGCTCGGTAAGCGAGGCGTACCCGGTCCCGAAATCATCGAGCGAAACCTCGAAGCCCTTGATTCGCAGGCGCGTCACCTGAACCGCGGTGAAAGTCGGGTCGGCCATCGCCGCCGTTTCCGTGATCTCCACCGTAATCCGAGCCGACGAAATCCGATGCTTCGTCGCAATGCTCATCAGGAGATCGGGAAATTCCGCGTCGCCGAGGCAGATCGGCGGCACGTTGATCGCGACCGAGATGCTGTCCGGCAGGCCGGCGGCCGTAGCGAACGCCTGGTGCGCGACGGTGAGGGTGAGCGGCAGCATCAGCGGATGGCGCTCGACCAGCGGAATGAACTTGTCGGGGTAGATCATGCCGCGGACGGGGTGCTGCCAGCGGACCAGGGCTTCGGCGCCAGAGGCGCGGCGCGTCTTGATGTCGACGATCGGCTGCATGTGGACCGTGAGTTCGTCGTTCTCGATCGCGTGCTCGACGTCCGCCACCGTGATCGCGGCTCGCGCGCTGGCGTGGCGACGGAAGGTGTCGGCCATCGCGGCCGGGTCGAACGGCTTGGCGATCGGCGACAGCATGTCGAGGCCGAGCTGCCTGCCGAACTGGACGGCGGAGGCGCGCACCCTTTGCTCGCAGCCGGAGACGACGAGGATCGGGGACTTGCAGGAATGCTGCTGGAACCTCCGAAGGACGCTGACGCCGTCGAAGGCGCCGAGGTTGAGGTCGAGGACGACCACATCAGCGGGGTCGATGTCGTCCATGACCTCGTTCAGCCTCGCGAGCGACGTCACCGGGACCGGCGCGCAGCCGACGCGTTCGGCTATGGAGCCGACCAGGGCGACGATCGCCTCGTCGTCGTCGATGATGAAGACGCGTGACGGCGGCGCCGAAAGGCCCCTTGCGCCGATCGGGCTGAAGGCAGCGGGCGACGGCACGGCAGTCTCGAAGGGAACGACATTCGTAAGAGGCTCGGGCATGACGTCCTCGGGCTGCGATCAGGAGTGTCTTGGGGTGAATATAGCCATCGGCATCGCCCCGCCATCGATACGGAAGTATGAGGCGCCGACTTTCTCGCTCCGGCCGGTCCAACCTATGCTTTCGTATGATCCCGCCGAGGCCGGGTCCGACGTAGAAAGGTCGCAAGCATTCTTGCCCGACCCCGAGCTCGCCGAGGAAGTCATGGCAGTCAGAAACTGAGAATCCGGATGCGGACCGGTCTCGTCGCCGGCGTCGTTGTGCTGGGCTGCACGGCCGTCGGCGGACTCTACGCCTATGGGCTCGCCCGGGAGGCCGCCGACGCTGCGAGCGCCCTCGCCTCGGCCGACATCTCCGGCGTCAGCTAGGCCGCCGGCGAGACCGGCCGCGGGGCGCGCGCGACCCTCGAGGTCGCGGGCGAGCTCGCCGCCAAAGGCGAAGTCCTCCGTAGCGAGGTCGACCGCTTCCTTGCCAAGGTCCGGGCCGCCTGAGACCGCGTCGAAACAGGGAGTGACCTCGAGGCGGCTACGTGCGCGACCTCGCGCCGTCATGTTACTTTGCGCCGTTCGTATTGCGCCGTTCGTATTGCACCGGGAGTGATGCTTGAGCGAGATCGATGTCTACCGGGTCATGGTGACCGACGATTCTGCGGTCATCCGTGGCTTGATCACCCGCATTCTCGAGGCCGATCCCGCGATCAAGGTCGTCGGCTCCGCGTCCGACGGCCGGATGGCGGTCAACACCATGAAGCGTCTTGCGGGCGAAGGCACGCCCGTCGACGCGATGGTCCTGGACATCGAGATGCCGGGCATGGACGGCCTCGCTGCGATTCCGAGGCTGCTCGAGGCCGACCCGCATCTCAAAATCATCATGGCCTCGACGCTCACCCTCCAGAACGCCTCGGCGAGCCTGAGGGCCCTGGCTCTGGGGGCGAGCGACTACGTCCCCAAGCCGACGTCGACCGGCGCGATCAACGGAACCGACGCGTTCAAGCGCGAGCTCGTTCAGAAGGTGAAGACGCTCGGCGGCATCGGCCGCGACGCGCGCAGAGAGACGCGGCCGACGGCCCAGGGTGCGGGGAGGGTTCCGGCACCCGCGGCGGGCGTCCGATCCGCGCCTGCCGCGCCGAAGCTCTCGAACGCTAACCGTACCACCCCTTCCCGGGCGATAGCGCTCCGGCGCGGCATCGAGCTGCCGCCCGCGGTCATCGTGATCGGCAGCTCGACCGGCGGCCCGCAGGCCCTGTCGGTGCTGCTCGACAAGCTGCCTGCGGATCTCGGGCTTCCGATCCTCATCACCCAGCACATGCCGCCGACCTTCACCACCATCCTCGCCCAGCACCTGGCCAAGTCGAGCGGCGTTCCGGCGGCCGAGGCCGTCGACGGCGAGCCGGTTCGCGGCGGACGCATCTATGTCGCCCCCGGCGACTTTCACATGGTCCCGGTCGCCGAGCCGGACGGTGTCCGCCTGCGCCTGACCAAGGAGGCGCCGGAGAATTTCTGCCGACCGTCGGTCGACCCCATGTTCCGCGGCGCTGCCCAGGTCTGGGGCGGACGCGTGGCCGGCATCGTTCTGACCGGCATGGGCCAGGATGGGCTCGCCGGCGGGCAGGCCCTGGTCGAGGCCGGCGGCACGCTCTTGGCCCAGGACGAGAAGACCAGTGTCGTCTGGGGCATGCCGGGCGCCGTGGCGATGGGCGGCCTCTGCACCGCGGTATTGCCGCTGCCAGACCTCGCCCGCTGGCTCCGCCTTCGCCTGGGCCGGACTTCCTAGCCGCCTCATACTTTCGACTGATGGGGCTGCCGGGGCGCTTTCCGTAGTCTGCATCTCGCCGGCCCTGATCAAGAGACCGGGCCTGACAGGGAGCAAGAAGAGAGCACCATGAACCCGGAAGACTTCGCCTATCTGGCAACTCAGATCAAGAACCGTTCCGGCATCGTCATCACGGCGGAGAAGATGTACCTGGTCGAGAGCCGTCTCCTGCCGATCGCACGAAATCTCGGGCTCGCCGACCTCGGCGCGCTGGTCGCGGCGCTCCGCCGCAGCGTCCCGGCCGGCCTGATCAGCACCGTGGTCGAGGCGATGACCACCAACGAGTCACTGTTCTTCCGCGACGTCCGGCCCTTCGAGCAGTTCAAGCGCGTCGTCCTGCCGAAGCTCCTGGAAGCGCGGGCGACCAGCCGCCGTCTCCGGATCTGGAGCGCCGCTTGCTCGAGCGGGCAGGAGCCCTACAGCCTCGCCATGGTGCTGGCGGAGGAGGAGGCTCGCCTCAAGGGGTGGACCATCGAGATTCTCGCCACCGACCTATCGAAGGCGATGGTCGATCGTGCCCAGGCCGCAGCCTATTCCCAGTTCGAGGTTCAGCGCGGGGTTCCGGCGCCGATGCTCGCCAAGTATTTCGTCCGGGACGCCGACAGGTGGGTGGTCGCGCCGCGGATCCGCTCGATGGTCAGGTTCCGTGAGTTCAATCTCCTGGAGGAGTCGGCCGTGCTCGGCCAGTTCGACGTGGTCTTCTGCCGCAACGTCCTGATCTACTTCGATCAGCCGACCAAGGCGAAGATCCTCGCCGACATCGCGGGCCGGCTCCCGCGCGACGGCACCCTCTATCTCGGCGGCGCCGAGACGGTCCTCGGCATAACCGACCGCTTCGAGCCGGTCGCGGGCGAGCGCGGACTCTATCGCTTGACGCCGGCGGCGCCCGCTGCGCTCAGAGCAGTGGCTTAAGGTCTGCGCCCGGGCGCGGATGATGGCCTTGATGACGCTCGCCGATAACGGACGGAAGGCGAGCGGTCCCGTATCCATTGCTGTGCGTGTCCAGGCCTGGTGGGAAGGGCGCGACGCGCGAGAGGTGATGCCTTACAAGGCGCGCGCGGCGGCCGGCCGGCCGATGACGGCGATGGAGGCCGACGTGGCGGCGGCGATGGCGGCCGAGGAGCCGGCGGATGGTTCGCCGGCCGCCGCGGCCCCGAATCCCTGGAGCACGGATCGGATCGCCTTCGTCGAGAAGCTCTGGGGCGACGGCTTCCATACCCCCGGCGGTGCCGACCACATCCTCGAGCTGGTCAAGCCGATGGCTCTCGACGCGACCAAGACCCTGCTCGACATCGGCTGCGGCCTCGGCGGCGGGGCCCGGACGGTCACCACGGAGTTCGGCGCCTGGGTAACGGGCATCGAGTGGTGGAAGGATCTGGCGCTCGGCGGCGTCGAGCGTTCGACCAAGGCCGGGCTGATGAAGAAGGCGGCGGTGCAGTTCCAGGCCAGCGGCCGGTTCTTCGTCAAGCCGAACAGCTTCTCAGGCGTCTTCGCGAAGGAGACGTTCTTCACGGTGCCGCAGAAGGAGTCGCTGCTCCAGGTGATGGCCGACTCCCTCCGGATCGACGGCGAGCTCTGCTTCACCGACTATCTCGTCCTTGGCGATCCCGAGCAGTCCCAGCATCTCAGGGATTGGCGCAGCCGCGAGCCGATCGGCGCGCACCCCTGGACCCTCGCGGAATACTCCTCGGCGCTTGGCCAGCTAGGTTTCGACCTTCGGGTGGCCGAGGACATGAGCGATCGCCATTGCCGGCTGATCAGGGACGGCTGGCGTCAGTTCGTCGACAAGCTCCCGCCCGGGAGCGCGACGCCTGAGGCGATGCCGATGATCATCCGTGAGGCGGAGATCTGGGCCAGGCGGGAGGCCCTGATGAGGAAGGGTGAGCTCCGCCACTACCGCTTCTTCGCCATCAAGCGCCAGCAGGGAAGGCGGATCGTTTCCAAGGACGCCCCGGCCGAGGTCGCGGCCGCCGCCTGAAGCCACGATCTCGACGGCTTTTCATCGAGGCCGCGGGCCGCGCTCCCCGAGACAGGCGGCTGTCTTGCGATCCTCTCTGCCGGAAGGAGTCAGGCCGCGGTGTCGGCGTTGGGGGCGCTTGCCAATGCCAGGCGGACCGCGTCCGCCCGGTTCTTGGCGCCGGTCTTGCGGAATACGCCGATCAGGTGGGTCTTCACCGTCACCTCGGAGACCATGAGGTGCTTGGCGATCTGCTTGTTGCTCCAGCCCTGGACGAGCTCGTTGAGAACCTCGGCTTCCCGCGGGGTGAGGCTCGTGAAGCCCTGCCCGCCGTCGTCCCGGCGCGCGACGGCGCGGCTGCTCTCCGCGACCATCAGGAACCGCGGCAGGAACCGTACGCCGGCCGCCATCATCCCGATCGCCTGGACGAGCTCGTGCACGGGGAGCGTCTTCGGCACGAAGCCGGCCGCTCCTTCGTGCATGACCTGGCGCGCCTCCGCCGGCGTCATCGTCCCGGAGATGATCGCAACCGGCACCGCGCCGACGAGATCCCGCATTCGGCGGAGACCGGAGATTCCGCTCATGCCGGGCATGCGCATGTCGAGCAGGATGATGTCGAAGGGCATGGGCTCGCCGGTCCGTCTGGTTCCGGCCGCCCGATAGGCGTCGTCGAAGCTCCGCACGGTCACGGCTGTGGTCCCGGCCTGGCGCTCGAGCGTCATCTTCAGCATCTCGGCGACCAGCTCGTGATCATCGGCGATCAAGACGCGCATCCAACACCTCCGCGACGGTAATCCAGCAACGCGGATGCCTTATATGGACTAATTTATTAAAATACAGTTTACTTTTCTCAACTAGACTGAATGTAACACTCGGCGTCCAAATCCAGCGGTTTTATTTAATTTATATTTGTATTTTTTAGCATATCACCAATTTTAGTTGAATAGGGCGTCGATGTCGCCCTGCGGCAGGCCGGCGCCGGAGACCTGGGGCCCGTTCAGCAGGGCGGCCTCGCCGATGGTTTCCGCGTCCTGGACCTGGAGGGCGATATCGTCGGGAACTTCGACGTGATCCAGGAGATCGAGGACACTGCCGACACGGGCGTCGAGCCCTTCCAGCAGGCGGGCGACCTTGGTCGAGCGCTGGCCGGTCAGGTCCTGGAAACCGCATGCCTCGAACAGACGACCGAGCTGAAGGTCCACGCTGGCGAGCAACGCCTGGGCCGGCTCCGACGTCGCTAGCGCGCGAAGCTTCTCGGTCTGGGACAGCACCGCCTCGGCGATACCGAGGATCTCGTCGGTTGCCGCTGCCGTCGCCGACTTGAGGGCATCGAGCTCCTCGGATGCGGCTAAGAGCGGATCCTGCCCGCGGTCGGCGTAGCGGATCTTCGAGACTTCCGCCTTGACGCGGGCGATCAACGGATCGTGCATGGTATCCTCCTTGGCCGCTGCCGCCGTCCGGGCCGGCCTCGTTCGAGATGGTTATGCCGATATCCGACGCCAATCGATATCCACCAAACGTATGGGCCCGAGTCCGCCTGCGCCTGCCTCATACTTCTGGTGGATGGCTACGGACGGCGGGCGCCGATCTTATGGGCGGACCCATGCCCCCGAGAGAATGACCATGCCGCCGATCCCGACGCTGGACGAGAACGAGTACCTGGAGATCGAGGAGGCCGTCGCGACGACCGCCCGCGGGCGGGCGTTCCTTCGGATGCGCGATCGGCGTGCCAGCCTGATTTCCGCCCATGATGGCCGACAGCTGGTCTCCGAGATCGTGAGCCGGCTCGACGCCCGGGAGACCCGGAAATCAAGTACGACCAACCTGGAGCTCATGCAGCGCGACCTGAAGGACCTCCGCGACCACATCGAACGCAGCAAGGGCGAGATCGCGGCGCTCGTGGGCAAAGACGGCAAGGCGATCTCCGGCGCACGGCTGAACGGCGCAACCGACGAGCTCTACGAGATCGTCGCGGCAACCGAACGCGCCACCACCGAGATCCTGGGCGCGGCCGAGTGGATACAGGATCGGGTCGGCAGCCTGCCGATCGCCGCCGGGGATCGCCGGGACTTCGAGGCTCGCTGCATGGAGATCTTCACGGCCTGCTCGTTCCAGGACATCACCGGGCAGCGCATCGCCAAGGTGGTGGCGACCATGGGCTACGTCGAGCAGCGGGTGAACACGATGATGTCGATGTGGGACTCCGAGGGGACCGGGGGAACGACTGCCGGCATCCGCACCGGCATCGCCGCCGATGGCCCGCATGTGCCCGCCGACCGTGCCTTCGCCTCGGCCGACGGGGAGCAGGGCCTGCTGAACGGACCGCAGCTGCCCGGCCTGGGTCTCGGCCAGGATGCGGTCGACGCCCTGTTCGGCCGGGCAGACCCGCCCGCCCCGACGCTTCCCGAGGCCGCCCGTCCGGCTGCCGAGGCGCGGACGCAGACCCGGACGGCGCCCAAGGCATCCGCGCCGCCGGCCGGCTTGCGGCCTTCCGCCGCGAACCCGGCGAAGAAGCCGGCCAAGCCCCCGCCGGCCATCGCGGCCTTGCCGATCGCCGCAGCCGCCGAGCGGAGCGCCGCGCCCGCCGAAAAAAAGCCTCCGGAGGCCGCCAAGCTCGACCAGTCGGACGTCGATGCCCTCTTCAACTGACCTTCATGCCGGTAAAGCTCGATGACAAGCCCAGAGGCCGTCCCACCGCCGGCAGCGCCCGCGGGCGAGCCGCCCCCTGGCACGGGCACACCGAGTGGGTGGGCAAGACCGATCACGGCCGCGGCCGCAGCGGTTCTGATCCTGGTTACCGTCTGGTTTCTGTCAATTCTCGGCGAGCGTGCGGAGCACCGATCGGAACTGCTGCAGAACGACGCGGAGGGCACCCGCCTCGTCCGGCTGCTCGATTCCTTTTCGGACATATCGATCCAGCGCGCCAACCGTATGGCGGAGCTGGCCGTCCGCCTCGTCGAGGCGGAGCTCGCAGCTGACGAAAGGCTGCTTTCGTCGGACTCCTCGATCCTGCAATCCCGGCTCGTCCCGCTGATCGCCGAGAAACTCGACCATGCTCCCTACGGGAGCACATTCATCCTCCTGGGCGGCGATGGAAAGGTCCTGGCCGCCGCGACGATATCGGGCCGGCGCGCGCTCGAAGATGTCATCCTGGACGCCGGCATGACCGAGCGGTTGCTCGCCGGTCACGAACCCGAGCCTTTGATCGGCCCCGCGACCGATCTGGCGGGCGACGGCATTCCGGAGCTGCTGATCGGCCGCCGCTTGCGGCGGCCCGACGGGGCCGTTGCCGGTGCCCTCATGCTCGGGTTGTCGACGAAGGCGCTGGACGAGTTCTATCGTTCAACCGAGCTCCGCCCATACCAAACCATCGAGCTCCGCGGGCGATCGAACGTGCTGCTGCTTCGCTTCGTTCCGGAGGTGGCGGACGGCCAACGGCGGCTGACCGGAAGCGACCCGTCTGCCCCGAAAACAGCAACCTTCGAGATATCGGCCCGCAGCCCCGAAGCAGAGTTTCGTTCGGTCATGGTCATTGCCACCGAGGAGCACTACCGCGAGATCGGCCAAGCCCTGCACCGGGAAGCCGTCCTCGGCGCCCTCATCAGCACTGCCCTCTTGGTGACGGTCGTGATCCTTTACCGATCGCAAACGAAAGAAGTGTCCGCTGAGCGTCGCCGGCGCCACTCCGAGCGGAAGCTCCTGGACGCCATCGACGCCACCAACGACGTTTTCGTCGAGCTCGACAAGGACTTGCGAATAGCCACGATCTCGCGAGTGTTCGATGCGGCGCGCGGAGTGTCCAAGGCCGACCTCGTCGGCATCGGTATCGAGGAACTTAGCGACCCGTCGCACGAGGCCGAGGGAAGCAAGGCGTTCCGTCACGCCGTCTCCCGGCGCCTGCCGTTCCGGAACGTGATCCTGCCGTTCGTGCAGCCGGATGGCGGGGAGTACTGGGTGCGCGTCAGCGGCAAGCCCGTATTCGACGAGCGTGGCCGCTTCGAGGGCTATCGCTGCATGATGGCCGACATCACCGATCAGGAGGTCAGGAAGGTCAACGAGATCCATCAAGCGCGGTTGTCATCGCTGGGCCAGCTCGCCGGCGGTATCGCCCACGACTTCAACAACCTGCTGGCGGTGATCCTCGGCTTCTCGTCGCTTCTGGCCGAGGATCTGAAGGACGATCCGCCCAAGCTGACGCTGATCCAGAGAATCATACACTCGTCCGAGCGAGCCAGGGATCTCGTCCAGCACATACTGAGTTTCGCCCGGGCGAACCCCGCGTCCAGCGGCGACGTGGAGATCGCCGACGCGGCGCGCACGGTCGCGGCGCTCCTGGCCTCGTCGCTGCCCGTGTCCTCTCAATTCACATTCGAATCCAACGTCCGGGGCCGCCTCGTCGGCATCGATAAAGCCCGGCTGACCGATGTGCTCGTCAACCTCTGCACCAATGCCAGCGACGCCCTTAACCGCGAGAACGGTTTCGTCCGCCTCACGATCGAGCCGCTCGACCGACATGATCCGACCTTTCGGGCGCTATCGGGCGCGGCGGCCGGGGGACCGGACCGCTATAAGATAATTCGGCTCGATGACCGAACGCATCGCGTTTTGATCGGTCGTCTCGACGGGTCGGCTTCGTATGTTCATATCTCCATCTCGGATACCGGGGCGGGCATCGAGCGCGACGTGCTTTCCCGCATGTTCGAGCCTTATTTCACCACCAAGCCGTTCGGCCAGCGCAGCGGCCTCGGACTCTCCGTCGTTCACGGAATCGTGCTGGCAGCCAACGGCGCGCTCTCCATCGCGACGACCGTCGGCAAGGGAACGGTCGTCGACGTTTTTCTCCCGGTCTCCGAGGATGGCGCCGGGGCTCCCGAACAGGTCGTCGCTGCCGATACCGGGGCGCTCGGCAGTATCCTGGTCGTCGACGATGAGCAGGAGGTCCGAGACGTGATCGCCATGTCGCTCGAGCGGTTCGGGATGAACGTGCACCGATGCGGCAGCGGAGCCGAGGCGTTCAGTGCCTTCAAGGCCTGCCCGGCGGCCTGGGACGCGGTCCTAACCGACCAAGGGATGCCGGGAATGCGGGGCCTCGAACTCGTCCGATTGATCAAGGCCGTTCGTCACGACGTTCCGTGCATCATCTGTACCGGTCGCGACGATAGCATGACCGAGACATCGGCGCTCGACGCTGGTGCCGATGCGTATCTGCGCAAGCCGGTGACACCGGATGTCCTGCGGACGACGGTTTCCGGACTGATCGGGGCGATGCGAAGGGGCCGTCCGCCGGAGGCAGGCGAGCTGACGACGGCTGCGAAGGAGCAAGGCTAATGATTGCAGGCGGCGCCGGGCCACCTCCGGGGGTCGGTGGCGATCCAACGTCGTGGAGCCTGCGGATCTGGAAGTCCCCGATCTGCTCGGCGGGGACGCCAGGCGGTCGGACCGCGCCGGAGCTGCTTGGACCGGGGCGCTTTTTGCGCCGATCGAGGCCGCAACGGTCCCTCCCCCTGGCTGCGATGCACCGTTGCGGGTTGCCGGGCTTCTCCGAGCCATGACCGGAAAACCGACAGCCCGTTCAGGCGCGCCGGAAGCCGACACTGAGCCCGAGCGGGGATGCCTCAGTCCCATCCAATCGGGCGTCACCGACATACGACGCGCGGAACGCCGCCTGTCGAGCGCGATCGACGCCATCGACGACAGCTTCTCCCTCTATGACGCCGACGACCGCCTTGTCTTTTGCAACAAGGCGTACGGCGTCGAGCACCAGCCGATCGAGGGCCGCATCGCGGTCGGCATGACCTACTCGGAAATCGAGGAACTCGCCTGGGATGCCGGCATCGTCGTCGCCCCCGGAATCGACAGGACGACGTGGCTGCATACCCGGCTCTCGCGGCACCGTCGAGCCGATGGAGCCTTTGCAGAACTCAATCGCGGCGACCGTGTCCTCATGGAGGCCGAGTACCGCACGGGCCAAGGGGAGACCGTCCGGGTCGCGACGGCTATCGGACGGCTGCACCGGACCAAAGCATCACTCGAGCAGCTTCCCGCGGACGGCCAGCGGCTGGGCGAGGACGAGCTCGTCAGGAGATGCTCTTGGCTGCAGGCCGCAATGAACGTCGTGACCGATGGCCTGGCGCTGGTCGCGGGCGACACCGGCACCGTAATCTGGAATCGTAGCTTCGTGGACCTCGTCAGACCCTCCCTAGGGCTCGATGAGGGCGCTGCCGGCGGCTTGTTGAATGCCACGATGGCCGATCTCCTCTCCCTGCTGGCGCTTCCTCGCGATGACATCGACGCGTTGCTCAGTGGCTCCGGCGAAACTAGGGAATGGGTTCTCCTCGACGGCCGAACGTTCCGGATCCGGGTGCTGGGTGCCGGCGAAGGCTGCTCCCTGCTCTTGATCTCGAACGTTGCGGAGCGCCGGCGGACCGAGGCCGAGCGCTTGGCGCTGCTGGAGAAGCTGTTCTATCAGGAGAAGAGCAATTCCGTCGGAGCGATTGCGGCGACGGCGGCGCACGACTTCAACAACCTGCTGACGATCATCCTCGGTTTCGCGTCGCTCGGTCAAAGTCAGATGAACCTTCTCGAGACCTTGCCCGCCAGGATGCTGACGCGCGACCCGGAGGCGAATCGCGTCGTCGGACATGTGATGAACGCGGCGGGCTCGGTCGCCCAGTCCTTCGGCAAAATTATCGACAGCGCTATGCGCGGCAGGGCGATTGTCCAGAGCCTGACTACCTTCGCCAAGCCGTTGCCGGTCGAGACCGCCTCCAACGATTTGATCGAGACCATCGAAATGGCCGCACGCCTGATCCGGTCGTCGCTGCCGGCGTCGGTGTCGCTGTCTCTATCGCCGCCCGGTCCCGGCGTGCGCCTGACCGTGCAGCACGATCGAGGGGCGATCGAGCAGATGCTGCTGAACCTCGCCATCAACGGCGCTCACGCTATCGGTGAGCACGCTGGATCGATCTCGATCCGCGTGTACCTGCAGCGCGCCGACGGCGGCCGTGCCGGGAGCCTGATGCGTAACCCGGATGTAAGTCTATCGGGGCTGTCCCTGGTATCGGAGGATGGCTCCTGGCTCAATCTTTGGCGCGGCGTCCTCGAGGCCGGCGATTATGCGAGGATCGATGTAGTGGACACGGGGCCTGGCATGGACATGGGCACCCTGAAGCGGATCTTCGATCCGTTCTTCACGACCAAAGCGCAGGGCCAGGGAACCGGGCTTGGACTCGCGTCGGTCTCGCGCATCGTCGAGGCGCACGGAGGCGCCATCCATGTGCGCACCGGGCCGGGGGGGCCCACCACCTTCTCGATGCTGCTGCCGCTTTCGCAGGCCGCGATGCCGGCGGCGGAACGGCCTCCCGCCGCTCAGGCTGCCGCGGCCGGGAGTGGGCCGGGACCCCACGGTGAGGCCGGGCGAGGCACGATCATGGTGATCGACGACGAGGCGTATGTCGCGGAACTGAGCGGATTGTCGCTCCAACGGGCGGGTTACCGCGTCGAGATTTACAGTGACCCGGCAGCGGCCCTGAAGCGGCTTCGGGACGAGCCGGCGGCGTTCGATCTCGTGGTCACGGACCAGATCATGCCGGGGATGACCGGCCTCGAGCTTGCCGGCCACCTGTCGGGGATGAGTGCCGGCATCCAGGTCCTTCTATGCACCGGATACTCCGGGAACGAGATCGAAGAGACAAAGCGGCCCGACGGGATCGCCGGCGTTCTGAAAAAGCCGTTCTTGCCGAAAGACCTCATCGGGAAAGTCGGCGCGATCCTGGGCCGGGCGCGTTGAGCTTCGGCCGCGACAGCGAGCAAGTCCGCGGCGGCCGCGTCAGGCGCTCACGACCGGCAGGTTCTGCGTGAAGAGGACCGCTCCCGACTCCGGATCGACCATCGTGTAGGCGAGGTCCCGGAGCTCGACGGAACGTATCCTCTTGTCGCGCTTGCGCGCCGAACGGGAGAGGGCGCGCGCCATGTCCTCCGCGTTGACGCTGCCGATGGCATTATCGACGGCCTCGCTCGCCGATCCGAGCATGGCCGGGACGATCGCCGAGAGCTGGCCGATGACTGAGTTGGTATCCGCGGAGCGCCGGAGTACCAGATCTACCTCCATGTCGAACTGATGATGGTGTCCATGGGCGGGGTCCTGGACCGCGATCCGAAGCGCCCGCGTCAGCCTGATCCGTGGCAACGCCGCTGCCCCCCCCCGCCGCTTGCTGAAATAGCTACGGCATTATCCGCACCATCCGCAGCAGCGCGCGCGCGGCAGGAAGACCTACGACCAGGACGAGCGCGAGAATCAACGCCTTCCCCAGGATCGTCCAGAGAACATCGGCGATTCCCCACTTCATCAGGGAGTCGATGGTCAGCCCGACCCTTAGGCTGGTCGACAGGACCAGGCCCCGCGCGTCCTCCGGCAGCCAGTACAGCGTTTCGCCGTTGACCGCGGCGATGGCGAGCAAGATCAGGACGGCGCCGAAGAAGCCCGCGAAGACCACGACCACCAGGGACCCGGCCGCGCCGGGGCGCGGGCGTGCGCCTGCCGGCAAAGCCGCGCCAGGAACTTTTCGAGGCCCTCGATGGCCTTGCCTGCCGTTGACTGCACGGCGCCGGCGCTCATCGCCCCTCTCGCAGCCTCGCGGCTAGCCGGGCTGGCCGGAGGTGACACCGCCGACGAACCGATCGACGTTGAGGATCAGGAGGAGCCCCGAGTCGAGGCGATGGACGCCCTCGCATAGTGCCGCCCATTCGGGCTTGAGGTTGGGAGGATTCTTCACGACGCCATCCGTAGCGATCGGCCTCACTTCGCCAACGGCGTCGACCACGAGCGCATAGGGCTCGCCCTTGTGGTGGACGACGACGCTCATGCTACCGGCGCCCTTGTTCTTTCCAAGGCCCAGGCGCTGGCGCGCGTCGATCGCGGTGACGATCCGGCCGCGGATATTCATCACGCCGGCGATCTCCTCGGATGCGAGAGCCACCGGGGTCATGCGCTGCTCGTTCAGGATGTCGTAGACGGCGGATATGGGAAGACCGAACTCCTGACCGTCGAGCGTAATCGTGACGTACTCGGAGACGACCTTCGCCGGGTCGGCAGCGGGAACAACGGAGATTTGTGTCATGACGCACGATTCCTCTTAACTGGGCTCAAGCGGCCGCGGAGAGCAGGACCACGTCCGCCTCGCGGAAGGCGGTGCGTACGAAATGCTGGACGTCGATGAGCTCGGTCGCCTTTCCGGCGATGACGGCGGTACCGGACGACCCTGCGCGGGTAGAGGTCATCTTCAGATCGACCTCCACATCGACGATGTCCAGGATGCGCTCGGCAAGCAGACCCATCGAACGGCCGCGATCGGAGAAGACGAGCACGGAGAGGTTCCCGCTCGAAGCCACCGGCGCGTTCGGGTCGAGCGTCACCAGGGGCATGAGCTCGCCTCGGTACTGTACGATCCGTCTGCCGTCGACGCACTCGACGCGCTTCGCCTCGATCTGCTCGAGCCTGGCGACCTGGTCGAGCGGGACGGCCTTGGGCGTGCTGTCCCCCGCGGTCTCGAAGAGGATCAGCTGCTCCGTGCCAGCACCCCGCGCCATCAGCGCCGTCTTGGTCTCCGCTGTTGCTCCGTCGGTGTCCATCCGGCCGGCGGTCGCCGCCAGCCCGTTCTGGTCGAGGATCATGATGACGCTGCCGTCTCCGAGGATGGTGTTGCCGGCATAGACCGTGAGGCCGCGGAGGATCGGCGCCACCGGCTTCACCACGATCTCCTCGGTGTCGTAGACCCGGTCGACGACGACGCCGAAGGTCTGGCTGCCGACCTGGGCGACGACGATGAGATTATTCTTCCCGGCCTCGACCGGACGGTCGATTCCGAGGGCATCGGCGAGCCGGACCAGCGGCAGGAGGCGATCGCGGAGCCGGAGAACCGCCGCCCCGCCGAGCGACTCGACCTGGTCGGGCCGCGCGAGGACAAGCTCGGAGACGGCGATCTGCGGTATGGCGAACCTCTGCCCCGACGCCTCGACGATCAGCGCCGAGACGATGGCGAGCGTCAGCGGGATCTTGATGAAGAATGCCGTACCGCCGCCCTCCCGGGAGTCGAGCTCGATGCTGCCGCCGATCCGTTCGATGTTGGTTCGGACGACGTCCATGCCGACGCCCCGTCCGGAGACCGCCGTCACCTTGTCGGCGGTGGAGAAGCCGGCCTTGAAGATCAGGGACTGGATGAGCTGCGGGCTCATCTGCGCCGCCTCGGCATCGGTGAGCAACCCCGCCTGGATCGCCTTTAGCTTGATCTTCTCGACCGGAAGACCGCGGCCGTCGTCCCGGATCTCGATGATGATGTGCCCGCCCTTGTGATAGGCGTTGAGCGTGATCGTGCCGGCCTCGGGCTTGCCGGCGGCGATCCTGTCGGCGCCGGTCTCGAGGCCATGGTCGGCGGAGTTGCGGACCATGTGCGTCAGGGGATCGCGGATCAGCTCCAGAACCTGGCGGTCGAGCTCGGTATCGGCCCCGTTCATCTGCAGATCGATCTTCTTTCCGAGCTCGACAGAAAGGTCGCGAACCAGGCGAGGCAGCTTCGACCAGGCGTTGCCGATCGGCTGCATGCGGGTGCGCATGATCCCTTCCTGAAGCTCGGACGCGATCAGCGAGAGCCGCTGAAGAGGAACCTGGACGACCGCGCTGTCCTGGGAGCGGAGCGCCTGCAGAAGCTGGTTGCGGGTGAGAACGAGCTCGCTGACCGCGGTCATCAGCCGCTCGAGAAGATCGAGAGACACGCGGATCGTCTGGCCTGAGACCTGCGACTGAGCCGCCGGAACGTTATCGGCGGCTACTTTCGCCGGGACCGCGACTGGCGTGCTCTCCTCGGCCGGCGTGATGCCCAGGGCTGCCGGGGGCTCGACGGCCTCAAGCGGCTCGGGCGCCGCGTCGGCGGCGGAAGTCTCTTCCCTCGGTCGATAGAGCGGGCGCGGCGCCCGGCGGCGAGATCGAGTCGATCGGCTCGGGCGTGACGGCGCGGACTTGCCGCTTTCGGCCGTATCGCCGCGATAGACGGCGTCCAGCTGGGCGATCAGCTCGGAGTCGTCGCCGGCGAGCTCGACGCCGTCCGCCTGCTCGATCCCGGCGACGATCACCTTGATGCGGTCGACGGCCTTGAGAACGAGGCCGATGGAGTCCGTGGTCGGAGCGAGGCTCTTGTCCCGGAACCTTCCGAGAACATTCTCGCCGGCATGGGCGACCTTCTCGAGCCTGGCGAGGCCGAGGAAGCCGCATGTGCCTTTGACGGTGTGGACGAGCCTGAAGATCCGTCCGATCAGCTCGCCGTCGTCGGGACGCTGCTCGAGCGCGACGAGGTCGTTGTCGACCTGGCCGATGCTCTCGGTCGTCTCGGTCAAGAAGTCTCGGATCAGATCGTCCATGGCAGTCAGCTCCCGCTTCCGTTGTCCGGCGATAGTGTCCTCGGCAAGGTCCGGCTCATATCAACCAAACGTATGAGCCTGCCGATTGCGCGCCGGGCTCCACCTTTCGTCTAGGGCCGGGCCTGGCCTTGCCCGCGTAGAGTGCCCGCCGGACGTGCTCAGACTAAGGCGGCTCACCGACGCCCTCATTCACTGCCAGGAACAGGAAGGCGGGATCTCGGCGCCAAAGGCCGCTGCGGATCCGTGCGTCTTCGACTTCCGCCACCCGCTGTTTGCGTTCAAGGGCTCCTTCTTCCGGATGGGGGACGACGGCACCACGCCGCTCTTCTATGTATGCATTGGAGAGATCCACGCGGCGCTTCCGGCCGATCGGTTGGCTCGTTCGTTCGGCCTGCCGTCCGTCGGCGAGGATACGCGGTCGATTGCCGTGGCCGTTGAGGGGCTCCCCTACGTCCACGAGATCCGGCCGGGCGACTCCATTCCTTCCGAGCTTCTCGACGGATCGGCATCCTGGGCGGTGGCGCCCCACCACGCCAAGGCCGCCCAGGCGCGCTTCTTCATGCAGCCGATCTCATGGCTCGGCGGTGAGCCCCCGCAGCCTCGGGAAATCGGTCGGGCCCGGGCGCTCATCTTGCCCCCGTACCGGGGGCTTGCGGACCTCATCGCCCAGATCGATGCGGACACCGAGGATCTTGTGGCTCTGCTCAAGACGTTCTACGAGTCCGTCGCCCATATTCGGCAGATCCGCGACGAGCTCCACCAGCGGCTGATGAAATGGGATGCAATTCTTCTCGCCTGGAACGGCGCGACGACGGAGCCCGCACCGGCCAACGAGCGCCTGATCCGCCAGACCTACCAGTTCCTCGCCAGACACTTCTCCCAGGCAAGACGCCGGTAGCTCGGATCGTCGAGAGACACGAATCAAGGGTAAGGTGCGCGGACCCCGAGGCGTACCGCTCACGCCCTCTGGAACCCGAAGGCGACCTCGATCACATGCCAGGGTTCTGAAGCCTTTTCGCGGAGTTCCGCTAGGCTCTCGATATCCTCGGCCGCCCCGCCGCCCGACCTCACACCGCTGGTGGATGAAGCCGACTCCGCCATTGCCCGGGTTCAAGCGGCGATGGCACGGTTGCGTTCCGGGCGTCTGCCGGCACCCGCGACAGAAGTCGACACGCCCGTTGGAGAGGGACCGGAGGAGGATCAGCCGACCAGACGGTCGTGAGCGCTTTTCCAGCTGTCCTTCGGCGCCACCCAGACCTCCTCGGCACCATCCTTGGAAATGCGGACGGTGATTCCGCCGAAGCGCCAGATCTTCTCCCACGCGTCTCCGTCGGAGGTGAGCTGGCCGATGATCTTGCCCGTCGCGCGCCTCTCCAGGAACCTCTTGCCGATCAGCCAATAGAGGACGCTGACGACAGCCACGGCCTCCAGGACAACGGTCCATCCGGCGCCGAGCCCCCAACGCGCGCCGATCGCGACGGCGGCGGCTATGGCGATATAGAGATAGGCGATCCGACCCTTGACCGCTTCGTAGGGCAGGGGACTGCTCGGGTGAGTCACCCGGTTGAAGTCGATCTCCACCTTGGCCTGGCCGTCCGCCCGGGCGCGGTTCAATCGTTCGAGAAACACCTTCACATCGCCGCTGCCTGTCATTGCTCACCTGCTGCACGGATCTTCAGCGGCGCACCGCAGAGGCCGCCAAACGCCCACATACAGGAGCTGTTCGTGGCCGGCAACCTTCCGCGCGGCGACATCGGCGACCGCTGGCTACGCCCGGAGATCTATGGTACCCCGGCGGCGCCGAAGTTTAAGGAGATCTCGATGACTGGCAGCAACGCATCCGGAACCGTGGACCTGGTCGCGCACTACGTTCGCGATCTTTCGTTCGAGCATCCGAACGCGCCGCATTCACTCCTGACGGCCAAGGACGCCGTTCCCGTCGCCAGCGTGAAGGTCAGCTATCGCCAGATCGATGCGACCAACTTCGAATCCTTCATCACGATCACCGCGTCCGCCAAGGCCGGCGACGAGACGGTGGCCATCATCGAACTCGTCTATGCCGGAACCTATCGCCTGCCGGATGTCGCGGCCGACCTTCGCGAGGCGTTCCTGATGGTCGAAGCGCCGCGTGAGCTGTTCCCGTTCGCCCGCGCGCTCATCGGCCTGGTGACGCAATGCGCCGGGATCCCGCCCCTGCTCATTGCTTCGCCGGACTTCCAGGAGAGCTATCGCATCTCCCGCGAGCAGAAACTGACGAAGCAGGCCGCGAGCTGAACGGCGTGACGTCGGGGGCCCGGCCTCGATTGCGGCGCGGCGGGAAGCATGCTCGCCGGCCGACCGACATCTGCTGAGGCGCTGATCGCCTACGCCGTCGGACGGGCGTCGATCCAGGATGTTCGATCGATGATCGGTGCCCTTCGGGCCGCCGCCGCCGTGGAACCGTCCTGGTCGATGACCGCCATCCGGATGGCTGAAATCGATCTGCAGACGAGGGGAGAGGATTCTGCACGTCGCTGGCTCTCGCGCAGCGATGCGCTCGACCCATTCTCGCCCGCCGCTCCGATCATCCGCCACAATCTGCTTCTGGCCGAGGCCCAAGCCGCACGCTCGGCCGGTGATCGAGACCGGGCGGCTGCCCGCTTGCGGGCGGCGCTCGCGCTGGCCCCCGACGATAGCGGCGTCCTGCTCGATCTGGCGGCCTTTGCCGAACCGTCATCCGTCGCGGTGGCCATGTTGCAGCGTTCCTTGGCGAGCCGGGCATGGGCGGGGCCGTTCGTCAACCTGGGCAATCTGGAAAAGGCGGCGAACCGCCTGACGGTAGCTATCGGTCGATATCGCCAGGCCATTGCCACCGATCCCGCGCATGCCATCGCCTGGAACAACCTGGCGACGGCCTATCGCGACGCAGCTGCCCTGCCGGCCGCGTTGCTCGGCTATCGGCGCGCCCTCTCAGCCAACCCTGCCACGGCGACGACCGAGTCGAACCTGCTCCAGGCCCTGCAATTCGATCCGACCATCGGCGATCTCCAACTCGCCATCGCCCATCGGCGCTGGTCCGAACGTCACGCATTGCAGATCGCAGGCCCTCGCCAAGCCTTCGCCAACCCGTGCGATCCGGACCGGGCGCTTTCCATCGGCTACGTGTCCGCGGACCTCGGCCGCCATCCCGTCGGGTTCTTCCTCTTGCCGGTCATCGAAGCCCATGATCGCAGCCGCGTCCGGTCGATCTGCTATGCGACCCGCGATCTCGCCGACGAAGTCAGCCGGGCGCTACGCAGCGCCTGCGACGCATGGGTCGATTCAAGCCGCCTTTCGGACGACTCTCTGGCGGCGCGCATCCGGGCTGATCGCATCGACATCCTTGTCGATCTGTCGGGTCATACCGCTCATCACCGGCTGATGGTCTTCGCCCGCCGGCCGGCCCCGGTGCAGGCGACATGGCTCGGTTACTTCGACACCACCGGACTCGACGCGATCGACTATCTTCTGACCGACCGCTGGGAGGTCCCGGACGATCGCCGCGCGCGGTTCGCCGAGGAAGTGGTGACGCTCCCTGCCGGGCGCTTCGCCTATCGGCCGCCGGCCTATGCTCCAGCGCCCGCTCCGCCTCCAAGCCTCGAAGCGAAACGAGTTACGTTCGGCAGCTTCAACAATCTCGGAAAGGTGACGGAGCCGGTCGTCCGGATCTGGTCTCGGATCCTCGCCGCGATAGACGGCTCGCGGCTGCTGCTGAAGTGGCCATCCCTCGAGGATGCGGGAGTCTCGGCGTCGATCGAGCACCGCTTCGCCGCCTACGGCATCACCCGCGATCGCCTCGACCTGCGGGGTGGATCGCCTCACGACGTGATGCTGGCCGAGTATGGCGAGATCGACGTCGCCCTCGATCCGTTTCCCTTCTCCGGTTGCCTCACCACCGTCGAGGCATTGTGGATGGGCGTTCCGGTGGTCGCTTTGGAGGGTGGCCGGCCGGTGGCGCGGCAATCGGCGGCCATTCTCGCGCGGCTCGGCTTGAGGGAGCTCGTTGCCGGAGACGAGGAGAGCTACATCCGTCGCGCCGTCAAGCTGGCGATGGATGTCGACTTACGCACGAACCTCCGAAGCGGCCTTCGTCGCCGTATGTCCGAGTCCACGCTCCTCGACGGACGCGCCGTCGCCGCGTCGCTCGAAGACGCCTACCGCTTGATGTGGCGGCGCTGGTGTCGCAACGAGGAAGAAAGCAGGCGGCGATAGCCTCTGCTCGTGGGCTCATCCGGCCCGCTCGCGCCAAAGGCTTTCGCAGACGTCTTCAAACTCACGCGTATGCCCGGCGGCATCGAACAGAACCGAACGCGACAGGCGATCGCGCATACTCCGGCGAAGCGCGGCCAGTACCTCGATGTCTGAGGCTAGCGCGGTGGCGAGCTTGACATAGGCATCGACCGACGGCGCGATCCATTCCGGAAAGCCGGCGCGATCGAGGAATGAGAACCCCAGTCGGCCGACAAGTTGAGATCCGAGAATCGAAACGACCGGCACCCCCATCCAAAGTGCGTCTCCGGTGCTGAGCCCACCGTTGAACGGGAAGGGATCGAGCGCAATGTCGGCCGCCGCGATAGCGTGCAGGTTGTCCCGATCGGCGGCAATCCTGCCGATCAAGGTTACGCGCTCGCCGCCGATGCCGCGTTCCTCGAAGGCGCCGATCAGGTCCCGTCGGGCTCCCGCCGACGACAGTCCGTAAGCCTTGATGATGATCCGCGCACTCGGCAGCCCGAGCAGGATTCGGGCCCATGCATCCAGCGAAGACATCGATACCTTGGCCAGGTTGTTGACGACGCCGAACGTCACGTAGCCGTTGCGCGATGCCGGAAGGTCGCCTGGCTCGGGCGCGCCCTCCGGCGGCGAAAGGCAGGAGAATCCCGTTGTCATCCGAACCAGGCGCTCCTTTGCGTCGACGAATGGGGCTTCCTCCGGCTCCAGCCACTTGTCCGTGATCCTCGCATCGAGAGTGGAAAGGCCGGCAGGAGCGACGTGATTGATGTAGGCGAGCTGGACGCGGGCAACGCGCCTGCGGAAGAGGGCGCGATGATGGGCGAGGTAGCCGGTCAGATTGACGAGGATGTCGATGCCGTCGGACCGGATGGCGTCCGCTTGGGCATCGAGTTCGAGACCACCGAGGTCGCGCCAGGCGTCGGCTCGTTCGCGGACCTTGTACGTCCAACCGTCCGACGTCTTTGCCTGCCCGAAGGCGAAGATGTCGAACCGCGCCCGGTCGTGGTGCTTGAGCACGGGCAGAAGCTGCGAGAGGAAACTGTGCTTAAGGAACTCCGGCGAGACATAGCCGATGCGAAGACGTCTCGGCCGTCGTATCGCGGGAGGCGGCGGTGGCCGCGCCGATGGCGTGCCGCCGGTCATTGCCCATCGGTGTGCCAAGCGCGTCGGCGCCTGTGGATCGGGCTGATCAAGAAAAGCTGAGGCGAAAAGGAGGTTGCCGGCAGCTATCTCGTCAGCGGCCGACAAAGCGACGGCGCGCTTGTAAGATTCAACCGCCACGTCAGGATGACCTAGCCCCAGTTCAAGCGAACCTAGTCCGACGAGGCTTGGGCCATGCGCTGGGAGCGACGTGAGACATTGGCGAAAGCGCCGTCGGGCGTCGTCGAGCTCGTTCAGTTCCTCGGCCGCACGGGCAAGCAGGAAGAGCGCGGTCGCAACGTCAGTGCTCACGGTCAAAGCGCGAAGCGAGGAAGTCCGGCTGGCGTCCGGCCGGCGCTCGCCGAGCAAGGTATCGGCGGTAACTGCGTGCGTAAAAGGGTCGGCGGGTGAAAGCGCGGCTGCGCAACGCAGCCAATACCAGGCTCGCGGGCGACGGGTCCTCGCCACGCTCACCTGGGCCAGCGCAAGATAAGCGGGTACGTATGCTGCATCACATGCAATGGTCCGAAGCAGTCTCGTCTCTTTGCGCCCGCGATCGATCTCCTGCTCCGCCAAACCGAAATGAGGAGCACCGAATGACGGTCCCAGCGCGACTGCCTGCCGATAGGCTCTGGCGGCTTCATGCCGCCATCCAAGAGCGGAGAGCGCATTCCCGAGATTGTTGCAGACGGCGGCGTCCTCTCCCGAGAGCGCCAGCGACCGGCGAAGGTCGCGGACCGCGGCGCCGTGCCAGCCAGCCTGAGCCGTCGCCATTCCCAGGTAGCCCATGACGATCGGCTGATGCGGTGCGGCGGCAAGGACACGGCGGTAACCCTGCGAGGCTTGCTCTAGCCGGCCGGCTTGGTGCAACGTCACCGATGCACGGAATTCCGTATCCAGGTTGAAGTCGGACAATGTCCAGTGACCCAGTGCTGCGCTTTCGGCGCGCGCACCATGCGAAGGTGTTCAAAGGCCTGTCAACGTCCACATACCGGACCATCCGGACCGCGGCGTGAGGTCGTCATCGCCCGTTGAGCTGGCCCGGGGCCAGACCGCGCTCAAGGCCGGCCGGCTCCAGGAGGCCGCAGCGATCCTTTCCGACGCGGCGGCGCACCACCCGGGTGTAGCCGAGATTCATGCGCGGCTCGGCGAGGCGCGGCATGCTCTGGGCGCCTTCGAGCCCGCCATCACCTCCTATCGGGAAGCTCTTCGTCTGCGGCCCGAGCCCGTACTCAACGGCCGCCTGGGCATCGCGCTCTGCCAGGTCGGTCGCCTGGCCGAAGCGGTGGTCGCGTTCGAGGCTGCGCTCGCGCTCGATCCGTCGTTCCTCGACGCTCGCGTCAATCTCGGCATGACCCGGTTCCAGCTCGGCGATCACCTCGCGGGCAAGCGCCTCATGCGCCAGGCCCTGGCGTTGAAGCCCGATCACGCGGAGTCCTGGCTGGCCCACGCCTCGGCTGCGCATGGACTTGGTGACGAGATGATCTCCGACACCGCGGCGCGGCGGACGCTGTCGATCTCCCCGGGACAGAGCGCGGCGCTGGCGTTGAGTGCGCTCGTCCTCCGACGGCTCGGCCAACCGGGAAGGGCCTTCGGCTTGGCCAGGCGCGCCGTCGTCGTCGATCCGCGGAAGGTGGAGATGCTGGTCGTCGCCGCAGTCGCGCTTCGGGACATCGGCCGGGCGGAGGAGGCGGTGGGCATGTTCAGGCGCGCGCTCGCCGTCGATCCGCGTAGCCAGGAGGCGCGGGCCGCCTTCATCATGTGCCTGAACTACGCGGCAAGCGCGACACCGGCCGATCTGCTCGCGGAAGCCCGAGCCTGGGAACATTGGCATGCGCCGCCGGTCAAGGCGACGCCGCGGGCCGTCGCTGCCCGCGGTCAGGCGCTTCGCGTCGGCCTCGTATCCGGCGACCTGAAGCGGCACGCGGTCGGGTACTTCCTCGCTGGGACCGTCCCGTTCCTCGATCGGCGTCGGGTCGAATTGCAGTGCTTCTCGATGTCGCGGGTGGCGGACGACCTGACCGTCGGGCTCAGGGCGGCCGCGACGCGGTGGCACGACATCACCGCGACGAACGACGAGGACGCGGCCCTGCTGATCGCTCGCGAGCGCATCGACATCCTCGTCGACATGTCCGGATATACCGGCGGCGGCCGGCTGGCGCTCTTCGCTCGCAGGCCCGCTCCGGTGCAGGCGGCCTGGATCGGCTATTTCGGCACCACCGGCCTTTCGACCATCGACTGGCTGATCGCGGATCGCCACCTGGTCCCGCCAGGGGAGGAGCGCTGGTTCAGCGAGCGCGTTCTCCGTCTCCCCGACAGCTACGTCTGCTACCAGCCGCCGAAGGATGCACCGGACGTCTCCCCGCCGCCCTCGGAAACCGATGGCGTCGTCACTTTCGGCAGCTGCAACGCGCCGGCGAAGGTCACCCGGCCGACCGTCGCCCTCTGGTCGCGCATCCTCGCGGGCGTTCCCGAGGCACGGCTTCTGCTCAAGACCGGCGCCTTCGATGCCGCGACGGCACGGGACGACACCCGCCGCGCTTTCGCGCAGCACGGCATCGCACCGGATCGGCTTCTGCTCGAAGGCTGGAGCGCCTATGGCGACTTCCTCAAGACCTATGGCCGGATCGACGTGGCGCTCGACCCGTTTCCGTTCTGCGGCGGCCTGACCACCGTCGAGACCCTATGGATGGGCGTGCCGCTGGTCAGCCTCGCCGCCGACCGGTTCGCCGGCCGCCAGTCGCTGAGCTACCTCTCGACCATCGGTCACCCGGAACTCTGCGCGCGCACGGAAGACGAGTACGTTGCCATCGCGGTCGGCCTTGCGCGGGATGCAGACGCCCGAAGACGGCTTCGCGGCCGTCTGCGGGCGGACATGGCGGCGTCGCCGCTGCTCGACGGGGAGCGCTTCGCGCGCAACCTCGAGAGCGCCTTCGAGATCATGGCCGGGCGCTGACGGCACGAACCTTCAGCCCAGCACCTCGAAGGTGACGAGCGCGCCCTTCGCCAAAGGGACACGCAGCCGTCGTCCCAGCACCATGTCGGTCAACGCCGGCGACAGGCCGGTTCCGGGCCGCTTGGCGGCGACGGAGTCGTGATCGAGCACGGTGCCGGCCGGCAGGTCGCGCGCGGCGACCAGGCTCTTCCGCGCGGCCTTGCCGACTTCGGGTTCGCCCGGCGCTGGTCGCTTGCGACCATCGCCGAGCGCGGCTTCGGCCGAACGAATGTCACGGACGAGGGCCGCCAAGTCGTCGGGCTCGAGCGAGGCGCGATGATCCGGGCCGGCCCGCCGACGGTCGAGCGTGTAGTGCTTCTCCAAGATGGTGGCGCCGAGAGCAGCCGCAGCGACCGCGACGGCCGTTCCCAGCGTATGGTCGGAGAACCCGACCGGCACCCGATATGCACGAGCCAGCGTGTCCATTGCACGTAAGTTGGCCGATGCCGCCTCGGCCGGGTATTGGCTGACGCAGTGGAGCAGGCCGAACGGCGCCTCTTCGGCCTCGATCGTCCTGACCGCGGCGTCGACCTCGCCCATCGTGGCATTGCCGGTGGAGACGATCATCGGTCGCCGGTGGCGCGCCATCTGGCGAAGGAACGGCAGGTTGATGAGTTCCTGGGACGGCGACTTGAAAGCCAAGACCCCGAGCACGGCCAGGAAGTCGAGGCTGGGCGGATCGAAGGGCGTCGACAGGAAGACCATGCCGCGTTGCTCACAGTGCGACTTGAGGCGTGCGTGGGCATCGCGCGGCAATTCCAGCTTCTTCAGCATCGCGTGCTGGCTCTCGGCGGCGCCGGTCGTCTCGATCTGATAGGCCGCCTTGGGCGCATCGGCGGTGATCAGGGCGTCGGTATCGAAGGTCTGGAACTTGACCGCATCCGCTCCGGCATCGGCTGCGATGTCGACGAGTCGATGGGCGAGGTCGACGTCGCCGTCATGGTTCACGCCGGCCTCGGCGATGACGAAACAGGGGCTGCCGCTGCCGACGGTACGCTCGCCGATGTGAAAGCTGGCCATGGTGTCCTCGGGTGAACCGGACTGCAGGATATCAGGGGGCGATCCGGCGGTAGAGTGCCGCCGTTGCCGCATGCATCCGCGGCACGCCTTGCGCCGCCTCGCCGCCACCAGTAAACCAGCGCCCGCATGACGAACGATAGCCCCCGCGGCACCGCGGACGCCCCCACCATCGACACGATCGTCGACGCCCTGCGACGCGGGGCCGTCGCCGACGCCGCCCGGTCCGCTCGCGGCCTGCTCGTGGCCGACCCGCCCAACTGGGCTGCCTGGCACCTGGCCGGCCTGGCGTCTGCCGCCGCTGGGCCGGCTTTGTTGTCGCCCTTTCTACGCGCCGTCACCCTCGCACCCGACCGGGGCGAGCTCTGGGCCAGCCTCGCCGCCGTCCTGGAAGGCCGGCAGGAACGCGGCCCGAGCCTAAGGGCGGCGCGGCGCGCTATTGCCCTGGCACCCGCAGTGGTCGAAGCCATGATCAACTTCGGCGCCAGCTTGAAAGCGACCGGCGATCAGCGCGCTGCCGGCGCTTGGCTCGACCGGGCCCGGGTCCTCGCGCCGGGCAATCCCTTAGCCCTCAACAATCGCGCCCTCGTCCATCTGGCGTTGGATGAGCTCGCGCCAGCCGCGGCAGCACTGTCCCGGGCCGTGGCAATAGCACCGACCTATGCCGATGCACTCCTCAACCTGGCCATTGTCGAACGCCGGTTGAATCGGCCATCGGCCGCACTCGCCGTCATCGTGATCGCGCTCGTCCTGACGCCGGACGACTCGGCCTTTCTCGCCGAGCTAGGCACGATCCTCGTCACCCTCGGCGAGGCGGCCGGCGGCACGCAATGGCTTCGGCGGGCGCTGGCCTCCGATCCGCACAACACCGCGGCGGCGGCGAGTCATCTCGGCGCGTTGTCTTATTTGCCTGGCCTCAGTGAGGCGGATCGCCGCGCCGCCTATGGTCGTGCCGCAGTCCAGGCACGGTCGACGGTGGACGCCCGGCCGCTGCCGCCGGCGTTGCCAAGAGAAGCGGGGAGACGTCTCACCATCGGCTATGTCTCGGCCAAGTGGCATTCGCATCCGATGGCGCAGCAGCTCCTGGGCCTGCTCGCCGATCACAGCCGCGACCGCGTGCGCACCATTGCCTACGCCGACCAAGGCCATCGCGACGGACTGACTCGGCGCCTCTCGACCCTGGTCGACGAATGGCGCGAGACCACCGGGCTCACCGATCGGCGCGTTGCCGAAATGGTTCGCGCGGACGGGGTCGACGTCCTCATCTTCCTGGCCCTTCATGAGGAGGGGTCGCGACGCTCGCTGCCCTGCCTAAAGGCGGCGCCGATCCAGGTAAGCCTGCACGACATCGCGACCAGCGGCCTCTCGGAGATCGACGCCTGGCTCACCGACTGGATCCTGCATCCGGACGACAGCACCGAGTGGTTCTCCGAAGCGCTCGTGCGGGTGCCGACGCTGTTCCTCTTCTCCGCTCTTGACGACGGCACCCCCCTGCCGCCGCGCTCCACCCCCGCTGGCCTGAGTTTCGCCTCCTTCAACAATCCGGCAAAGCTGTCGCCGCCGACTCTGGCTGCATGGGCCGAGATACTCCGCCGCACCCCCGGCGCGTCGCTCACCCTCAAGTACCAGACGCTGTTCGAGGACCCGATGGTTGCCGGCCGCGCGTACCGGTTCATGGCCAGGCACGGCGTCGCCGCCGATCGCCTGCGCCTGGAGACGGGGGCTCTGTCGCGGGCCGAGCATCTGGCCGCCGTCGCCGCCGCGGATGTCGTGCTCGATCCTTTTCCCTATAATGGCAATACGGCAACCATCGAGGCGTTGTGGATGGGAACGCCGGTGGTGACCCTTGCCGGCTCGCGTTTCCTCGGCCGCATGGGCGCCGACATTCTGGCGCGGGTCGGGCATGCCGACCTGATCGCCGAGACCGTCGACGACTATGTGCGGATCGCCGTCGCCCTCGCAGGCGATGAGCCGCGGCGGAAGGATCTCAGGTCGGCGCTGCGCAATGATGTCCGTCGGTCGCCGCTGTTCGACGGCGTGGCGCACGCTCGCGGCATCGAGGACGCACTGTTCGGTCTCGCCCGCCGCTCCGGCATGATCGTTCCGGCATGACCGGCGCGGCGCGGATACTCACCTTCGAGGAGGCGACCGCGCGGCATCGGTCCGGCGATCTCTCGACGGCCCTCCTGGCCTATGCACGGCTTCTCTGCGAGCACGCATCGGAGGGGCTGCTCCCGCATCTTCTCGGCGTCGTCCTCCATCAGCTCGGGCACGCCCGTGACGCCGAGAGATGGTTGATCCGGGCCGGCGCCATTCTCGGTCCCGATCCGACGCTACAGCACAATCTCGGCGAGGCGGCCTGGGCCGCCGGCAACATCCAGGGAGCTCTCGCCGCGTATGGGCGTGCCCTGGTCCGGCAGCCAGATCTGATCGACAGCCGCGTTTCCCTCGCTCTCCTGTTGCGCGAGATCGGCGCTGCCGGCGCCGCCGACCGGGAGGCGCGCCTGTCGCTGATCATCGCACCCGCGCATCCGCGGGCGCATCTCGCCTTCGGTCTTGCTCGCGAAACCGCGCTCGGCTTCATGCGGGCGACCTGGGCCGAACCGACCTTTTCCGACGCCTGGACCAATCTCGGCGCCATGCTGCTCCGGAGCGCGGCGCTGGGTGCGGCCGCGCGCGCCAGCCGCCGCGCCCTGGCATTGGACCCCTTTACCGGCGTGGCCTGGATCAATTACGGCTCGATCCAGCTCGGGCTTTGCCGGCCGACCGATGCGGTGCGCCTGCAACGACGCGGTCTTTCGATACGACCGACGCCCGAATTCCACAGCAACGTCCTCTTCACCATGCTTTCCGACCCGGCTTCCGGCGATGCCGAGCAGCTTGCCGAAGCGCGCCGATGGGAGCGCTTCTATGCCGCGCCACTCCGGGGCGTTGCCTTCGTCCACGGGCCGGGCCGCGAGCCGGAGCGGCGCCTCGTCATCGGCTACGTGTCTGGTGACCTCCGCCATCATCCGGTGGCAGGCAACGTCGTGGAGCTGATCGAAAGGCACGATCGGAGGCGGGTCGCCGTGCATTGCTATGCCGAGGCGTCGCGGCCCGACGTCGTCACCGAGCGCTTCAAGAGGCGAGCCGACCGCTGGGCGTCGACGGCCGGCTCGAGCGACGCTGAGATCGCCGAGCGGATCCGCAACGACCAGGTCGACGTGCTCGTCTTTCTCGGCGGACACACGGCAGCGAACCGCCTCGCTCTCGCCGCGCGGCGCCCGGCACCGATCCAGGTGAGCTTCCATGCACCGGCAACCACAGGCCTTATGGCGATCGACTATTGGCTGAGCGATGCCGGCCTGACTCCGCCGGGCTGGGAGGGTCGGTTCGCAGAACGCGTCCATCGCCTGCCCGTCTTCTACACCTTCGAGGCACCCGCAAATGCCCCGCCGCCGATGCCGAGAGGCGAAAGCGCCTTCCCGGTCTTCGGCTCGTTCAACAATCCCGGCAAGCTGAACGACGATGTCTTCGCGGCCTGGCGGCAGATCCTCGGGCGCGTGTCCGGCGCTCGCCTCCGTCTCGCCTATCACGGCTTTTTCGAGGATGCGGCCCTCCGGCGGCGCGTCCTCGACGCCATGGCTGAAGTCGGCGGGCGGATCGAGTTCTTGCCGAGCGTGCCGGACGTGACCGGGCATTTCTCGCGCCTCGGCGACGTCGACTTGATCTTGGATACTTTTCCTTTCGGCGGGGCGACCTCCTCGTTCGAGGCCCTCTGGATGGGCGTCCCGGTCCTCACGCTCGAAGGCGATCGGTTCGTAGGCCGCGTCGGTGCCGAGCTAGCGCGGCTCCTCGGCCTCGAGGATTTCGTCGCCCCGGATGTCGACAGCTATGTCGAGCGCGCCGTAGCTCGAATTTCGGAGCGGTCGCGCCTCCATGCCCTGCGACCCGTCCTTCGCGAGCGCCTGAGGCGCTCGGCGGTTATGGACCACGCCAGCCAGGCTCGCGCACTGGAAGAAGCGTATCGCCAGATGTGGCGACGGCATTGTGCTGGCGTGCGCCCTTAGGGTCCTTCGTCGAGCCACGCCCGGACCGCTGCAACCGGGGCCGACCAGTCGCCGGCGATGCGCTGGCGGAACAGCCTGACGCTGCGATACCAGGGGCTGTCGTCGCGATCGAGGAGCCATCGCCAGGCGGGCCAGCGCGAGAGCAGAATGGCTGTGGGGCAGCCGAGGGTGCCGGCCAAATGCGCGACGGCGGTTTCTACCGTTACGATCGCATCGAGTTCGCTGAGCACAGCAGCGGTATCGGCGAAGTCGGCAAGCCGCGCACCGAGCGGAGCAACCGCGGCGGGAAAGCTGCCGTCTTGCAGCTGCGTCTCGGCGGGTCCCTTCTGCAAGGAGATCCACTCGATCCCCGACAGCTCGGCCAACGGCGCCAAGTCTTCGAGCCGGCAAGATCTCGAGGCATCGAGACCGCTTCCGGGATTGCCCGCCCAGACGAGACCGACACGCCGGGCCGAGGTCCGGCCTAGCACGCCTCGCCACCGAGAGAGAATCGCCTCCGGCGGGCGCGGTCCCGGCTCCTCGATCGGCACCCGGTCGATCGTCGTTTCGAAGATACCTGGCAGGCTCTCGATCGGTACATAGAGGTCGTACGCAGCCGGCGACGGCGGGCTCGCGCCGCGTTCGAGCACCGCATCGACTCCCGGGAAGCCTGCCAGCAGACGCGCCAGACCGGGTTTCACCTCGAGCAGCAGGCGGCCGACGCATTCGCGCGCCAAGGGCAAGTAGCGGAGATGATTGAAGACATCGCCGTAGCCGATCTCGTCGTGAACCAGAAGCCGTGCCGAAGGCGCCTGCACGCCTCGCCAGCGTTCGCCGGATAGCAGATGCGGGTAAGAGCCCTGGAGGGGGAGGCGAAGCTCGTGATCCGCCCAGGCGTCCCGCCAGCGCCCGAGAGCGAGCCAGGCATTTGCGCGATTGAGGCGAGCCTCCGGGGATGACGGCTGGAGAGCGAGCGCGCGGCCGGCCCAGCGCGCCGTCTCAACCGGACCTTCTTCGAGCGAGGGTGCTGCCGCCAGATTGTTGAGGGCGTCAAAGGTTCCGGGGGCGAGGGCCACGGCTCGCTGCAGCGACGGACGAGCCAGGTCGCGGCGGCCGCCACGTATCGCGGCATAGCCCCGGAGCAGGTGGGCGATTCCGTCCGCCGGATCCAATGCAAGCGCGCGAGCGGCTTCCCGGTCGCCGGCCGCTACATCGCCTCCGAGACTTCTGGCGTGCGCCAGACAGCGAAACGCCAAGCCGCTTGCAGGGGTGAGCACGATGGCACGGCGATAACCGGATATCGCCTCGACCAGCGCTCCGGCCTGATGCCGGGCGAAAGCGTCGTCGATCAACCGCCGAGCCGTCGGATCGTCGGTCATCGGCCAATACCGGCGCTCGCCCCGCCGTGGACGGCGGGGCGAGGCCGTCGGGTGCGACCGCTCAGGTGATGTTGGAGATGTCGACCGGGCCGTGACGGAAGACGATCCACTTCTTGGTGTCCGGCCGGAACTCGATGCCGTAAGCCGTCTTGAGGAAGATCCTGAGCGGGGGATTGCCACCGCCCTCGCGCTGGGTGCGCTCGAAATCGATCAGCGGAGACAGACTGAAGACCTTCGCCCAGGCGAGCGGCGGATTGCCGTCCTTGTAGGTCTCTTCGTCGTTGTTCACCTGATCGCAGAGCTGCCAGGCGTCCTCAACGTCATCCCAAGCGGTCCTGGTCTTGTTTTCCGTCATCGATCCCTCTCCGTTGCACAGGGCCTTTCGCCTCTCGGCTCCGAAGACGATCGAAACCGGATGCGCAAGGCGGTCACTTCTCCGTCCCCTCGACCGTCGGCTGCCATGCCGCCGCTGTCTGTTCGGCCTTCGTTCGTTCCCCCATCGAAAGCCGCGGGCCTAAAATCTCCACATTCCGTCGTGCAGCCTTAAAGCCGGACCGGTCGGCGAGCAAGAACCAAACATAGGCCTGGACCGGCTCGACCGGAACATCGACGCCGTTTGCAAGTAAAATGCCTAGCTGATTCTGGGCCTCCGCGTCCCCGGCCTTGGCGGCTCGCTCCAGCCATTGCCGTGCCTCGAGCGCATCCTTGGCAACGCCGCGGCCATCGACAAGGAGGTGGCTCAGCTGGGTCATCGCGACGACGACGCCCTGGGTCGCCGCCTTCCGGTACCAAGTGACGGCCTTTCCCAGATCGGGCTCTACGCCATCGCCGCGGGCGTACATGAGACCGAGATTGTACTGGGCGAATGGCTGGCCCTGGGCGGCCGCCTTGGTGAACAGATCGAAGGCCGATCGCAGATCCTGCGGACCACCGATGCCGGCAACCTGAAGGCCGCCGAGAAGCGTCAGGGCATCGCGATCACCGGCCTCGGCGAGAGGCTTGAGGATCGGCAGGGCGTCCGCGTGCCGGCCCGCCGCCAGGGCCGCTTCGGCATCCTTGAGATCGGCGGCGAACGAAGGCGGCGCGAAGCTAAGGAGCGCCAGGAACATTGCCGCGCCGAGCAACCGTGAAGCACTCATGATCGTTCCGAATGTTTGATCTCGACGTGCCTCTAGATATCCAGTCGGCTTTGACGTTTCAAGGCGCGAGGTGTCGCTCCGGGCGACCGGCAAGGACCTCGGCAAGGGCGGTTCGGACCTCGCCGATCACCGACTGCCAAGCGCCTCTCTCGCGCTGCCGAAAGAGGCGCATCGAGGGATACCAGGATGTCTTCACGCCGGTCATGCCCCAGCGCCAATCCGGAACCCAGGCGAGCAGAAGCCATACCGGGACGCCCAGGGCACCGGCGAGATGGCAGGCGGCGGTGTCGACCGTGATGAGGAGATCGAGTCCGGCAAGAACGCGCGCCGCCTCGTACAGATCGGGCTGAAGTCGGCCGAGATCAGGCAGTGTCGCCTCAAGACCGAGATCGGCGACGTCCGACTGTCGCGGTCCGACCTGATACGAGAACCAGGCGATGTCCGGCACGTCGAACCAGGGTCTCAGCCGCTCGAGCGGGATCGACCGGTCCCGGTCACGCGGGTGGCTGGAGTTTCCCGCCCACACCAGCCCGACCTTGAGGCGACCGGTGGCCTCGATCTGCGCGGCCTCCGGCCTGAGGAGATAAGGCACCGGCGGCAGGAGACGCTGAGCGTTGCCGAGCAGGTGCGGCAGGCTGAGAAGAGGCGCAGCCAGGTCGTGGTCGGGGATCGTCGGCTTGGGCGCGACGGCGATGCCCGGAAAGGAGCTGCTGAGCAGCCTTACGAGGCGCGGGTTGCAAAGCATGGAAACGGACTCGTGTCTGCCCGCGAGGAGCGGCAGGTAGCGCACGAACTGCAGGGTGTCCCCGAGGCCCTGCTCTTCATGGACCAGCAGCCGGCGCCCGGCCAGCGGCTCGCCGTTCCATCTCGGAGCGGTGCTCGGCGATTTCTCGAAACGATCGATCCGCCAGCGCCACTCGTATTCGAGCCACGCCTCCTCGGTCCGACCGAGCAGGAACAAGGGGGTCGCGCGGTTGAAGTGTCCCTCGGCCAGATCGGGCTTGAGCCGGATCGCTTCGGCGAAGGAACGCTCCGACTCCGCCAGTTGACCGAGCCCCAGCTCAGCCGTCCCCAGGTTGTTCCAGGCCACGACGGAGTCGGAGACAAGGGCAAGCGCGCGCCGGGCCCAGCGATGGAGCTCGACGGCGGAGGCGGCGCTGTCGATGGCCGCGGTCAGCTCGACCACCGCGTCACCATGGCCGGGGTCGATCGCGATGGCTCGCCGAAGCAACCGGCGGCTCTCCTGAAGCAAACCGCTCGCAATGGTCTGTCGTGCCAGCGAGACCATGGGTGCTGGCGTGACGCTTCCGGCGGCGGCGCGACGAAGCAAGGCGAGCTTGGCCTCCGGCTGTGTCGCGCCCAAGGCCACAAACGCGTCGCCAAGGGCAGGCGCCAGCGCCAGCGCGCGGCGAAGAGGACGACCCGCCTGCCCGGGCGGTGATTGGACGAGCTCGATGCAGCCGAGGCTGAGCCAGGAGTCCGGTGCCTCCGGGGCTGCGGCAACCAAGGCGCGCCCGACGGCCAGCGCCGCTTTCGGATCACCTGCCTGCAGGCTGTCGGCGAGGTTGCGCATGGCCGGCGCCGCCATCGGTTCGAGCACGATCGAACGGCGGAAGCCGGCACGGGCGGCCTGCGTCTCGCCAATGACCGCCAGCGCCAGGCCGCGGTTGGCATGGGCGGGCCAGAAGCCGGGAGCCTGGACGAGGAGACGATCATACAGAGCGAGGGCCCCGCCGATGTCCCCTGCAAGCTGGTGCTGGTCCGCCAGGGCCAGGGCGACGCCAGGATCGAATGCCGATGTCATTCGTCGTGTCCGGTGTCAGTCACGTCGATCGGTGACGGCTCGACCGCGGACCCGTCCTGGGTGGGGACGACAGTTGTGCGAGTGCCGATGGGTATGGTGATTCGTTACCCCGACGTTATGCTCAGCCAGGAATAGTCATTCCCCGAGCCAGGTCTCGATCTCGTGGCGGAGCTTTTCCGACGGCCGCACGCGTCCTCGTTCGAGCTTGCTGAAATGCCCTTGGCGGATCCCGAGACGCTGCGCCGCCTCTTCCTGCGAGAGACCAAGCATCCGACGATGATAACGCACTCGCTCCGCCATCTCGGTACCGGGCGAAGCATCGGCAAGAGCCAGAGGCTCCGCCTCGACCGAACGGAGATAGTAGTCCCGGATCATCTGCGGCGCTTCGATGGCGATCTCGGCATCGAGCCATTGCGTACCCCAGCCGTGACGGTTGAGCCCGTCGAGCGACCTGCCGACATAGTGCCAGGTGGTGATCACGCCATCGGCCTTCATCGTCGACAGCGCCTTCTCGAGACGGGTCCGTGTCTTCGCCGGATAACGGTCGTTCAGGGCTTCGCCGACGGCGTCGAGCAGGGTGCGGACCGAGAAGCGTTGAATGAACTGGCCGTTGCGTGCATGGGCCTGCCACTGCCAGCTCGTATAGCGCGTCAGGCGCTTTTCCCATTTCCGCCGGACCGGATCGTATTGAAGCGCGCGCTGGAACAGGAGGCCGGTCTGGCGACCGGCGCCGAAGAGGAAGGCAGCGAAGGCCTTGCCGGGCCGGAAGATGAAGCGCTCGACGTCGAGATAGCCGTCGAGACGGACCTGGCCCATGCGATCGGTGATGATGAAGGGGCGGCTCTGCAGGGTCTTGAGAGTCGACGATCGCTGCCGCCGGCCGTCGCCAGCGCCCTCGTAGACCCGGACTTCGCCGATGTCGATCCAGAGGTTCTGAATATGGGAGAGCGCCTTCAGCATCTCGGCGCGCTGCTCCGGCTCGTAGCCGCCCCGCCGACCCTGGCCGCCGCGCTTTGGCTTGAGACCGCGCATGGCCAGGATCTCGTCGACGTCGGCGACCGCCGCGTCGTCGGGCGCACGGGCCTGGCTGAGATAGAGAGCGCAGAGCGCATCGAGACCGTCGGCGTCGAGATCGGAGAGCTCGCTCTGCTGGCGCCACATGGTGGTGACCCAGGCCTGGAGGCGCGAGCCCGGCAGCAGCGGCTCCGAGTCCATGACCGCGGGCCTGAGCTGCGCGTAGCCGCTGGCACCGTTCCGCTTGAGCGAGGCCGTCGGCCAGGGCGTGCCCTCGACCTTGCGGAAGGTGTTCTTGTAGAGCGCCTCGCGGATGTCGTGGAAATGTCCCGACGCGAGCACGATCATCGTGCCGGGTGGGATCTGCGGCAGCGCGTGCTCGGCTGCGGCGGCTTCAGGCGAGCGCAGCAGGTTTTCGAGGTAGCCCGACGGCCGGTTCGGCGGCAGCAAGAGCTCGACGAGTGGACCCGCGGCATCTTCGGCGTGGATCGAGACGAGGTACGCCAGGCGCCGGGCGAGGATCTCCACGCTCTGCGCCCGGTCGGCTGCAGCCCAGGCGGAGACCGAGACAGCGATCCAGCGCGCCACCTTGTCGAGAGCGGCGGGCTCCGCCAGGAAATTCTCGGCGAGCCGGCAGGCGATGGTGAGGCAGGCCTCCTTGGAAACCGCCGAGGATGTCTTGGCGGGAACCGCCTCGGTGATCCGACGCGCGATGACGGCGCCGATCAGTTGGGTGACCGCGTCGCGATCGCCGGCGAGGCTGGCCCGTATCGCAGCGGCGCGCTGTTCCTGGGTCTGGCCCTCGATATCGGTGTGCCTGACCGTTGCAAGGCTGTGTTCGAGGCGCATTTCGATCGGCGTTCCGAGCCAGCTCGCAGGTACGACGAAAGCTTTGTCGTCACCGGGCTGCAGCGGGACCGCGAGTTCTGCCAACCCCGTCAATGGCAGGGGCAGCTGTGGGGTGGGCTTGCGACGGCTGGGCATGACCTCTCCGGTGGCCTGGAAAGCCTATCGCAGGCGGCGGCGGTATAGCTCAGTTAAGTTTCGATCGCCCTGAATTTGCAGCTCGTGGGAGGTCGGATCTAGCCTGACCGACCACGCTGCATCTGTGACGGGTAACCGCGACGTTGTTGTATTTTTTGGGGTGATGTGGTTTTGGGTCCTGGCTTGGTGCGCGGTTATAATGGTTAGTTAATTCAATGTCTTGCCGGTCATTCCGGGGGTTTTTCCGGCT